>NZ_JBYOJV010000036.1:0-37530 GCF_057798835.1 Cupriavidus sp. 291-E7
CAAGGTCAACACCGGGAAAGCAGCGTCTGCCGCCGGCGGGGCGCTGGCCGAGGGGGCGCTGACCCGGTTCGAGGGCGCTATGGCGCTGGTCAACACCTCGCAGGCCACGGTCGCGCAGTTGCAGAAGGCGGCTGGCGGCGCCTTCGATGCGTTGTCGCAGTATGCGGCGCCGCTCGTCGGCGTGATCGGAACGGCGCAGAACCTATCTAGCCTGGTGCTCAACGCGCCGGCCGAGCTGACTGGCCTGATCCGTGGGGTGCTGGCGAGCACGCCGGGCGCCTTTCATGCATTCGACGGCTTTGGCGGTGGTCTCGCCAACCTATTCGGCAAATCGTCAACGGTGTCGTCGCTGGCCGCAATTCCGCCGCCGCAAGGTGAGGCGGCGGCGGCGGCCCACGGCGCCCTCGTGACGCTCGCGCAGGATCTGCTGATCGCCGACACCGTCAAGGAAGTCGGCGAGATGCCGGTGGCGGCGGTGCCGGCGCCGCTGCCAAGTGCGCCGTCTGTCGATGTGCAGGTGCTGCAGCCGATTGAGCGGCCGGAGATCCCGGTCGCTGACGACGTGCTGGAGGTGCGCGAGGAGATCGCAGAAACCATGTGGCAGCAGGCGCAAGCTGCGCCGCAGTGGCATTACCAGCTGCTCACCGATGCGCGCATTCAGGTGTCGCGGCACCTGGCGACCGTCGCGCGGCCGGCGGCACGACTAACAACCGTCACTCCCGGTCAGCCGGTGCCGGCGCTGGTGCTGGCCTACGCCCGCTATGGCGACGCCACGCGGGCCGACGAGATCGTGGTGCGTAACCGCGCGTCGCATCCCGGTTTCTTGCCGGCGGCGCCTTTGCAGGTGGCTATGAAATGAGCGACGCGAGCGAGGTAACACTGACCGTCAACGGGATGGATTACGGCGGCTGGAAGGATGTCCGGATCTCGGCTGGCATCGAGCGCCAGGCGCGGTCATTCTCCGTCGGCATCACGTGGAAATGGCCTGGCGGCGGTGAGCGTCCTCGCCAGATTCGGCAGGGCGATCGCTGTGAGCTGCGGATTGGCAGCGAGCTGGTGCTGACTGGCTGGGTGGACGCTACGCCGGTGCGTTGGGGCGCGCAGGAGATCTCCACGGCTATCTCCGGCCGTTCCCTGCCCGGCGATCTGGTTGACTGTGGCGCCGACAACTCGCCGGGGCAGTGGCGCAACCAAAGCGTGCATCGGATCGTGCAGGCGCTCGCGTCTCCGTTCGGGATCTCGGTGCTCAGTGAGCTGCAGGCCAATACAGCTGTCGCCGATCACACGATCCAGCCAGGCGAAACGGCGTTCCAGTCGATCGACCGGCTTCTGCGGCTGTCGCGGCTGCTTTCGACCGACGACGCGCAGGGGCGGCTCGTGATCGCCAGGCCTGGCAGTGCGGGCCGGGCGGTCGACCGGCTTGAGCGTGGTGTCAACCTGATCAGCGGTGACGCGCCGCTGGACTTTGCAAACGTGTTTTCCGAATACGTCAGCAAGGGGCAACGCGCCGGCTCGGATGAGGTCTTCGGGCTGGCGGCCAGCGAAGTCGAGGCGCGTGCCGCCGACAACAGGATCCAGCGCAAGCGAGTGCTGGTGCTGCACGAGCGCGGGCAGCTGACGCCGGAGCTTGCGCGCCAGCGGGTCGCATGGGAGCGCGAGAACCGGATTAGCAAGGCGCTGCAGACAACCTACGAGGTGCAGGGGTGGCGCCAGTCAAACGGCGCGCTCTGGCGGCACAACCAGATCGTGCGCGTGGTGGATCCGTTGATCGGGTTCGACCGGGATCTGCTGATCACGGAAATCGAATACAGCCTGAGCAACCAGGCGGGCACCAAGGCAAAGCTCACCGTGGCGCCGCCGGATGGCTTCGAGGCCGAGCCGCCGGATCCGACCAAACGCCGCAAGCGCGACAAGACAGGCAAGGGCAAGGACGATTTCGAGTACCTGTTGCCCGCCGATTGGGAAAAGAACAAATGACAGCGAACCAGTTTGTTACCGGAATGATCGCGCGCGGCTCGGTGGTGCTCGCCAACGCCAGCCGCAAGCTGCAGACGTTGCAGCTGCGCCTCACGGCGCGCGAGGTCAAAGACAACGTCGAACACTTCGAGCACTACGGTTTCACCAGCTGCCCGATGGAAGGCGCCGAGGCGCTGGTGGCATTTCTGGGCGGCGATCGCTCGCACGGGGTGGCGTTCATGGTCACCGATCGCCGCGTTCGCCTGACGGGCCTTCAGCCGGGCGAGGTGGCGATCTTCACGCACGAGGGGCAGTCGCTGGTGCTCAAGAACGGAAAGATCGCCGAGCTGACAACCGGCACGTTCCGAGTCATCGCCGAGGATCTGATCGAGCTGAATGCGCCAAAGGTCACGACGCCACATGACATCGAGGCCGGCGGCAAGCTCAAGGCTTCGGTCGACGTGGAGATCAACGGCAAGCCCGTTCTGCATCACAAGCACGATGAAACCGGCGTGCTCACAGGGGAGATGCGGCTATGACGCTCACCGCGCAGCAGGCGCTGCTCTATCGCGCTGTCGAGATCAGCCTTTTCAGCTGGCGTCGCGCCGAGCCGGATGACGATGTCGACGGCGAGCAGCGCATGGGCTGGTGGGGTGACACCTTCCCGGCCGTCGACGGCGACAAGCTCGGTTCGCGCCTTTGGCTGCTGCGCCGCAAGACGGTTACGCCCGAGGTTCTGCGCCAGGCCGAGGCGTACGCACGCGAGGCGCTGCAATGGATGATCGACGACGATCTGGTGCGAACGGTCGAGATCCAATTGACGAGAGGAAATCTTACGCGCGTCGACATGGTTGTGACGCTCACCGACGGCGGCGGCCCGCTACCGCCGTTCAACTTCGACGACATTTGGCAGGTACAGCATGGCATTTAAGACTCCGACACTTCCGCAGCTGGTGCAGCGAGCCGACGCGGATCTGGCAGCCAAGTCTCTCGATACGCTGCGGCGCTCCGATCAGGTGGTGATGGCGCGCGTGCATGCCGGCGCAACATCCGGCCTGCATGGTCACATCAAGTGGGGGGCCGATCAGATCCTCCCAGACTCCTGTGATGAGGACATGCTGCTGCGCATCGCCAAGCTGCGGCTAAAAACGCCGCGCGGCGAGGCGGTGGCATCTACCGGGCCGGTGGTGATGAAAGGCACGCCCACAGCGGTGATCGATGCCGGAACGATCCTGCAGGTGCAGGACGGCCGCCGCTATGCAGTCTCGGCTGCCGTGGAGTTCGTCGGCACAACGGCCACCATCACTGTTTCCGCCATCGATCCTGGGCGCGTTGGTGATGTCGATGAAGCCGCTGCCATTGAGCTGGTGTCTCCGGTGCAAGGTGTGGAGTACTCCGGCATCGTGGGGGCTGGTGGCATCAGCGGCGGAACAGACCAAGAATCGATCGAGACTCTGCGATCGAGGGTGATCCGCTCCTATCGCTACGTCCCGCAGGGCGGGGCGGCTGACGACTACGTGACATGGGCGCTTGATGCTGGATACGGCATTACGCGCGCCTGGTGTATTCGCAACTACATGGGTCCTGGCACCGTCGGGCTGTTCGTTGTCCGCGATAACGATGCCAATCCAATTCCCGCGCAAGTCGTGCTTGATCAGGTGAAGGCAGCCATTGAGGCGACTCGTCCGGTCACGGCGGAGCTTTACGTGCTCGCGCCGTTGGCTCACCCGCTTGCGTTCCAGATCAAGGCATATCCAGATACTACGCAGATCCGCGCGGGGATCGAGAGCGATCTGCGGGATCTCCTCAAGCGGGAGGGTGATCTCGGTGTCACGGTCATCTGGACGCATCTCGGCGCAGCGATCAGCGGGTCGCCGGGGGAAACCGATCACCAGCTGGTAGCTCCCGCCGGAAACGTTGTTCTTGCGCCTAACGAAATGCCTACCTTTGGGGGTATCGCATGGCTGTGAGGACGGAGGCGGATTACACGCAGCAGCTGGTCGCGCTGCTGCCGCCGGGGCCGGCATGGGAACCCGACCAGGCGCCGGCGATTCATGCGCTGCTGGCTGGCTTTGCGCCAGAGTTTGCGCGCGTTGACGCGAGGGTAAGCGACATGATCGACGAGGCGGATCCGCTCACGGTCCGCGAGCTGGTGCCCGAGTGGGAGCGCGTCATGGGCCTGCCGGATCCGTGCATGGGCGCGACGCCAACATTCGAAGACCGGCGAAAGGCTGTCCGGACCCGGCACGTGGCAATCGGCGGTCAGAGCATTCCCTATTTTCTGTCGGTGTTGTGGGAGCAAGGCTACCGCAATGCAACGATCACCGAGCATCGCGCGCCGCGCTTTGGTCGGTCTCGATTCGGTCGTGCAAGGTTCGGGACATGGGGTCAGCAGTTTTTCTGGACCGTGAATCTCGGGCGTCGTGTCGAAGGCGGGCGGCGCTGGGGTGTAACGCAATGGGGTGAACGGTTCGGGGTGAATCAAGCCGAGGGGGTCGAGTGTCTGGTGAAACGCTACGCGCCAGCGCACACGATCGTTCTCTTTAACTACGAGGGGTGAGGATGGATTTTCCAAAGAGCGTTCCGAACATCGGATTGATCAATGGCAAGTTTGCGGACGAGGATCAAGGTACCGGCCAGGTGGGTTCGCTGATTCCTGCGAAATGGGGAAACGACATCACTAGCGAGGTGCTCAACGTCCAGTCGGCGGCGGGCCTTCTGGCCGACGAAACCAAGCAGGACCAGCTTCTCGCGGGGATTCAGATTCTGTCTGCGCCGATTGTCGGGCTGGTGCGAAACGCCAAGATGAGTGTGCCGGCGGCGGCAGCATCGGCGACATTCACGGCGGATCAGGTTGTTGTCGCAAGTGCGCTGGGTGGAAAGCACTATCGATTGCCCGGCTTCAACAAAACGATCAACCTCGCCGCGACGGGGGTCGGAGGCATGGATGCCGGCGCTCCACCGAACAGTGGATTTGTCGCGCTGTACGCAGTCTTTAACCCAACAACAGGGGCATCTGGGATCATTGCCCAAAATGCGACGGCGGTAGCGGCGACGAATGTCTATGGCGGGGCGAACCTGCCGGGGGGTTACACCGCATCCGCGTTGATTGGTCTGTGGCCTACGGATGGAGCTGGTAAGTTCAAGGCTGGGCTGTTGATCGATCGTCAGGTCTCGTTCCCTGCGGTGACTGCGCTGAGCACAAATACTCCGGCTGGCGCGTTCACTTCGCTGGGGATTTCGTCGATTGTTCCGAAGGGTGCGAGGTCTGTATCCGGAACCATTAGCGTCGGGAACACCGCGGCATCGTCCCAATCAACTGTGCTGTCGGTGGCGTCGGATTCCAATGGATCTGGGTTGAAGCAAGTGCAGGGTGCAATGACGTCGGCAAGCGGCAGCGGATTCAATGCGCCCTTCGATAACCTGTCCATTGGCACTGATCAGACGATCTACTATCAGGCCACTACGACTACCGGTACGCCGACATACATTGTCGCGCTCTCCGGGTATCAATTCTGAAGGGGTTGCCATGACAGAAATCAATGTGCGGTTCAGTGATTCCAGCGAAGCGGAGATCGTGTCGGTCTTCGCTTCGCTGCAGGACTCCGAGCATTATGAGAATCTCGGTGTTGTAGCCTCTGACGATGCGCGATACGTCGCGTTCTATGAGGGAACGCCGATTTGGGCGCGTGCGTGGCTTATTGCGCCGGGAGCCTAGTTCGCGGTTAGGGGCGGCCCAACCAGTTCAAGCACCTTGTTCTGGTCGTAGCTCACCGCGATTCGGCCTTGGCCATTGATCTCGATGTAGGTCGGGTCGCAGACATCGATACCGGGCTGTTCGATCATGAGCTTGTCGCGCCGCACGGTCCAAGAAGCCGGGGCGGATGGATCGGCAATGCTCATGGTCGTGTACCAAGGATCAGTGGCGCTGCGATCCCGGAACAGGCCATGTATTGCGACCATCTTGCCGTCCATCAGCATCATTTCAGGGTTGCCGCCGTTAGGGATCACGACTGGCCCTTGGTTGGGCGTGAAGTCCATCGAGACAGCTGGGTCGGCCCAGGCGTAAGCGATGTCCATGTGGCCAAGGGTGCTATGGGACTCGGCCAGCATGTGCCACCGATTGCCGACAGGAAGGATTGCGACGTTCCAGACGTGTGCCCAGTTGGTTCCAGGCTGGCGGCGAACGATGGGCTGTCCGTTGTTCTGGATAGTCCATGTCACAAGGTCAGTTGAGCGGTAGAGATAGATGTCGCCATCACCAGGATCGCTGTTGTTGCAGACCAGGAAGGTGGCGCCTTGGTAGGCGAAGACATACGGAAACCGGCAACGGTCTGCGAAAACTAGTTTGCCGGCGCTTTGCTGTGGTGTTGATTGGTAGTCTGGGATGAGGCAGGTTTGTGTGTCTGCGCAGCCAAAGAAGAGACCGAAGCTATGGCCGATGGCGTAGTAGCTTGCCTCGACGACGACTTTTGCATCGAAAAGCGTACCCAGCAATTGGTATGCGCCGGCCCGGATCTGGTAGGTGGGCTGGGCCGGAGTGGGGGGTGGCGCGAGAATGGGGGCTGGCGCGACTTGGGCCGGCGCTACGGCGTCTTTCTCTATCGATTCTCCTCCGCCGCACGCCGCCAGCGAGAGGCAGGTTAAGACTGCGGCGAATCCAATTCGACTTGTGCGCCGACGGCGCGCATACGGCTCAGGATGCGCGCGATTGTTTCCGCGTCCAGTTCCAGTCTGGCCATAGCGAAGAACAGGATCTGCGGGCTGACCTCCCGTTCGCCGCCTGTGTATTTGCGCCACTGGCGGCCATCGGAGACGCCGAATAGCTGTGCCATCTCGGCGCTTGATAGGCCGAGATCGGTTTTCAGCTTCATGAGTTCTTCGGGCGATGGCGGTGCATATAGCATGTGCAAGGCGAAACATGTCATTCCTTTCGGAGGTAGGTCCGCGCGGGGTGCGCTTACGCATGCAGATAGAGTAGGACCATTGGTCCTATATGGCAAGGGGTGGTGGTGGGTGCGCCGCTATAATCGCTGCCGAACAAAAACACGAGGGGCAACGCTTTGGGGGTGATCAGGTTCTTGCTCGCGGTCGCGGTGGTTTTCGCACACATGGGGCCGCTGTATGGCTTCCACATGATGGACGGCAGGACAGCGGTACAGATGTTTTTCGTGATCTCGGGCTTCTACACCTCGCTGATTCTTAGCGAGAAGTACCCGGCCGGACGTGAGGGTGTGCTGCTGTTCTACGGGAATCGGTTTCTCAGAATCTTCCCGTCATATTGGCTGGTGCTCGCGCTGTCGGTGATCATTGGCCTTCTGGAGGTGAATTGGGGAGGCGTCTTCCATACGTTCGGCGCAGCCAGGAACTGGATAGAGCGCGCTAGCACGCTTCCGGCGGATGCGGTGGCCTTCATGGCGCTCAGCAACCTGTTTCTGTTCGGTTTGGATTGGGGCTATTTTCTAGTGATCGGACAAGACGGCTTGGCATGGTCGGCCAACTCGCTGGCGGCTGGGGTGGGTCGTTTGGACTTCTTCACTCCGGTTCCCCAAGCTTGGGCGCTCGGTCTTGAGTGCGCGGTGTATGTCGTGGCGCCATTCCTGTTCAGGGCGCGGACGGCGGTCATCGTTGCGGTCATCGTGGTTTCGCTAGCACTGAGGGCAACGGCTCTGCACTACGGTGCTTCGTTCGACCCGTGGACGTACCGACTACTACCGCTGGAGATATGCTTCTTTCTCTTCGGGGTTCTCTCTTACCGGATATATCGGTGCGTTGGCAGGGCAGTGTTGCGGCCCTATGCGTTGCCGGCATTTTTGGTGCTGCTCGCATCGGTCATTCTGTATAAGTGGTCGCCAGGCGTGGCGCCGGCAATTCTTGGCTTTGATCCTAGGGCTGTGCAGGGCTTTGTCCTGATGACATTGTTGATGCCGTTCGTATTCGCTGCCACGAAATCAATTCGCCTAGACAAGTTGCTTGGCGATCTGTCGTTTCCGATGTACCTGATCCATGTGCTACTGATCCCTTTAATCGGCAGTGAGACGGAGCATCATCGCTCAGCTGTCCTGCTTGCGACGCTCATCCTGTCCGCGCTGATGATCAGGGTCATCGAGATCCCTGTTGACCGATTCCGGCAAAGGCGCGTCGCCGTCATCACGGCGTAACAGCCTTCGATTTCAAGAACAAACCGCCTCCGGGCGGTTTTTTTTCGCCCGCCTCGCGCGGGCTTTTTCATTTCCGGGGAATCAATGCGACAAATCAATCCGCCCGAAGCAGGGGCATACGCGGGCAGCGTGGTGTCGGTGCTGTCATCGCTGACGCTGACCGACGTGGGGGTCATCTTTGGCATTGTCACGGCGCTGGGTACGTTCTGGCTCAACGCCCACTATCTGCGTCGAAGGGATCAGCGCCACGCGGAGAAAGCGCGCCGCGATGAGGAAGAGCGGGCGGCTCGCATGCAATCCGAAGCCGAGGAGCATGCCGCAAGAATGCGGGCACTCCGGGAGACGGTCCATGAGTAAGCAGCGCATCGCGGTGGGGCTGCTCACCCTTTCAGCAGCAGCCTTCGGAACATGGAAGGCCTCCGAGGGGTTCACTGACCATGCGGTCATCCCAACGCAAGGCGACGTGCTGACCATCGGGCACGGGTCCACGCGATACGAGGATGGTCGTCCCGTGCGGTTGGGTGACCGCATCACGCGCGAGCGCGCCGAGATCCTCGCTCGCAACCTGCAGACGGTCGACGAAAAGCGCTTTGCCGCCAGCCTGCCAGGCGTCGCGCTCAATCAAGGCGAGTTCGACGAGTACATGGACTTTGTGGGGCAGTTCGGCATCGGCACCTGGCGCGCCTCAACGATGCGCAAGGATCTGCTCGTCGGGAACTACGCGGGCGCGTGCAAGGCGCTTCTGCTCTACAAGTTCTCGGCGGGCTATGACTGCTCGACGCCGGGTAACAAGCGGTGCGCGGGCGTCTGGACGCGACAGCAGGCCCGTCACAAGCGATGCATGGAGGCGCAATGACCATTCCCAGCGCACGCCTATGTCTGGCGGCTGTCCTGCTGACTGCTTCTGCCTTCGTGGCCGGCGCGGTCTACCAGGTGCGGGCCGACAGCAAGGAATTCGACGCGGAGCGTACGCGCCTGGCGCTGTCGGCTTCGGTCGATCAGGTCAAGGCTACCGATCAGGCTCGCCTTGAGGAGCAACGCCGCACGACGGCACAAACGAAAATCGCCAATGAAGCTATCCAACAAGCCAATGCAGCGCGCACTGATGCTGTTAGTGCTGACGCTGCCCGCCGTGAGCTGCTCGCCCGTGTTGCCGCGCTCGTCAACGCAAGTCGAAGCCCCGGCGATCCCGTCGCTGTCGGCGGCAGCGCGGCAACCCGAGATCCCATCGTGGTGCTCGCCGACGTGCTCGGCCGGGCTGACGCGCGAGCGGGAGAGTTGGCAGCAGCTCTTGACGCTGCCCGCATCGCCGGCCTTGCCTGCGAGCGCAGCTACGACGCGCTAATCAAGGTTCCGGTTCCGGACCAGCAGTAAAGACAGGGCGACCGTCTGCAGCGTTGCACCGCTGCGGGCGGACGCCGAACCACTGAGCATGCCAGTGAGCCAGCCAAGGCCCTGCCACCTTCCTAGGAGGCGGGCGCATCATACCAAATGTGAAAGGCTCACCATTTTTATGGCAAATCCCATCATCCCGTGGATTGGCGGCAAGCGTTGCCTCGCGGATACCCTGCTGCCCCGCTTCCCTGAGCACAAGTGCTATGTGGAGGTCTTCGCGGGTGGCGCAGCGCTGTTCTTTATGCGGCCGCCGGCCGACGTGGAAGTCGTCAACGATATCAACGGCGAGCTGGTCAACCTGTACCGCGTCGTGCAACACCACCTGGAGGAGTTCGTGCGGCAGTTCAAGTGGGCGCTGTCGAGTCGCACGGTGTTCCAGTGGCTCAAGGACACGCGGCCGGAAACGCTCACCGATATTCAGCGCGCGGCGCGCTTCTACTACCTCCAGCAGAACTGCTTCGGCGGCAAGATCGAGGGGCAAACTTTCGGGACGGCCACGACCACGCCGCCGGGTCTGAACCTGTTGCGCCTAGAGGAGACGCTGTCGGCCGCGCATTTGCGCCTGGCTAGCGCCTATATCGAAAACCTCGACTGGGCGGCCTGCATCGCGCGCTATGACCGCCCGCATACGCTGTTCTATCTCGACCCGCCCTATTGGGAAACCGAGGGCTATGGCGTGGATTTCCCGCTCGCGCAATACGAGCGCATGGCCGAGCTGCTCGGCGGCATCCAGGGCAAGGCGATCGTCAGTCTGAACGACCATCCGGAGATCCGGCGGATCTTCGCGCGCTTCGAGATGGAGTCGCTCGACATCACCTATACGGTCGGTGGCGGCGCGGGTGCGGCGCGCCGCGAGGTGATCATCTACAGCTGGGATCGCAGTCTGGAGCCGGTCGGGCTGTTCTGAGTGGCGACCCGTCGCGCGGGATTTATACTGGATGGATAAACAGGTATAAATCCCGCGCCCTATGTCCGGCACTGGCTTCCAGCCCCCTCCCCCGCCCATGCCGTCCTACGCGATCCCGGACTCGATCTGCCGAAGCTGCGCGCGCCTGCGGTTCGGCGTTCGGCACGAGTATCCCCATCCGCGCCCGTGGATGGAGTGTATCCACGCCGTGCCCTATGCGCCCATCGCGGCGCTGTCCTGCCGCCACTACGTGCGCGAGCCAGGCGCCGACGACTGAATTCTTCCCCGCGCCACCCCTGGCGTGCGGCCTATCTACAACCGATCGGTTGTATCTCCCCTTTACAACGGTTGTGATGTGCGGCGCGCAAGCGCTGATGCGATAAGTTTTCTTATCGCAACCACTCCGGACGTCCCGCCTTTCTGTATCTCTCCCTCCGCATTGCCCTTGCCTTCCCTCAATTCATAACATAACATTCATAACATAACGTAACGAAACAAAAAGGATTGTTATGGTACGGGAAGCAAGCATCACGCAGGAACAGGTTAATGCCGCCGCCGACGCACTGCGGGCCGCCGGCACCAAGCCCACGGTGCGCGCCGTGCGCGACAAGCTCGGCACCGGTTCCAACGCCACGGTGAATCGCATGCTGGACGTCTGGAAGGGCGGGCAGGTCAAGGTCGCCGACGTGCCGGTTACGCTGCCGGCGCCGCTGCAGCGCGCCCTGGTCGACTACCTCACGCAGGCCGTGGCCGAGCAAAAGCAGGAGCTGGGCGCCGAGCTGGCCGAGCAGAAGCAGGTCAACGCGGATCTGGGCATCGAGAACGAGCGCCAGGCCGACGAGATCGAGGCGCAGCAGACGGATCTGGAGGCCATGCGAGCCGAGAACGCTTCCCTGCTGGGGCGTCAGGTACAGCTGGAGGCGGATTTGCGCCTGGCGCGCGCCGAGGCCGAGCAGGAGCGTGTTGCCGCAGGCGACGTGCGCACTGAGCTGGCGAAGGCGCAGCTGCGCCTCGAAGCGCTGCCCCGTCTTGAGGCGGATCTGGCGGCCGTGCGCGCCGATCTCGATCAGGAGCGGACTGGCCGTACGGCGGCCGAGCAGGCGGCGGCGGTGGCCGTGGCGAAGCTGGAGGGGGAAACCAAGGCGCGCGAGCGCGTGGAGGCGGATCTGGCGGCCACGGCGGCGCGCGAGGCTGCGGCTGTCGACCAGGTCAAGGATCTGACCCATCGGCTGGCCGACGAGCGCATGGCGCACGTGAAAACCAGTCGGGATCTCAAGGCCGCCAATGAGCAGCTGCAGGCGTCGCACCGGTCGCGGCTCGGGCCGCTGCGCAAGTCGCTCGCCAAGCCGCCAGCAGGTCCTGCGGAAAAATAATTTACATTGCGCGCCGGGCCGCAAGATCGCCCGGATCAATTCGCCGGGCGCTCAGGCCCGGCTACAGGCCGCCAAGAAGCTGCTGGAGCAGCGTTGTCGCGGCATCCAGGTCGATGCCTTGAATCGCGGTGACGACCGTGGCGAGTTGCCCGGCGTCGTCGAGGAAGCGGCGGACGCCGCCCTTTTCCACGGTGGCGGCGTCCGGTTGGCGCCCGGCCTGCAGTTCGGCGATGACGGCGCGCAGCAGCTCGGCTACCTCCGCATTGGGGACGGCCGCCGGCAGCCCGAGTGCCGGCCTCGGGTCATTGAGGACGGCGATGCCGTGGCCGCCGGTATCGTGGATGGTCACCTGGTGGATCTCGGCGTCCTGGGCGTTCTCCAGGCGCACGCCATCGCCGCCGGTGTTGAATATCGTGGTGCCGGTGATTTTGAGGCTCATGTGCGCTCCCTATTTGACGTAATGCCAAGATATGCGGCTGGCGAAAAGTGTCCCACTTGGGGACACTTTCACGTTGCGGCGGCAATGCGACGAAGCTTGCGCTTTACCTGTACCAGGTCGTTGTCATCGATCCGGGCCTTTTCGAGAAAGTCCACCGCGACCAGCTCGGCCAGTGCCGCCTTCATGTCCGAGCGGAAGTGATACAGGGTTTTGGTGGTCGAGCCGCACAGCTTGTGGATGGTGGCCACCTTGAACGGTAGTGGGTCGCGGTGCGAGTGATAGAACGAGTGCAGCCACTTTGCCAGGCGGCCCAGCTTGAGCCGTTGTTCCCACTCGATGCGTGAGAATTCATCGCTGCCGAATAGCGACACGATCTCGCGTTCAAGGTACACAACACACCGGCGCTTGCCGTCGGCGACTCCATCGGCCGGGGTCAGAAACTTGCGGATAAGGGAGCCGTGATAGGCCACCGGCAGCGTGTCGTGGCGGATACGGACCATAGTCGGGGTCATCCGCTTGAGGCTCTTGTACAGGCGATCGTAGTAAGCCTGGCTCACGTCCCAGCCGAGCTGCTTGAGCATCATGTAGCCGGTGAACTCGACGCGCGTGCCGGCTGGAGAATGGCGCGCCAGGTGCAGCAGTTGCAGGAACACGTCCTCGTCGTCCTGGCGTAGCTCCTCCCCGGTGTACTGGATATCGAGGCCCTCCATGCTGGCGATCGGCTCGTCCTTGAACGCCCGACGCTTGGGTCGCGCGTGGGTGACGTTGAACAGGGCGCAGCGGGCCAGCGAATTGGGGAAGCCGCGCACGTTCTGACCCCAGTTGGGAAACAGGGGCAGCTGTTCCGGTTTGGCCAGAGCGCGGTCCTGCACATCCTTGGTGAGGTCGATGAGATTCATGCGGGGCAGTGTAGCTACAGGGTGCATGGTGAGGAAAGCATCAGGTATCGGATTTCAGGCGATGGGCTGCCAGCCCTGCCATATCGGATTCTGGCCGATGGTTGTGCGGTGTCTTTATCAAAACTTGTCGTGCAGGTGTTGCATCGGGCTGCCGGCTGCTGTGGGCAAGTGTGGGCAAGCGGTGGGCGGGCAGCGCCCGTACATGGCTTGTCCATACGGTGTCGCGTAGCGACATGTCCATAGCGATGCTGACTGCTATCGGTTTTTGACCGATGGGTGTCGTCTATGGTTAAAGATGGTTAAAAGAGGTTAGCGGCCTGTGGAAAACCGCCGAACGGCCTTTGCTGGTGCGGGTTTCCGGGTTATCCACCATCGGCTGAAATCCGATATCGCATCGCTCAAAGTCCGATAGTGCATCGGCCAAAATCCGATAGCGCATCGGTTGAAATCCGATAGCAATCGCGCGTCCTGCATCGGCCAAAGTCCGATAGTTGTTCACAGTCACCCTCACCGTCACGCTAAAAAGTGTCCCCAAGTGGGACACTTTTTAGGCGCCCTCTTCCAGTAGCTCCTGCAGGAAGGCGTGCAGCTTCTCGGCCTTCTCCTCCGGCAGTGCCGTGTGCGAAACCTTGATCACGAGGTCCGTCGGTGTGCGCGCGATCGTGCCGATGCGGGCCTTGCCCTGCTTCAGGATGATCGGTTTGGCCGCCGGCTTGTCATTGGGTTTCGTCGCAGGTTGCTGTAGGAAGGCGGTTGCCCTGCCCTGCTCCAGCTTGCCGGCTGCGATCAGGTCAAGCGCCTCATCCAGGCGCGCGGCGATCGCCGGCGCATCCTTCAGGGCCTGGGCGATCTCGGCGGCGGCTCGGCGGCCAAGCAGGCTCGGGTTGGCACGCAGGCGCTCGATCACGGTGTCTGGCAGGTCGCGGAATGCGAGATAGCGATACAGCTCGGATCGGGCCACTTTCAGGGCCTTAGCAAGGTGCGCGCGCTTCGGGAACTTCGTCTCCAGCAGGCGGATGCCTTCGGCGATCTCGAAATCACTAAGATCGGATCGGTCGATGTTTTCGGAGAGCGCCATCGCGGCGGATTGGCCATCGTCCACGTCGATGACAATGGCCTCGATCGTGGGCCGGTTCAGCAGACGATGGGCGCGCAGGCGGCACTCCCCGGCGATCAGCTCGTAGCGATCATCGACGGCACGTACCGTGACAGGCTGCGTCAGGCCGATGGCGGCGATCGATTCGGCGAGATCCCGAATGGCCTCCTCGGGGAATGTTAGTCTCGGCTGGAACGGGCTGGGGTCGATCCGGTCGAGCGGGAGCTTGGTGTGCTTGCGGCCGATGTCGAAGTCGTCGGCATAGTCCGCGTCACGATGCGTTTGCAGATTGGCGGCGGCGCTCTGCGCCAGCAGAGCCTTGATGTTCTTGCTCACGCTACGGCCTCCTCTGCCAGCACGTCATCACTGACCTTGAGTTGCAGCTGCTTGGCCAGGGCTGCGGCGAGCTGGCGGAACTGGCGCGCCGGCTTCGAGCTGCGATCGACGCCATGCGCGCTGGTTTTCATGACGGCGGCTTGTTTCACGGCGGTGCCCTGGGAGATCTTCTCCGGCAGCAGTTTGCCGAACGTCTTCTCGGCTTGGTTGGCGAGCAGCTTGCAGATCGTCTGACGGTCGTCGTACTTGATCAGCAGGGCGCCCAGCATTTCCAGATCGGGATTGATTCGACGGATTTGCGCCACCTTCTTCAGCAGATCCTCGGCCCCGTAGAGGCCATACTGATCGCCGGCCTCGATCGGGACGATCACGTGCGTGGCGGCGGCAAGGGCATTGCTGGCCAGCAGCTTGAGGCTCGGCGGGCAGTCGATCAGGATTACGTCAAAGACGCCGAAGGCGGGCTGCAGTTTGCTGCGCAGCTCTTCATTTGGGCGAGGGGAGAGGTCCTTGAGTTCGTCCTCGGCCTTGCCCAGGGCGAGGCTGCCGGAAATCAGGCTCACACCTTCGATGGTGGTTTCCTCCTGCACGGCCAGCGGCAGCACCGAGTCATCGCCGGTGAGCAGCTCGGCCGACGAGACGGGCACTTTCGATGGGTGAACCTTGCCGATGTGCAGCGTGGCGTTGGCCTGTGGGTCGAGGTCGACGACCAGCACACTGTTGCCCTGGCGGGCGAACTCGCTGGCGAGGTTGACGGTCGAGGTGGTCTTGCCGCAGCCGCCCTTGTGGTTGACGATGGCGATGACCTTGGCTTTGCTGGTTTCTGTGCTCATATTTCCGTGTGCGTTGTGGTTGGCATGCGTGAACGATATTCGCAAGAAACGTGAATGACAAGGTACAAAAAGAAAAAGTGTCCCACTTGGGGACACTTTTCCGGGGTGGCGTTGTTGTCACGCCACGGGATGGGGCGTATTACCGCCCGTTGCGCCAAGCGCTGAAGGGTAGGCCGATGTGTTGGTCATACCGACGCTTGGCTTCAGGGTCGGTGTTCAGTTCCTTGCGTGATTGAATGCCGCAGATTTCGCGTACGACACTTGTGGCCTTTTCCGTGTACGAAAGCAGGGTGCAGCGATTCCAGGCGTCCGTGTGGCGGTCGGCGAGAAATTGGTGGAAGTCTGGTCGGCTGCAAAGAATTGCGGCCGTGCTGGAGAGGGGCAGGGTCATTCGTTGATCCTCCGAAACTCGAAGGCCCACACCCACGGGTTGGCTTGCCAGGCGCCGGCACCATTGATGCCGTCCCAAAGAGAGGCAAATGCGCTTCGCGCGGTAGGTTCGGCTCCGTAGTGTCGACTGCGATGAGTATCGATGCAGGGAGCGGCCCCAGTGCAGATTGGCGATATGCCCTCGGCCGCCGCATCCTCCTCGCTGCAATCGGCCAGGCGCTCAATGCGAACGCGCGTGACTTCCAGTAGCAGGCGGCAAGCGCTGCGGGGCATGTGCAGGGGGGTGCGCCATTTGCGACGGATTCCATCGGGCGAGCGCTCCAGATCCGGCCCGAGGGGATCGTTGAGGAAGTCGGCCCGATAGAACACGTCGCAATCGGGTTCGTATGGGCCGAGCGGGAAATTGCTGTGCTGCCACGTTTCTCGAACCCATAGGCGATCGCCGGGCTTCCCGTACGGGCAGCGCACCTCGCGTTCGGTGGGGCAATTCTTGTAATGGAAATAGGCAAAGCCATCCCAGAACCGTGCATGCCAGTTGTCGGGGTCGTTCTCCGAAAAGTAGTCCAGGCCGTTGGTGCGTCGGGTCTGAGTTTTCTCGTCAGCGAGAATGCGCGCTACCAGCTCGCTCTTGAAGAGGATGGGGTGCTCACGCATCGCTATTCTCCGCATTGTTTGCGGTGATTGCGCCTGTATTCGCCGCACGGTCGCGTTCGAGGAAAACATCGCGGGCGGCATCCGACAGTTTCCGCTCGCCCCCCACCTCGCCGCTATGGTGCGGGCTGGCAGCGGTACGCCCTCGGCGCGAGAGAGGCTTTTCTTTCGGCCGCTCGCGCGCGAACATCGCTGCCGGGCCGTCCTCGGTGTCGTAGATTTCGATCAGCATCCAGCCATCGCCGTCCGGTCGCGTAGGCGTCCAGTAACTGCAGTCGGCTACCTCGGCCTCCAAGTACCGGTCATGCGCATCGCTGTCGTCATATTCCATGCTGACAAAACTGGTTTCGATGCCGAAGGCATCCAGCAATTTGTCGGCACGCACGTCTTCGTCGTGCAGTGGATATGCAGGGTGCGTCAGCCATCCATCAGCGTCTCGGACAATCTCGCGCGGAGCCAGCAGCTTTCTGCGCAGCCCTTCGAGGTCCGGGTATGGCAGTTTGGCCTGTGAGGCGGGCGCCGTGGCGCCAATAGAATCGAGCGCCTTCATTGCTTCGTAGAGCAGTAGCGAGGCGCTGTTTTCTCCTGCGTACTTGCCTAGCCACTCGCGGATACGTTGCGCGACATTGGTGGGTGAGCCATACCCTGTTTTAGCTTGCAGCGTTGGAGTCATGATCATTCCTCGAAAAGCGCCACCTGGCGCGGGTCAACTTCGGTAGGGGAGGGGTCTGCCTTGCCGGTGCGAGCGGCCTGTGTGTTGGGCGAAAGCGCGGGTGTGCGAAGGACATGGCCGCCGGCGTGGACATGCGCGAAAAGTCTGCGGATAGCGTCAACAGGGTCGGCGCAAGCCTGTGCCTGGCCGGGGATGAAAAGGCCGGCGTTGTGCGGGATGAGGTCGCTCCAGAAGCATCCCAGCTCGCGGGCGAGATCCGTCATTGCGGCGGTGATCGCGGCGGCCGTGTCGGTGCTGCCTGCTGCGGCGGCGGCCACGACAGTCGATGGCTCGTCAGGCATGACTTCGCGCACGCGGATGCGCTCAATGGTGGGCGGGCTGTGGTTCCACGCACCAGGCGTCATGTCCATGATTCCGCGCGAGGGGCTGGTGATGGCGGCGAGCCATTCACGGGGCTGAGCGTTCATGCGTCTTTCCTTCCGAAAAGGCTGTCGTCGTCCATGTAGATGCGGTGCGCGCGGCGGGGCAGTGCGATATCGCAGGGCTGGTCGAGCTGCCACGTCTGCAGTAAGGGGGTGAAGTCGAAAACCGGATCGGTGCTGCCGCCTGTTTCAATGGCTTGGCGGGCGCGCCGCAGGGGTTGTTCGTCGCGTACCCGGTAATAGATGCGGAGGGCTTGGCCGCATCGCATTTGGCGGGCGTGCAGCGCGCCGCGGACCTCGTGAACCATGCGGCTCACGGTCGTTTCGGAGCCGCAGATCTCACGCGCGAACAACGTGCAGTTGATCTCGCGGCCTGCCAGCAGCGCGTCCAATACCTGGGCGCGGGTCGCTTCGGTGGCGGGGGTCCTCATGCGGCGCGCTCCATTTGATCGCGGATCACGCGAGAGCCTCCTTTTCGAGCTGGGCGACACGTACCTGCAGCTCGGCGATGTGTTGTGCCTGGTCGTGGCACGAGCCGCGCAGGAATGCGCGCATGGCGTGCTCGGCAATGGTTGCCGCGTCGGTGATACGCGAGTGAAGCGCAGCAGCGACGGCGCCGACCAGCGCCACGTCACCGGCGCAGATCGCCTCGCCAAGCATGCCGGCGAGCAGCTCCGGCGAAAACTTCCGTGGGTCATCCCATTCGAAGCCGGGGGCGCGCAGCTGGGCAAAGCGTGCCTTGATCGCATCGGCGAGCTTGTCGGTGGCGATGTCGTCGACGTGCGTGCGCTGAGTGCTGCGAAACTTCGATTGCGGCCGGGAGGTGGCCGCGAGGCGGATGGCGGTTTCATTCGAGATCCGCGCGCCGATGCTGGCGGGCGATGGCGCCGTATCGTGGTGCTTCTGACGTTGGGTGCGGGTCACTGGCGGCGCTCCAGATAGGGGTGTTCCGCGCCGGGAGCGCCTTGCACTGCCATTTCGGCCTCGGTGCGATCGCGGGCGATTTCGAGGGAGCGAATCGACGCCTTGTCGATCGCTTCGGCCAGGGCGCGGCAAGCTGCGCGAAGGGTGTACTTTTCAAGTTCCAGCACGCGGACCTCGCCGCTGGCTTCCCAGCGACCAAAGATGTCGTCGAGTGCGAGCTGGGCCGAGCGGATCTGCGCGTCGTATGCGGTGAGCTTCTGCTGTGCCATCGCCTGGCGGACGATCGAAACCATGCGGGCGACGCGCGTATAGCTCGCCTCGTTCGGCTCTAGGAAAACAGCGGCAACGCTGTCGTAAAGCTCCAGCTGCAGCTTTTGCTTGTCGGCGGCAATAGTCGGCGCCGTGTCACGCCGGATCTGGTGGTCGCGGCGCGTGCTCATGACAGGTGCTCGCAGAATGCTTCCTCGCCGACGATCTCATCGAGCGCGTCATACATCCTGAAAACATGGGCTGGCACGAGCAGCTCGCGCTCCAACTCGCGCCGCTTGATGCGTGGGTCTGGACCGAGATCCGGCGCGGCCTTGTTGATCAGGTGCAGCAGCTGGCCGCCAAACTCGCGTACGAGTGAAGCCTCGGCCTCGGTGTAGACATCGGGGATCACTACGTCGATATTGCGGGCGCGAGCGTCGGCGAGGGCTTCGCGCACGGGATCGAGCAGGGTCTCAGGTTCGACGTTGGTGCGAATGCGCTCCCAGCGCAAGGCATGCAGAAGCCTTGCAGGCGTCTTGTTCGGGCCGGCAACGGGTACGTGGTACTGGTCGGGGTGGAAATGCGCTTCGGTGAGATTGAAGCTGGCGCGCAGCATGGCGCGCAGAGGGCGGTCAAAGCTGATGATGATGAAGCGGTGATCGCTGGTGGCGAGATAGTCTGCTGCAGCGTCTTGCCCGGCGCCGGGGCGGCCGGTGATTCCGATCAGCATGATGGATCCTTAATCGAGGTCGTTGGCCTGGCGCCGCTTCAAATCGATCGTTGGTTCGGTGTGGCGCCGGCGGGTTGGCGGCTTCCGGCGAAGCCGCTCGCGGATGGAGTCGATGAGTTGCAATCTGATGTGGGGGATGCGGATCGCGTCCTCTGCTCGACCGGTGCCCTTGATGCGGGTGAACTCTGCAATCAAGGCCTCGTTCGAAAAGGGGCGGGGCCGCATGGCAACTCAGGTATGGAGGCGCATCGCGGCGGCCGGTGTGGATTGCTCGGCCTGGTGGTCCTGATGGACCGCGTAGACGTGGGCGCCGGCCAGAACGGCCGACACAAAAAGGGCTGTGATCCAGACCCTGACCCGTTTGCTCTTGTTCATGTGGTTCTCCGGAATGTCGCGCCGGTTGGCGCGTCAGGAGCGGAGATTACCAAAGAGTAATTTTTTCTACAATACCAAACGGTAATTGTTGCGAGCACGCCAATACCATCGGCGACCCGATTTGAGGTATCAGCCTAGCCGCTCCCCGGCAGGCTGACGTTTTGTGGAGACAGTGCGATCCCTGGCGTGCTCTGTCGGCCGCCCTTGTGGATCGTCGGCGGGGGTCAGTACAGCTCGAAAGTGGCTGTTACGACGACGCCGCAAATGTGGTCGTCTTTCTGCATGGGCAGAAAACGATTGGGCCAGTCCGGATTGAGCGCCTCAAGGTACGGCTCCCCGTCGACCATCGCCAGTTTCTTGAAAGTGGCTTCGTTGCCATTGCGGCGAACGATCACGAATTTGCCGGTCGCGTATTCGGCGTCCGGATTCACGAACAACAGAATTCCCTCTGGGAACGATGGCGACTGACCCGTGGGGGCCGTCATCGAGATTCCTTTTACGCGCAGGACAAAGCCATGCGGGCCGAGATCCTTGTGGCAATAGTGATACGCCTGTGCTGCTGCAGGCTCAAAGTTTTCAGCAATTTCAGTCCACATCCCTGCTTGTACCCATGAGATTTCGGGGTAGGGCCGTGATCGGATGTCCGGTCCCGCCTCGAAGTTATCGCCCGACGAAGGGAAATTGTAAGGTTCACTTAATGTCGGTGAACCTATGTGGCGCGATAAGGGGATGGACGGATTGTCAGGGGTGTCGAGCCAGCCGGTTGGCAGTCCTAGCTTGCCTTCCAGCTTCCGCGCTTTCTTCTCACCAAAGCCTTTCACTCCGCGCAAGATCGCGGAAATTTCGCCTTGGTTCTCGCCAGTTTGGCGGATGAACTCGGCCTGTGTCTTGTACTTGTCGTCGATCAGGCGTTGCAGGCGCGTGCGGCGGATGTCGGCGGTCGTCATAGGGCGAATTATCGCGTTCTATTACTTTAAGGTAAAACACCAAAAGGCATTGACCGGGCATTACTTTATGGTAATCTCCCGGCGAAATGGAAAAACTACTTGCCTACCTCAATGGCCTCGACAAGGCGTCCCGCGCAGAATTTTGTGCGGCGATCGGCACGTCTGAGGGCTATCTACGCAAGGCGATCAGCACCGGCACGCGGTTCAAGTGCGAGCTGTGTGTGGCGATCGAGCGTCATTCCGATGGCGCAGTGACCCGGAGAGACTTGCGTGAGGACTGGGCAAAGGTTTGGCCTGAAATGACCTACGTCACGATCCAGCTGCACCGCATGACGGGGGGACAGGACTGAGGGGTTCGGCAGGGGAGCTGCCGCTGGCACGTTGTGCCAGGCCTCGACGCTGGGAAGCAATCCGCCGCTTCGCCAGTGGGGTCAATAGGCGGGTGAATTTAGGCTTGGGTTGGAACATGGTGTTTCTCCCTGAGTCGCGGTCAAGGTGCCGCGTTTGAGACGAAGCATATACGGTTGTGACGTGGAGGCGACACGGCCAAATATCCGGGGGTTTACCGCAATGACGTACCAGTATTCCGACATCAACCAGCATGAGGCGCTCTATATCGCCGCGCGTGGTTATCCCGCCGGCGGAATCGAGGGTCTTGCTCATGCGATGGCCGTGCGCTTGGGTAAGCAGGTATCGCCCAACGTGCTACGCAACAAGCTGCGTCCTGGCATTCTCACGCATCAGATCAACGCCGAAGAGTTCTCTTTGGTTGTCGAGTTGTGCGAGGAGGTAGGGCAGGTGGATGCGAAAGCGCCTATTCATGCGCTGTGTATGCGACATGGCATGGTAGCGGTGGAGCCATTGCCGGCCCATGCATCAGTCACGATCACCGATCTGATGATCCATCTCGGCAATGTCTCGCGCGAGTTCGCTGACGTAGTCAAGGTGACCACGGAAGGGGCCAGCGACGGCGAGATCAGTCGCGTCGAGGCTGAGCGCATCCAGAAGGAAGTGATGGAGGTGTGCCGCGTTGCGATGGCATTGAGCCAGGCAGCGAGTCGCGCGGCCGAGCAGGGAGGGGCCTCCGAAAAATGACGCGAATCGACCTTCCGCCCGGTGTCCCGCGTGCGGCACCGGTGGGGCACGTTCGGCCCAAGCACGTACTGCGGCCTAAGAAACCATTTACCAGGCGCGAGCTGGAGAGCGCCTTTGTGCGCATCAAGTCCCGGATCCTCAAGGGTGGCGAACCGTTTGGCGTGTTCGTGATGAAGCGTGGTCGCGGGCGCGTTGTGCAGCTGATCGGGCATAGTTCGCCCGAATTCAATGTGCAGCTGCGCGTCAATCGGGCGCGTCAACACCTGGTGGCGGTGTACGACGGTAGTGCGGATCTCGCTGGCGTATGGGAAGACCTTACGTCGTTCGACAAGCCGGCAGAGCAGGTATCAACGGGGCAGGGGTTATGGCAGCAATCAAACTGAACGATGCCGAGCTGGACGCGCTGTCCGGTCTCGGTCATGCCGCCTTTCGGCTGTACGTCGCAGCGATCCGGCCGCGCATGGACTTCGCTACGGGCACCGTGGGCAAGCGCGTGCGAATCTCGTGGCAGGCGCTGAAAGAATGGATGTACGTCGAGCCGCGATCGGGCGTGGCCGCAGTCACGCATAACGAGTCGATGGTGCGTCGCCTGGCGAAGCAGCTGGTCAAGCATGGCCTGCTGCGCGAGATCGGTGACAGCTTCCATATCGCTTTCCTGTGCCCGCTCGCCGATACGGACAATGCCGCCCAAAAACAGGCCGACAGGGGTTCGACACCCCCGCAAGGTGCCCGCAAACCGAATACTGGCAAGGATTCGCGGGCTTATCCACAGGGGGCAAAAAACAGCAGGTCCGACACACATCCGACTACCGGTAAAACCTTAAAACCAACCCCCCCAACCCCCCCAGCCGTTCCGGCTGGTGAGGCTGAAAGCGAGATCGAGTCGTCAGCGCCTGCGGCGCCGACGATCGACAACCCCCTTGACGAAAAACCAGTGGCAAAGCCTGGCGCCACGTCCTCAGAGGACCGCCGCGAGTCCGCCAGTGCGGTGGGGAAAAGCGGCTTGCTTTCAGAGGGACGGCCGGAGGGCGGATTCGCGTGGGAGCCACATCTGGCCTGGCCGACCAGCCTGACGGACGGCCAGCGGGCCAACATGGCGCGAATCGTCGCTGTCCTACCCGAAGCGTCGCGCCAGGTGGCGATCGACGAATGGCGCGGGCGTATGCAACATGACAAGCTTGGCAACCCGTTCGGATGGCTGGCGGATCTGGTCAAGCGCATGCAGCAGCCAGGCTTTGCGCCGTACTTTGCGGACAAGGTGCGCGCCGAGCGCGAGGCCGAGCAGCGCAGGCTCGCGCAGCTGCACATGCGTGACGACGAGTTCGCGCAAAAGGTGGCGCAGTACGGCAATGGGCCGATGCCCAAGGGCGTGCTCGCCGAGATGACGCGGCGCAAGTACGGCATTGCTTCGACGACAACGTGATGGGGGAACGGATGCGCGCAGAAACTGGTACGCATGCAGGCGTGCATGCACGGATCATCGAGCGCCTGCAGTCGTGGGGCGCGTGGGCGAACAGTGACGGGCCGCGCGGCTACGGCGAAAGCTCGCTCACCATCGAGGAGATCCGCACGCAGTCGGTGCGGGCCTATACGCCGGTGACGGCCGAGGACTGTGAGCGCACACACGAGGCGCTGCGCAAGCTGCCAAAGCAGCTGTACCAGCTGGCGGTTAGCTTGTACGTCGACGAGGCGCCGATGCGTCTGGCGGCCAAGCGCATCCGCGTGTCCGAGCGGCACGGCTGGCGCATGCAAATTGCGCTGCTAAACGGGGTAGATTTTCTCCTTAAGAATCCGAAGCTTATTGCGCCCCCCTTGGCCTTGCTATTGAAATCGTGACAGGGTTGCAGTAGATTTCGGCTACGCTGTGGTTTCAGTGCGTGCAGCGAAACAAGCCCGATCCGGTTCCTACCCGATCGGGCTTTTTGCTTTCCGGGCGGGTGGGGGCTTGGCTCGGTAAGCGTGCTGTGCGCGCTGCAACCCTGGTGTCTCCCTGCCTGCATTGCCAGGCGTTCCGTCGGGCCGGCCGCATCTTTGCGCCGGCCCGATCTTTTTGGAGTTTGCCGAATGCCACGCAGGGCGCCGCGACCATGCGCGCGGCCGGGCTGTCGACGTTACGCCGTTGATGCCGGGTTCTGCGCGGACCATGCAACCCAACGGAAAGCCGAGGTCAACACTGAGCGCGGTAGTGCGGCGAGTCGCGGGTACGGTGCGAAGTGGCGGCGCGAGCGTGCCGACTACCTGCGCGACAACCCGCTGTGCGTGCGCTGTCTCGATGACGAGCATGTGGTGGCGGCCACTGTGGTCGACCACATCGTGCCGCACAAGGGTGATCAGAAACTTTTCTGGCGGCGCAGCAACTGGCAGGCGCTGTGCAAGCCGCACCACGACCGGAAGACTGCGACCGAGGATGGCGGCTTCGCCAACCCGGTGCGGCTGGCCCGGCCGGCGCATGAGGGGGAGGGGCGGGGGTAATTTCTGGCGCCGCCGCCTCCGGGACCGCGCGCCAGCTTCGAATTTTCGGGGAGCATTTTTTGAGAGGGGGGGGGTTAAAGATTCCGCCTCATAGGGAGCACGAAAGACGGCCGATGGCGGTTTTTGTGTCTCGCGTTGAATGGAGCCTTCTATGGGCCTGAAAGACACCGAATTGCCTGGCGCCGATGACGACATGGCGTCGACGCCTTCCGATGCCGATGGAAAAGGTGTGCGCTCGCCGCCAGTTCCGCCAGGCACGCACCTCGACTCGCGCGAGCGAAAGGTGTGGGACTACCTCTGCGGCGTGCTGCGTGCTGACGGCATGCCGCATCTCACCGCCGGCATTGCGATAGCCGTGGTGTGCAAGACGTTCATCCGGTGGATCGACACCGAGGTGCGGCTGGCGGATCTGGAAAAGCTGACCGGCACCTACTTCGTTAAAACGCCCAACGGGTTCGAGCAGCCGCATCAATTCTTTTACGCAGCGGCAGCGCTGAAAAAGGAATTGCTGCAATGGTTGCCAGAGAGCTGCCTGACCCTGCCATCGTCGGTGATGGCGCGGGCGAAGCTGGGCGACGAGGGCGTGCAGGACGATCTGTTCGGGGATCTGCTGGCGCACGCGACCGCCGCACGGAACGTCGCGCCAAAGCGCGCCGCACCAAAAAGCACGTCGAACGTCTGACGGCTGCGGCCGGCGAGCTGCACGAGTGGGATACCGCTTACGGCTTGCCGGTGCTGCGCGGCGAGATCGTGGTGGGCGAGCTGGTCTACCTGGCGGTGGAGCGGCACTACCGCGATTTGATGGATGGCCACAAGCGTGGCCTGTGGTTCGATCCGGATGCCGCCTGGCACGTGATCGACTACATCGAAAAGTATTTCGTCCACATCAAGGGGCCGCTCGCGGGCAAGCCGATCCTGCTGGATCCGTGGCAGAAGTTTTGGACGGCAGTGCTGTACGGCTGGAAAAACGCCGAGGGCCTGCGGCGGTTCAAGCGCGGCTATGAGGAAGTCGCGCGCAAGAACGGCAAAAGCACGTGGAAAGGTCCGCAGGGCTCTTACCTGTTCATGATGGATGGGGAAGTCGGCGCCGAGGTGTACGCGGTTGCCACCACGCGCGACCAGGCGATGTCGGTTTTCAAGCCGGCATTCGACAACATCAAGCGCTGGGCGCGGCGCTCGCGCGGCATCAAGCGATCGTTCACGATCCACGAGGGCACCAATCAGGAAAAGGTCGCCTTTGACAGTTCGGTATTCAAGCCGCTGCCGGCGAATGCCGACTCGCTCGATGGCCTGAACCCGCATGCCATTCTGTTCGACGAGCTGCACGCGCAGAAATCGGCCGACGTGTGGGAGGTGATGGAGTCCGCGCTTGGCGCCCGGACGCAGCCGCTGCTGTCGGCGATCACAACCGCCGGGTTCATTCTCGACGGCGTCTGCACGCAGATGCGCGGCTACCTGATCGAGGTGCTCAGGGGTGAGCGTGTAGACGATGCGTTTTTCGGCTACGTCTACACGCTCGACGCGGACGATGACCCGTTCGATCCGGGCGTCTGGATCAAGGCGAATCCGGGGCTTGGCATGTCCAAGCGACTGGACTACATGCACGACATGGCGCGCAAGGCGGCGGCACTGCCAAGCGCACGCGCCAACTTCATGACGAAAGACCTGAATCTCTGGGTCAATTCGGCAGAGGGTTGGATCGACATGTCCGTGTGGGACAAGGGCGCCAAGAAGTTCGATCCCAAGATCCTGCTCGGCCGTCGCTGCTATGGCGGCCTCGATCTCGCGTCGACGCAAGACTTGACCGCATTCAGCCTGGTCTTTCCGCCGCCCGACGACGATCCGGATGGCGAGTGGTACGTGCTCGTGTGGACGTGGTGTCCGCAAGAAAAGGTCGACACGCAGGAGGCCGATGACCGAGCGAGTTACAAGCGCTGGGTCAAGGATGGTTCGCTGACCGCGACCGATGGCAGCGTCACTGATTACAAGCCTATCAAAGCCAAGATTCTGGAGGCCTGCCGCCTCTATGACGTGGTCGAAGTCGGCTTCGACATCTGGAATGCGACGCAGCTGGCGAACGAGCTGATGGAGCGTGACGTGCCGATGGTGGCCGTGCCGCAGAACACGGGCGGCATGTATCCCGGATCCAAGAAATTCGAGGAAGTCGTCTACGCGAAACGCATGCGGCACGGTGGCAAAAATTCCGTGTTGCGCTGGGCCGTGTCGAATGTGTCGCTGCTCTTTGACACGAACGGCAATTTCCGGCCCGACAAAAAGAAGTCAAAGGGGCGCGGCCGGATCGATCCGGCGGTGTCCGTAATCATGGCCTTCAGCCGTGCCGCAGTGGGTGGCGATGGTGATGTGCCCGATGGAATGTGACCCATGACCCTATTGCAACGTTTCGGCGCTGCCGCGCAGGCGTTTCGCACGCCTGCGATCGTAGCAAGCGCTGGCGGCGGCGACATGCCTGTGAGCGGCACGGCGCCGGCGCAACCCTGGCTAATGCGCATCTTCGGCGGCGCGAAATCGCGCTCCGGGCAGTATGTCAGCCCGGAGACGGCGCTGCGCGTGACGGCGGTGTACGCGGCCACGCGAATCATCGCCGAGTCGATGGCAAGCCTGCCGATCAGTGTGTACCAGAAGACGGGCGGCAAGCGATCGCAGGTGCATGAGCACAACCTGGTGGGGCTGTTGCACGACTCGCCGAACACGAACAACACGTCTTTCGAGTTCGTGGAGATGGGGCAGGCGCATCTGAGCCTTCGCGGTAATGCGTACTCGTTCGTCGATTGGAGCGGAAAGGGCGAGATCGATGGCCTGTATCCGCAGCATCCGGACAAGACGACGGTTCGGTATGACAGGGATCGAAAGCTGTTCGTCTATGACTTGGAGGACGAGCGCGACGTGCCCGCCCGCCAGGTGCTGCATATCCGTGGGTTCTCGCTCGATGGGCTGGTGGGCCTTTCGCCAATCGGACTGGCGCGCGAAACCATCGGCCTGGCGATGGCGGCCGAGGAGCTGGGCAACGAAGCGTTTGCCGAGGGGTTCGTGCCGCCGGTGGTGCTGGAGGTGCCGGAAAAGCAGGGCAAGGATCAGCGCGACACGTTCCGCAAGCAATGGGTCGATCTGAGCCGCGACCGCAGGGCCGGGCCGCCGGTTGTCTCCGGTGGCGTCAAGCTGCACACGCTGCGGGTGTCGATGTCGGATCTGCAGTTTCTGGAATCTCGCCGATTCAGCATCGGCGAGATCGCCAGGCTGTTCCGCGTCCCGCCGCACATGCTGGCCGATCTGGAAAAGGCGACGTTCAGCAACATCGAGCATCTGTCGCTCGAATTCGTGAAATTCACGCTGGCACCGTGGATCAAGCGCTGGGAGCAGCGCATGAATCTCACGCTGTTCTCCGAGATCGAGCGCGAAAAGGGTCTGTACGTCAAATTCAACGTCGACGCGCTACTGCGCGGGGACATCAAGTCGCGGTATGAGGCGTACAAGGTCGGACTCGAAAGCCGGATCCTCAATGCCAACGACTGCCGCGAGATGGAAGACATGGACCGTTACGACGGCGGCGATGAATTCTGGGCGCCGCTCAACATGGCGCCGGTGGGCGTAACGCGGCAAGCAAAGGGAGGTAACGCAGCATGAGGTATCCATTCCTCGCGGCTCTGGTCTTCGGCCAGGCGCACATGATTGACCCCATGAAACTCGACATCATCCTCGCGGTGCTGGGCGATCGTATGGGGCTCACGTTCGAGGGCTTGGGCACGCACCAGCTGGGCGCCTGGCATGACAACGACGATCCCAAGAAACTGGAGGCGGCGCGCGGCAAGGCGTGGGCCGATGTCGGGCGCGGTGTCGGTGTGATGGACATCAGCGGCACGCTGGTGCATCGCGCCTCTGGTTTGGATGCCATGTCCGGCCTCACGAGTTACGCGCAGCTGTCGGCGAACTTCGCTGCTATGGTCGCGGATCCCGATGTCGGGCACATCGTGATGAGCGTCAATACGCCGGGCGGCTCGGTCAACGGCGTGTTTGATCTGGCCGATGAAATCTATCAGGCGCGCGGCACCAAGCCGATCACCGCAATCGTCGATGATCGGGCGTACTCGGCAGGCTACGCGATCGCCAGTGCGGCCGACGAGATCATCGTGTCGCGCACGGGCGGCGTGGGCAGTATCGGCGTGGTCGCAGCGCACACGGATCGCAGTGCGCTGAACGAGCGCAACGGCGTCAAGGTCACGTATATCCACGCCGGCGCGCGCAAGGTCGACGGCAACCCGGATGCGCCGCTGTCCGATGAGGCGCAAGCGACGCTGCAGGGCGAAGTCGACCGGGTCTATGGGTTGTTCGTCGAAACCGTGGCGCGCAATCGTGGGCTGGATCCGCAAGCCGTGCGCGACATGGAGGCGGGCACGTTCATGGGGCCGGATGGCGTCAAGGCCAAGCTTGCCGACAAATTGATGGCGCCGCGCGACGCGCTGCGCGAGATCGTCGGCCGATATCAGACCGCGCCGGCGGCATCATCGGGCCGCGTAATGCGCGCCGCAACCGCCATGCGCGTGCGCATGGGTTGAACCTCCCCGCATGGGGTATCCAAGGGCCGCCGATCTGGCGGCCTTTTTCATTTCTACATCCGAAAAGGACCAAGCATGAAAGATCTGATGACCCTGCTGCAGGAGCGTGCGGGCGTGCAGGCGGCTGTCGCGGCACTGGCAGCCAAGGAAAGCGGCGGCACCGCGCTCACTGCCGAGGAAGTGGCCGAGTTCACCAAGCTGTCGGCGCAGTTCGATGACCTGACGGCGCATATTGACCGCATCAAGGCAGCCGAGCGCATGGCAGCGGCTGTCGCCGCGCCGGTGTCGGGCTCGCTGCCCGCGCAACCCAAGCAGGCCGAGCGCAAGGCCGGCGAATCGCTCGGCATCATCGTGCGCTCGCTGGTGTCGTCGGGCGGTGACCCGCGCGCAGCTGCGCACTACGCCGAGACGCAGTGCCACGCACCGGACATTGCTGCGGCGCTGAATACCGGCACCGGCTCGGCTGGTGGCTTCATCGTGCCGCCTGGCTATGTGCCAGAAGTGGTCGAGCTGCTGCGCCCGGCCAGCGTGGTGCGAAAGCTGGGTGCGCGCACGATCCCGATGCCGGCCGGCACGCTGACCATGTCGCGCCACACCGCGGGCTCGACCGCCGGCTACGTGACCGAAGGCACCGACATCCCGGTCAGCCAGCCGGCGTTTGGGCCGCTGACCATGTCCAAGAAAAAGCTCGTGGCGCTGGTGCCGGTGTCGAACGACCTGATCCGATTCAGTTCGCCCAATGCCAACGGTCTGGTGCGCGACGACATCGTGCAGGGCATCGGCACGCGCGAGGATCAGGCGTTCATCCGTGACGATGGCACGAGCAATACGCCGACCGGCCTGCGCTATCAGGCGGCTGGCGGTGCGGTGATCCCGGCGAATGCCACGGTCAACGTGCAGAACGTCAAGAACGATCTGGGCAAGCTGGAGCTGTCGCTGCTCAACGGCAACGTCAAGATGATCCAGCCCGGCTGGATCATGTCGCCGCGCACGCTGGTCTACCTGCAGAACCTGGTGGACGGCAACGGCAACCATGTTTTCCCGGAAATCGCCTCCGGCATGCTGCGCAACAAGCCGTATGCGGTGACGACCACCATCCCGGACAACCTTGGCGTTGGCGGCGACGAGTCGGAGATCTACCTGGTGGATTTCAATGACGCGCTCATCGGCGAAGCCACGGGCCTGATCATCGACATCTCGAAGGAAGGCACGTACATGTCGGGCGGCAATCTGGTGTCGGCATTCAGCCGCGACGAGACGCTGGTGCGTGCCATCACCGAGCACGATTTCGGCCTGCGTCACATCCCGTCCGTTGCGGTGCTGACCGCCGTGAAGTGGAAGCCGTAAGCGGCTGACGCTTGCCTGGTGGCCGGGTTATCCGGCCGCCGTTCTCCTGATCTCCTATCGAAGGATCAAGCATGAAAATCGTCAAGTTTCTGGAGCGTGTGTCTCCGTATCAGCCGGGCGAAACCGCTGGCTTTCCCGATGACGTTGCCAAGGCGTACGTCGATGGCAAAAAGGCCGAGTACGTGACGCCGGCGAAGGCCAGCAAGAAGGCCGGCGGTGCGGGCACGGATGGCGACGGTTCGCCGGCCGGTGGCGGCGGGGCGGGTAGCACGCCGAGCGATCCGCCGGAGGCCTAAGCCATGCGACTGGTGACGCCTGCAGCAGAGGAGCCCGTCACCGTCGCCGCCGCGCGCCGCTGGGCACGGATCGACGATGGCGAGGATGATGACACCGTCACGCTGTGCATCGCGGCGGCGCGCGGGAAGGCCGAGCACACAACGGGGCGCCGCTTCGTGACGCAGGTCTGGTCAATTCCCGTCAAGGCAGGGCAGCGCGTGGTGCTGCACGATCTGATGCCGGTGCAGGGTGTCACGCAAGCCGGTGCAGATGTCGCGTTCGATGACGGCCTGCCGGCGGAGGTGACTGCGCCGGCGGATGGCGAGCTGCTCGTGACGTGCGGCTACGGGGATGCCGGGAAAGTGCCTGCCGAGGTCAAGATGTGGATCCTGCAGCGGCTCGGCTACTACCTAGAAAACCGGCAAGGCCTTGTGCATACGCCTGGCTCCGGCACGCAGCTGGAGCCGCCGCGCGATTTCGTCGACGGCCTGCTCGATCCCTATCTTGTCCCGAGGTGTTGAATGGATTTCCCGCATATCGGCGAGCTAAACCGGCTCGTGCAGGTTCGCTGGCGCACTGATGAGCCGATCGGCGACATCGAGATCGATTCGGCGTTTCCCGAGTCGGTGGATCGGTGGGCAAAGATCGAGCCGGTGGGGTCGGTGATCTACGCCGGCAGCGTGCAGATCGATGCCACGGTAACGCACCGTGTGATCGTGCGCACGCTGGCCGGCGTCACCGATCACCATGAGGTGGTGCATGGGGCGACGGTCTACCGCGTGCGGCGTGTGACGGACCTGAACAACGCGCGCCGCTTCACTGTGCTGGAAGTCGAGGAGCTGCAGCGTGGCTAGATCCGGCTTCTACATGCACATCGAGGGCTTCGAGGGGTTCGACAAGAAGCTCGATTTCAACCGGCGCAAGGTGCGCGCGGGCATGCGCAAGGCGGGGCGCCTGGTGGCGGGCCAGGCCAAGATGAACCTGGCGCTGGCGCGCGGCGCGGACGGCTATCCGGCCATGAAGACCGGCGCGCTGCGAGACAGCGTCAATTTCAAGCTGTCCCGTTCCGGCTTTCTGGTCCGCATCGCACCGACCAAGGGGGAGGGCATGCCGGCGCCCTATCATGCGTTCCTGTACTACGGCGTGAAGGCCGGCGCGCGGCGCCGCAAGGACCATAAGGCGCAGGCCGGCGGCGGCACGTGGCGAATCAAGCCCCGCAAAAACTACATGGTCGACGCGCTGGAGGGCAAGGCCGCCGAGGTCGAAGCGATTCTGCGCAAGGCGTACACCAACGCGATCGAGATCAAGTAGCCGATCCCCAGTAACCCATCCAGCCCCGCCGTGAGCGGGGCTTTTTCATTCCATGCTCATTTCCCTCGCAATTGCGCAGCTGCGCCAGTACGCGCCGACGTTCGAAAGGCGCGTCGCCGGCGGCATGAAGATGGAAAACATCCTCGCTGGCTCGCACCTGGCCCTGCCCGCTGCATACGTGCTCATGACTGGCGACGATCCGGGTGAAAACCAGAGTCAGACCGGCACACGGCAACAGATTTTTGACGAGTTCGATGTGCTGGTCGTGCTCAAGGTCGACGACGAGCGCGGGCAATCGATCGCGGATCCGATGCATGCCGTGCGCGCCGAGCTGTTCCGGGCGCTGGTCGGCTGGAAGCCGGCGGCCGACTACGAGCACGTCACCTACGAGGGCGGCGAGCTGATGAGCATCGATCGGGCGCGCGCCGTCTACCGCTTCGCCTTCCGGGTCGAGTGGTGGCTGGGTGGCAACACGCCAGGCGAGGCGCCGCCGGAAACCTTCGAGGAGATGGTGCTGGCCGGTCTACCTCCGCTGGAGGTCATCACTTTCAACGTGGACGCCATTGACCCGATGGCCGATCCCAACCTGCAAAAGCCCGGCCCGGATGGCCGGATCGAAACCGTGCTCCGCGTGGAGCTTGATCAAGGATGAACATGACTGAAAACCGCAAGACGGTGCGCGTGAAGCCTGCCGAGGGCCGCGTGGTGCCGGATCCGGAGCGCGGCGACACGCTCCCCGCCGAGGGGCGCGATGTGCCGCGTACCCCGTACTGGGCACGCCGCATTAAGGACCAGGACGTGACCGAGCAGGACGTGCCGGCCGTCGCGGAAGCCGCTACCGAGGATAAGCTGCAGGCCGGCACGGCTGTGGCGACCACGAAGACCGCCAAGGGAGTCAAGTAATGCCTGTGAGCTTCAATAACATCCCGAACGATGCTCTGGTGCCGATGTTCTATGGCGAGATCGACAACTCGATGGCGAGTAGTGGCGCCGCTGCATCCCTTCGGCGCCTGGTCGTCGCGCAGATGAACGACGATGCCACCGGCGCGGCCGGCGTGCTGGCAATCGCCAGCCGGCAGAGCGATGTCGTGGCGATCGCTGGCGATGGCTCGATGCTGGCCGCCATGTACCAGAAATTCCGTGCCGGCGATCCGCTGGGCCAGATCTGGGTGCTGCCGATCAAGCTGGCGGAAGGTACGCCGGCGGCGGGCAAGCTGACGGTCACAGGAACCGCGACCGAGGCCGGGCTGCTCAATGCGTACATCGCTGGCCGGCGCGTGCGCGTGACGGTCGCTAATGCCATGACGGCGGCAGCTGCGGCGACGGCGCTCGCCAACGCGATCAACGCGGCGGTCAACATGCCCGTCAAGGCGGCCGCGCAGGCGGGCGAGGTCACGCTGACGGTCAAGTGGAAGGGTCTGACCGGCAATGACATCCGTCTGGAAATGAACCGCGCAGGCCTGGCGAACGGTGAGCGTACGCCGGCAGGCCTGGCGGTCGCCGTCACGCCGATGGCTGGTGGCGTGGGCAGTCCAGACATGGATGACGTGCTGGCGGCGGTGGGTGACGAGGAATTTGAATTCGTCTGCCAGCCGTACACCGACACGGCGTCGCTCGATGCCTGCCGCGACTGGATGGGCGACATCGCCGGCCGCTGGTCGTGGTCGTCGCAGATCTACGGCCACGTCTACTCGGCCATGCGCGGTACGCTTGGATCGCTCGTGGCCGCCGGTGTTGTGCGCAACGATCAGCACGTCACGATCGAGGGCTTCGAGGCCAACGTGATGGCGCCGGTGTGGGAGCACGCTGCAGCGTTTGCCGCCCGGACGGCAGTCTACATCTCGGCCGACGTGGCACGCCCCACGCAGACCGGCGAGCTGGTTGGTATCGATGCGGCGCCGGCGGGCGAGCGATTCACGCTGCAGGAGCGCCAGGCGCTGCTGTCCAATGGCATTGCCACAACCACGTCCGGTGACGGTGTGGTGCGCATCGAGCGTGGCATTACGACGTACCAGCGCAATGCCTACGGTCAGCACGATGACTCGTATCTGGACAGCGAAACGATGCACACGACGGCGTACGTGATGCGTCGCCTGCGCAGCGTGATCACGACAAAGTACGGGCGCCACAAGCTGGCGGACGACGGTACGCGTGTCGGTGACGGCCAGGCCCTCGTGACGCCGTCGACGATCCGCGCCGAGCTGGTTGCCGAGTATCGCGTCATGGAGCGGGAGGGCATCGTGGAGAACGCCGACCTGTTCGAGCAATACCTGATCGTCGAGCGCGATGCCAACAACCCGAACCGCATCAACGTGCTGTTCCCGCCTGACTACGTCAATCAGCTGCGGATCTTCGCGCTGCTGAATCAGTTCCGCCTGCAGTACCCGCAAGAAACGGCGTAAGCCGGTCAAGCTGTTCCAACCATCGCGGCCCGCCATCGTGCGGGCCGCTTTGCATTTCTAGGAGACCGATATGGGTCAGAAAGTCGCCGGCACCGTCTACATCAAGGCGGACGGCTTTGCATTCGATGTGCAGGGCGCATTCGAGGCGCCGCTGATGAAGTACAAGCGGGAAACCATCCGGCCGGGCTATTTCAAGGAGGATGATCTTCCCCCCTATATCAAGGGCGATCTCACCTTCACGAAGAACTTCCCGATCAAGAAGCTGCAGACGGCCACCAATATGGTCATCACGGCGGAAACCAAGGGCGGGCAGATCTACGTGCTGCAGGGTGCGTACGTGGTCGGCGAACCTGCCGTGTCGGGTGACGACGGCAAGGTGTCGATCGAGTTCAACGGCGACGACGGTAACTGGCAATGAAATTCCCACTCGAAAAGCCTATCCAGGCAAACGGCGAAGAAGTTACCGAACTGACGCTGCGCGAGCCAAATGGCGAAGACGTGGAGGCCTGCAAGGGTGTCCCGTACTTCATCGGTGAAGGTGACTCGATCAACCTCAACACGACGGCGGCCATGAAATATGTGTCCCGCTGCGCTGAGATCCCCATGAGTTCGGTTCGGCAGCTTGATGTCGGCGACCTGAACAACCTGTGTCTCTGGGTCATGGGTTTTTTCTTGAGGCGGGGTGCCAAGAGGCCGACCTGATGGTCGATCTGGTCTATGACCTCGCGGAGTTCTGGCATCAGGATCCCGAGGTCATGCTGCGGCGGCCCATTTCCCGGCTGATGACCTACTGGCACCACGCCAGGCGCATCAATCGGGCCAGACAACCGGAATAGGTAAATGGCTGACAGGTTTCAACTCAAGGCGCTGATCACGGGTGTCGATCAGCTGTCGCCGGCGCTTGCAGGCATCCGCAAGAACATCGCCGGATTCCGGAAGGGCCTCAAGTCGGATGGGCTGGGCGATCTGTCTTTTGGCGATGTGCTGGCTGGTGGCGCACTGGCCGCGCCGGTCATCGCCGCCACCAAGGCAGCGGTCGATTTCGAAAGCGCGATGGCGGACGTGCGAAAGGTGGTCGATTTCGACACGCCGGACCAGTTCAAGGCGATGGGGCAGGACATCATGGATATGTCCAAGCGCCTGCCGATGGCAGCCAAGGACATCGCAGCGATCGTCGCCGCCGGCGGCCAGGCTGGTTTCGATAAGGCTGAGTTGCCCAAGTTTGCCGAGGACGCGGTCAAGATGGGCGTCGCATTCGATCAGACCGCCGAGCAGGCCGGCGAGATGATGGCGACCTGGCGCACGTCATTCAAGCTGGGGCAGGACGCCGTCGTGCAGCTGGCTGATCAAATCAACTATCTCGGGAATAACGGGCCAGCGAAGGCCGCCAAGATCTCCGAGATCGTGACGCGGATCGGCCCGCTGGGTGAGGTGGCGGGCTTCGCCGCCAGTCAGATCGCGGCAATGGGTGCGACGCTCGCCGGCATGGGGGTGCAGGAGGAGATCGCGGCCACCGGCATCAAGAACATGATGCTGACCCTGACATCCGGTGCGTCAGCCACTAAAGAGCAGCAGCAGACGTTTAAGGCGCTGCGGCTCGATGCCAAGCAATTGGCCGTGGATATGCAGAAGGACGCGCAAGGCACGATGCTGCGCGTACTGACCGCCATCGGGAAGGTGGACAAGTCGAAACAGGCTTCCGTGCTCGATGGGCTGTTTGGCAAGGAATCCATCGGGGCGATCGCGCCGTTGCTCACAAACATGGATCTGCTGCAGAAGAATTTCCAGCGTGTGGGCGAGGCGTCGCAATACGCCGGCTCGATGCAAAAGGAATACGAGTCCCGTGCAGCCACCACGGCGAACAACATGCAGCTGATGCAGAACCGAGTGACGGCGCTGGCGATCTCGGTAGGCAACGTTCTGTTGCCGCCGCTCAATTCGTTCCTTGCGTACGTCGGGCCGCTGGTTGACGGTATGTCCGCCTTCGCCAGCGCTAACCCGGCAGTGATTCAGGGTGTGCTCGGCGCGGCGGCTGGCTTGACCGTGCTGAAGCTGGGCGCAATCGCGGCTGCTGGTGGGATCAAGTTGCTGATGGGCATCACTAACCTGACGCCGATCGGCCTGGCGGTGCGCGGTATTGCGCTGGTGGCGGGACTGCTGATCGCCAACTGGTCGACCGTGGGTCCGTTCTTCGCGGGCCTGTGGGCGAGCATCCAAGGCTATGCCGCAACCGCGTGGGGTTGGATCCGCTCGGCACTCGGCTTCACGCCGCTGGCGCCAATCCTCGCCAATTGGGGGCCGATCACCGAGTTCTTTGGCGCGCTGTGGGATGCGGTTGTCGCGGTCACCGGAGTGGCATGGGACTGGATCAAAGATGCGTTCTTCAGCTTCCATCCGCTCGGCATCATCATGTCCAACTGGGAGCCCATCGTCGCGTGGTTTAGCGGCCTGTGGGACCGCGTCAAGCCGTACATCGAGCCGCTGGTGAATGCCGGGGCATGGATCGGGCAGAAAGTCGGCAATTTCTTCAGCGGTGGCGGTGGTGATGGGGCGGCCGCTGCTGGCGGGGCTATCCGATCGGGGACCGATTCCGTACGCAACTGGACCGCCTCCCTGTCGTCGCAGACCGCGCAGACGCAGCAGCTGCGCGGTGACATGACGGTTCGTTTCGAGAACGCGCCGGCCGGCACCCGCGTCGATCCCGGCAACACCAACCAGCCCGGCCTCACCATGACGCCGCGCGTCGGTTACCGCTCGCTGTCCGGGGCGGATTGATCAGGAGAAAGCAATGGCAACCTGGCGCGAAAAGTTGCGCCCGGCCTCCTTTCGTGGCGTGCCATTCGAGGTCGAGGGGGATAAGGTTCCCATCGGCCGCCGGGTGGTGACGCACGAGTATCCGGGGAAAAACGTCCCGTATGTCGAGGACATGGGTCGCGTCACGCGCGAGTACAAGGTGACCGGCTTCTTGGCCGGCGCCGACTACATGGACAGGCGAGACAAGTTCCTCGTGGCGCTGGAAACCGAAGGCGAGGGCGAGCTGGTGCATCCGTGGCTCGGCACGCTTAGGGTAAAGGCTGGAGTGGGGGAGATGTCCCACTCGAAGAAAGAGGGTGGCATGGTCACCTTCGATCTCACCTTTACCGAGTCCAGCGAGCAGGCGACGCCCACAGCCAAGGTCAACACCGGGAAAGCAGCGTCTGCCGCCGGCGGGGCGCTGGCCGAGGGGGCGCTGACCCGGTTCGAGGGCGCTATGGCGCTGGTCAACACCTCGCAGGCCACGGTCGCGCAGTTGCAGAAGACGGC
>NZ_JBYOJV010000037.1:0-35464 GCF_057798835.1 Cupriavidus sp. 291-E7
AAAGCTCGTTGAGGCAATAAGGCGCAAGTCAGCGGATTTCATCGGGGCCCGCAGCAGAGAAACCGGCTGCAACAAGGCCGGATATACAGCTGCAACCCATCCTGTCCGTCTACACACAAGAGAGCTTGCTCAAACGGGAGACGTTCATATACAAACTACTATCGGCAGCTTCAAATGCCTGCCGCTGAACCGCTATTAACTTAAACCAACCAGCCTCCACGGTTCCCGGGGCGGTTCAGTATCGGGAAATTCTATTCCGTTGCAATCAATCGAGCACGAGCGGCACGAGTGATAGTGATGCAATAGACGCTTTTACATGGAGTCTTTGCGCCGGTCAGCCCTCTGGCGGCCTGAGTGGGCCTGAGGCGTTTTATCGTTGCTCACGAGTTGTACTACGGGGCTTACAAGAGCCAGTGCGCGGCGGCGAAACCTGCTCGCATCGACGCGTTGCAGCTTGAGGTGGTCCCATTTGATACAGAGGACGCCCAGCGCGCAGGCGAAATTCGTGCACAACTGGCGGCCGCTGGTATGCCGATCGGGCCCTATGACACATTGATTGCCGGACAGGCCAGGGTGCGCAACCTCGATCCTGTGACATACAACGTAAGCGAGTTTTCCCGTGTGGGGCGCAGCTACTAGTCGAAGACTGGCATGGTGGCGACCATTAGGAATGCTGCACACAGTCTGTGACCGGAGTGGAAAGTGCGCTGTCGCGAACGCTCAACGCCATCGAGGCCTAAGTCGTGCGCGCGTGTCTTACCGACCTGGCACTGTCCGAGCTACCGCTCGAGATCGCCGAGGCGCAAGTGCGCGGTATGGCAGGCCGCGGTGTCGCTCCAGCCCGACGACGTAGTGCGCCTCCGGCGCGAGGCGCAAAAACTCAATTCCGACCTACGCACCGCATTCAACATAAATTGCGCTGGCCGCTGTTGCCCTGTGGCCTATCGGCGCCTGTCAAAAGAGCGCACAGGGTTCGGCACGGCGAATCTCACCTGCAGGCCGCGTGAGTGGGATGCCTCGATTCTCAAGGAGCTTCGCTGCTCTTTCCCAGTCCTCGGGGCCGTAGTGGATCGATCGGCCGGAAGCCCGTCCGACGTCGTAGTTCGCAATCGTCGAGGAGAGAGGGCCAGGCTTCCGCGTCGCTGTCGTCGCGGGCCTTGTCCTGGGATCCACCACCACCACGATTGCCGCGATTGCCACTGTTTCTGCTTCCCATGATGATCCTCTTCTCGGTCGAGTTGCCGCCTCAAGTCGGGGCGGTGGAAGCATTCTGGATAAAGGCCGGGGAGAGATTAATTCCGATTTCTTGCTGAGATGGTTCCGCTTGGTTCGGCAACACCGGCAAGACCCAGAGGGCGACGCCCGCCACGCCATGCGAATAAGGGAGATTTGGACAAGGCGGTGGCCACGGCCGTCAATGCCCGAGGCCTGCCTTCCTGCCGATGCTCGTCGCGCTGGCGCGTTAGGTAGAATGGGTGGCGAAACTAAAAATATCATCGGGAGCATGAGCCATGGGGATTACACTGGCGGAAGCGGTATCGATGCGGTCGGTTGGGATGCGACGGGAGGTTCAATGATGGGCACCGGTGCCGTCGTGCTGGTCGACTTCGAGAGCGTCCAGGACATCGACTTCTCCCAACTCGCGGCCTCGCGCCTGGTGGTATTCGCTGGTGAAATCTAGAGGAGGGTCCTATTGAAGTGGTCATGGGGCTGCAAGCGCTCGGCGAGCGCGTCCGATGGGTTCGCTCAAGGTGGCTCCACTGGGCTGCTCCTGGGTGGAAGCGCCATTTCAGCAGCGTTGGCGGCACAGAATGAGGCGCTGAACAATGCGACCAGCGGTGTAAAGAAGCCTGGTACACCCGAAGAGCATCCGGAAGATGCTCGAGCAGGAGCGTCGGGCATTCGGTCAAACGGGAACCGTGCTGAACACGGGCGGATCGGATGGGCCCGCCATGGTCGGACCGAGCCCACTCGTGCTTGGCGGGGCAAAGAGTGGCGTCAAATCGGGGGTGCCTGGCAATGACTTCACGCCTAATCCGGATATTGCTGCGCCATATTCGAGACCGTCTGGTGCTGTTACCGTGGCGCGATTACCGCCAATCAGGTGGCAGATCACAAAGACCCATTGGTAGTAACGGGTCGGTGAATGTGCCTGCCCAAAGGGCTGTGGACGCTTTCCAGCCACATTGTTCGACTTGTTCAGCACCTCAAGGTGGCCAGCTTGGGGTATTTGGCAAGGCGATGAGTGGAAGGCCTGGTTCAGACGACGGAACTCTCGAGCAAGACTTCAAGGAAACGATCAACGATCAGGTTCTTTCGCCGGCCCTTCCTCGTTGCGATGCCCAGCGTTACTTCGAACTGCATCTCCTTTGCAACCAGTGGAGCGAGCATGCCTTTCTCAACCCAACTCGAAGCAAAGTGGTTGGGCAGGAAACCAATATATTCCCCGGTTAGAATCAGAAAAGCTATGCCTTCCCGGTCGGTCGCCGTTGCAGCACAGTGTAGGTCTCGGTGCAGTTGCATGGCTTCCGCGCTCATCCGGTAGCTCGGCGCTACGGCAGGCACCTCTCGCAGGTCCGACGCCGTTACCTTCCTCGCAGAAGCGAACAGTCGATGGTTGTGGCTGCAATAGAGTTGCGAGCGTTCTTCGTAGAGGGGGCTGTAGTCGAGCGCCGAGAGCGTCGTGAGCATTGGCAAGGCTCCGACGTGTATTCGGCCATCCAATATGCCTCTCTCTATTTCACCAGGCGTACTCATGCTGATGTTGATGCGCACGCCATCGCTCTGACGCCGGATTTCCTTCAGTGCATTGGTGATTCGCATCTTCGGCTGCGTGACTAGATTGTTCATAAGCCCGAGGTTAAGTTCACCGCGCAGGCTTCGATGTAGTTGATTTACCTCGGTGCGGAAGCCCTCTATCGCAGCGAGCACCGCTTCGCCTGCTCTAAGAACTTCACGGCCTTCATCCGTCAGGGCAAATCCAGCCCGCCCCCGCTGGCACAGCCGGACGCCAAGGCGCTCCTCGAGGTCGCTCATGTGCAGGCTGATTGCCGAGCGCGTGATACCGAGTGCACTCTCGGCCGCTGCAAAACTGCCGACCTCTGCTACTGCCCTGAAAACTCGAAGCAGTTTTAGGTCGAAGTCCGTGACCTGCGAAAGTGCGGTTTTCTTCATAGGTGAGCAAAATCAAAAGTAATGATGAGAAGAATAGTATTTTACTCACGTAATAGAGAGGCCACACTGCGGCGCACAGACCCTTCATCAAAGGAATTGTCGTGAACCCCTCCACCGCCCACGCCCTAAAGAACATGGCTGACCTGAACCTCAGCGCCCACTGGATGCCGTTCAGCGCCAACCGAAACTTTCGCGCAGACCCGCGTTTGATCGTCGCCGCTGAGGGGCGCCATCTGATTGACGCCGATGGCCGCAAGGTCTTCGACGGGTTGTCCGGCTTGTGGACGTGCGGTGCCGGCCATAGCCGCAAGGAGATTCAGGAAGCCGTGGCAAGCCAATTGAGCACTCTGGACTACGCGCCAGCGTTCCAATTCGGGCACCCCCTCTCATTCGCGCTGGCCGAGCGCATTGTGGACATGATGCCGGGCGATCTGAAGCACGTCTTCTACACCAATTCGGGCTCGGAATGCGCTGACACCGCAGTGAAGATGGCGCGCGCCTACTGGCGGCTGAAGGGCCAGCCTGCCAAGACCAAGCTCATTGGCCGGGCGCGGGGCTATCACGGTGTGAACGTTGCTGGTACCAGCCTGGGCGGCATCGGTGGCAACAGAAAAACGTTCGGCCAGTTGATGGACGTAGACCATCTTCCGCATACCCTACAAGCAGGCTGCGCCTTCACCAAGGGCCAGGCCGACACGGGCGGCATTGAGCTAGCCAATGAGTTGCTGAAACTTATCGAACTGCACGACGCGTCGAACATCGCTGCGGTCATCGTAGAACCGATGTCGGGGTCCGCCGGCGTAATTGTTCCGCCGAAGGGCTACCTCCAGCGTCTGCGTGAAATCTGCGACCAGCACGGAATTCTGCTGATTTTCGACGAAGTCATTACGGGCTTCGGCCGCATGGGCGAGGCAACGGGTGCCGAGTTCTTCGGCGTGACCCCCGACATCATGAATGTCGCCAAGCAACTGACCAACGGCGCCATCCCTATGGGTGCCGTCATTGCATCGATCGAAATCTACAACACGTTTATGAACCAGTCGGCACCGCAACACGCCGTAGAGTTCGCGCACGGCTATACGTACTCTGCCCACCCCGTCGCCTGCGCCGCAGGTCTTGCAACGCTCGACCTGCTCAAGCGGGAGAACCTCATTCAGAAAGCTGCCGACCTGGCCTCCCATTTTGAAAAGGCCATTCACGACATCCACGGCGCCAAGCACGTCGTGGACATCCGGAATTGCGGCCTGGCCGGGGCAATACAGATCGCGCCCCGCGACGGTGACGCGACCATCCGCCCGTTTGAGGCCGGCTTGGCGTTGTGGAGGAAGGGCTTCTACGTCCGATTTGGCGGAGACACGCTCCAATTCGGTCCGGCGTTCAACACGACGACGGGCGAGCTCGACACCATGTTCGACGCCGTTGGCGGTGTCCTTGAAACCCTCTCCTAAAGCAATACGACTGTTAGCCATTCTGCAACTATCAACGTCATGAACATCATTCCACACTTCATTAACGGCGAACGCGTCGTAGGCGAAGGCCGCCCTTCGTTGGTCTACAACCCATCTACGGGTGAGGTCACTGGTGAAATTGTCCTCGCGAACTCCGCCACCCTGAAGCACGCCATTCTGACCGCCAAAGCTGCATTCCCTGCATGGCGCAATACACCCCCAGCAAAGCGGGCACAGGTACTCTTCCGCTTCAAGCAGTTGCTGGAGGAGAATGAGAAGGCAATCGTCGAGCTCATTAGTCAGGAGCACGGCAAGACCATCGAAGACGCGGCTGGCGAACTAAAGCGCGGCATCGAGAACGTGGAATACGCCTGTGCCGCTCCCGAGCTGCTGAAAGGTGAATACAACCGCAACGTAGGTCCGAGCATCGATGCCTGGAGCGACTTCCAGCCGCTTGGCGTGGTCGCAGGCATCACGCCATTCAACTTCCCGGCGATGGTGCCGTTGTGGATGTATCCGCTTGCTATCGCCTGCGGCAACACCTTCGTCCTGAAGCCCTCCGAGCGCGATCCCAGTTCGACGCTCATGATTGCCGAACTGTTCTACAAGGCTGGCTTGCCCAAGGGGGTCCTCAACGTGGTCAACGGAAATAAGGAAGCCGTGGATGCACTGATTGAGCATCCGGACGTCAAGGCCCTGAGCTTTGTTGGATCCACGCCCATTGCTGAGTACATCTACGCCGAAGGTACTAAGCGAGGTAAGCGCGTGCAGGCCTTGGGCGGCGCCAAGAACCATGCGGTCTTCATGCCGGACGCTGACCTGCACAGCGCCGTCAACGCGTTAATGGGTGCTGCCTATGGCTCCTGCGGGGAGCGCTGCATGGCTATATCGGTTGCCGTATGTGTCGGCGACGAAATTGCCGATGCTCTCGTTCACAAGGTTGTTCCGGCAATTGAAGCGCTGAAGATTGGCCCTGGTACCTCGTGCGGCCTGGATATGGGGCCGCTGGTCACCGCTGCAGCGCTCGAACGAGTGACCGGATACATTGCAGCAGGCGAAGCCGCCGGCGCCAAGCTTCTGGTCGATGGTCGCGGCTTCAAAGTGGCGGGCCATGAAAATGGATACTTCCTGGGTGGCACGCTGTTCGACCATGTCGGCACCGACATGCCCATCTACAAGGACGAGATCTTCGGGCCGGTACTGTGCATCGTGCGCGTCAAAAGCCTGCAGGCAGCAATCGAGCTCATTAACGCCCACGAGTATGGCAATGGCACGTGCATCTTCACCCGCGATGGTGAATCGGCTCGCATCTTCTGCGACGAAATCGAAGTCGGCATGGTGGGCGTCAATGTGCCATTGCCGGTGCCCGTGGCCTACCACAGCTTTGGTGGCTGGAAGCGCTCACTCTTCGGCGACCTGCACGCGTACGGTCCCGACGGGGTCCGCTTCTACACCCGCCGCAAGGCAATTACCCAACGCTGGCCAAAGCGCGAGAGCACCGAGAAAGCACAGTTTGCTTTCCCAAGCAATAACTGACATTGCATAATCTGCGGACAGCCTCCGGGCTGTCTCAAAGGTCTGTCCGGATCCGTGCGTTGTCTCTTGAAATACTGCGCGCGACGTCTGAGCTCATCGAAACCAATCCTTGCGTGTTGGCGTTCTATTGATTTATCGCTGGCTCGCCTGCGAACGATTGCAATCGGGGCAGATGAATTTTAATGACTGCTACCGCGGACGGCCGGGCCAGCTGAGCCCAAAGTTATTGATGACAAACCGAAATTGACCTATGGCCCGCCCTGCTCGCGCACATATCAACCTGGATGCTTTGCGCCAGAACTACGCACACCTGAAGGAAAAACACGGAGGCCGTGCCCTGGCGGTACTCAAAGCGAACGCCTATGGCCACGGGGCCGTTCAGTGCGCTCAAGCACTGGCTAGCAAGGCTGACGGCTACGCGGTAGCATTTCTAGAAGAGGCGATCGCCTTGCGTCAAGCAGGAATCCGGGCGCCTATTTTGGTGTTGGAGGGCGTTTTCGACGAAGAGGACTTCGCGCTCGCTCAGATACTCAATTTGTGGGTTACCGTGCACCACGAGCAGCAGCTTCAGATGATTGAGCAATACCCGGTCTCTGCGCCACTAACAGTGTGGCTGAAGTTTGATACCGGCATGGCGCGTGCCGGCTTCGATATCGGTGAAGCCACCACGACCTACGCTCGACTCGTCGCGACGGATAAGGTCAGGAAAATCATCTTGATGTCCCATTTCGCGCGCGCTGACGAACCGGACTCGGACGCAACTGCAAGCCAGATTGCACTATTCAATGAAGCGACCTCGGAGCTTCCCTGCGAGCGGAGCCTCTGCAATTCTGCGGGGATACTGGCCTGGCCGTCGGCTCGGCAAGAGTGGGCTCGTCCCGGTGTTGCCATGTATGGTGCAGATCCGATGCTGTCGAATGACAGTGGGCTGATACCGGTGATGACCCTGGGCAGCCGCATATTTGCTGTCCGTAACCTTCGTCAAGGCGACGCATTAGGCTATGGAGCCCGCTTCGTCGCGAGACGTCCGACACGAGTCGGACTGGTCGCAATGGGCTACGCTGACGGATATCCCCGGGCGGCGTCAGAAGGAACACCGGTCTTGGTCGACGGGCAACTTTCAAGGCTTATTGGTCGTGTATCGATGGACATGCTCACAGTCGATATTACGGAAACACCGTCGGCAGGCATTGGCAGCACCGTCGAGCTGTGGGGAAAGCACGTCAGTGTCAACGAAGTGGCGAAGAGAGCGGGGACAATCGCTTACGAGTTACTCTGCAACATCAAACGAGTAGCACTGTCATACTCACCAGTGCTCCGGCTCGACCGTTGAATGGTATTGTTAGCGCGACTTCTTCCCCCGCAGAATGCGAAGTCCATCGTGTATCGATGAGCCGCTGCGAGTTTAGTCGCTCGTGGATGATGATTCCCCGTGGAAGCGGGCGTCAGACGACTGTTATGCGGGACTATCGAGCCGACAAGTGACCAATGCGGGCGATGCTAGTCACTGGTTGGCCTCCAAACAGATCATCGAAGATTTCAGGCGTGATGTAGTCATACAAACAGCAGTACCGACTCAAAGCTCGCAGGTCAGCGCCATCGTTTATCGGGACAGACTATCGAATTCCGAATCTAGGATGGGTCGGACAATCTGGACAAACCGATCGATCGCCGCCTGTTCCGGTTGCTCCTTTAGCCAGCTTGCGCCAACGCTAATTCTATAGTCGACGTCGCAAATTGGGCGGACGATTACGCCAGAAGGCAACATGGCGAATACACTTTCCGGCAATATGGCAACTCCCATCCCAGCCTTGATCAATGCCAAAGCGCCATGCACGGTCTGGACTCGATGTGCGATGATCGGTGCATAGCCATTCTCCGTGAACAACTTCAAAACTCCCGCAGTTCCAGCTTCCTGGACTGTCGGCAATAGGATTAACGGCTCAGACGCTAGCCTCCCCAGTGATATCGCTTCCACTGACGCCGAAAATCTTCTTTCTGGAACTGCCGCCCTAAATCGAATCTGCCCACAATCGACACTTGCAATGTTGCCGTGAGTGGCGGACGCAGTGCTCAGCGCCACATGAATGCGTCTTTCTTGAAGCGCGCGGCGTACCATGGGTGCGTCCAATTCTTCAAAGCAGAAATCAACTCCGGGCATCTCCTTTTGTAGCGCTTCGACGATCGCCGGCAGGAATTGGTAGCAGAGGGCATGCATGATGCCAACCTTCAGCGTTCCTCTATATCCACTGCCAATGGCAATTGCGGCGTCGAAACCGTCCTGAGCCAACCGAATCGCATCCCTCGCCCGCACATATAGGGCGTGACCGGCCTCGGTCAGACGCATGCCAGTGCTGCTGCGCTCGAACAGGTTGATACCGACCCTCTGCTCCAGCTTGCGAATTTGCACAGACAAAGGTGGCTGCGCCATATGTAGCCGAGCGGCCGCTGCGGCAAGCGTCTTCTCCTCTGCTACGGCGACAAAGTACGAAAAACCACGCAGATCGGTGCCTGTTAGCTTTGTCATATGGGGGCTTTCGAAAACAATATTTGTAACGTTGATGCTACGGTGGAACCATTGAGACAACGACAACCGCCTACACCTCTCTCGATGTCCATTGCAACCCTATCAGCCGCTGAACTGACCTCCTGCTATCGCAATAGAACGCTGTCCCCGGTCGACGTTGTCCGCGCGACTTTCGATCGCATCGATGATCTTCAGCCACATCTCAATTGCTTCCTGACCCTTTGTCACGACGACGCGCTCAAGGCCTCGCGGGAATCGGAAGCACGGTGGCTTCGCAATGCGCCGTTAAGCGCGTTGGACGGTGTGCCCTATTCCGTCAAGGACATTGTCAATACCAAGGGTATCAGGACCACCCACGGATCGGTGATATTTGCCGACAACATACCAGACACCGACGCACTGGCAGTTCAGAGAATGCGTCAGAGCGGTGCACTGCTGCTGGGTAAGACAACGACTTCTGAGTTCGGCGCCAAGTGCCTGACCGATGCACCACTTTTTGGGAAGACTCCCAATGCCTGGAGCAAGATGCATACCAGTGGCGGATCGAGTGGCGGTGCCGCCGTCGCTGTAGCCGCGGGGATGGGCCCAATCGCGATCGCGACGGATGGGGGTGGCTCTACCCGCATCCCTGCGGCGTGCAACGGTATTTTTGGTTTCAAGCAAAGTCTCGGTGTGGTTCCTCATAGCCAGGCTCAAGACGCCTTTTCAAACTACACCTACGTCACCCCAATGACCCGTACGGCCGTGGACACTGCGCTAATGCTGCAGGTCATGGCCGGCGAGGACTCGTGTGATCCGTGGTCAGTCGGCTACTCCGCCGAAGCATTCGCCCGGCATGCATCTTTTGCCGAATACTCGCTTCGGGGAAAGACTATTGGGTTCGCCCGTACCCCGAAAGGAAGGCCGATTGCATCGGCCGTCTCGGCGGCGTTCGATGCGGCCTTGGACGTGTTCCGAACTCAAGGTGCGATCGTAGAAGAAGTCACTCTTGATTTCGACGTGGAGGCGATCTGGCGAGTCATCAATCACACGAGCTGGCGAGCGCGATTCACGGATCTCGCTCGGTTGCACAGCGATGTCATGACACCATCCATGCTGCAGCAATTGGCACTGGTTCGGGACGTCACAACCGTCGAGTATCAAGCGGCACTGTTTGCACGAACAGCCTTGTATCGGCAGGTCGCGGATCTGTTCAAGACAATCGACTTCCTCATAACCCCCACGATCAACCAAACGGCACTCCCGATTGATCAGGATCTCTTCGGCAAGTTGGAGATCGATGGTGTCATCTATTCCGAAGTCCGGCCGAATTGGTTCCCTTGGACCATGCCGTTCAATTTGTCTGGCCATCCGGCAGTTTCCATACCGTGCGGCTGGTCTGCGCAAGGACTCCCGATCGGATTGCAAATGGTAGGCACGTTTAAGGAAGACGTACAACTGCTTGCTGCCGCCTACTCCTTTGAACAGGCGTGTCCGTCATTGCGGTCGCCCCTCGAAGCAGGTCAATTTCAGGCGTTGTAACCCTCCCGCGAACGGTACATATATGAAGCAACTACTAAGCATTCCACTTGCCGTATTGACGCTGGCATCCGCTACATTTGTCCCGCAAAAAGCTAGTGCTCAGGGCAAAGAGCCAATTCGCCTTGTAGTCGGATTCGCGCCGGGCGGTGCGCTCGATGCACTGGCTCGCGGTCTCGCGGAGGAACTGTCGTCCTCGCTTGGCGAAACCGTGCTGGTCGACAATCGCCCTGGGGCTTCCACCATGATGTCGATCGATTACGTCAAGCGCGCCAAGCCCGATGGTAGGACCATCTTGATTGCCTCAGGTCCACCCTTTGTCATCTTTCCGATGAGCTATAGGTCTCTCAAGTATGACTATCCCCGGGACTTCCGTCCGGTAGCTCATCTGACGAATAATCCGGCTGTCATTTCAACAGCAGTTTCATCGCCATACAAGTCATTTACCGACTATGTTTCCGCAGTGAAGAAAGATCCTGCACAGAGAACTTTTGGTTTGACGTCGCTCGGAGGCGCCCTTCACTTTGCAATTATTGCGCTCGGGAAGGAAATTGGTACGCCAATCGCCGCCGTCAACTACAAAGGGGGGGCGCCGCTTGTCACAGACATTGCTGGTGGGCACGTACCGGTCGGCACGGATGCGCTTGGTAGCCAGTTTGAATTGCATCGTTCGGGCAAGATACGAATTATTGCGGTTAGCGGAACCGAGCGAGTCAGATGGCTGCCCGACGTGCCGACGGTGCATGAACTTGGCTTCAAGGCGTTCGATCGAGCCACAACATCCTATGGTGCCTACGTCCCCTCCGGGACGCCAGACGTCATCGTTAAGACCCTGGAGTCGTCGTTTATCCGGGCCGTCAAGACACCACGAATGGGGGCGTTGCTAGATCGAATTGGCATGCAACCAACCGGTCTACCTGCGTCCTATCTAGCTACACAGATGCAAAAGGACCATGACTTCTGGAAACCAGTAGTCGAGGCGTCCGGCTTCAAGGTAGAGCAGTAGATGGACGTGCACGTTGGCGGTGAACTGCGCTCTCGAACACTTCCCGTTCTGGTGCTCATATGCGCGTCTCTTGCAGCTACAGCATGCTTTTTCAATGCGACGGCGGTCAGCGTACTGGCGCCGACCATCGCGCATAGCCTGCAGGCAACAAACGGTGAGATTCAATGGGTGATGTTGAGCTATTGGCTCAGTCTTTCGATTCTTACCCTCTGTTTAGGGAGAGTGGCGGACATCTATGGCAGGAAGCGAATATTTTGCGGTGGCGTGTGCATATTCACCGTAACCGCATGCCTTGGGGCATTGTCCCCCAATGCCATCCTGCTAATTTTCTTCCGATTGATACAGGGCGTCGCGGCCGCGGCGATCTTTTCGAATACAGCTGTCCTTGTTGCGGACGCCTATCGTGACCGCAACCTGGGGGGTGCGTTGGGCAGTCTTGCGATGGTTGCCGCGATTGCCCAGGCGCTCGGCCCATCACTAGGGGCGTGGCTTGATCACGCATTCGGTTGGCGGAGCATATTCGGGGTCTCCGCCGCATTGGGTATGGTCGTCTTTGTTTGCGCCATGAGAATTCTCCCCAAGGATGTTGTGCCGCCAGAACACGGTAGATTCGATTTCATCGGCGCAATGCTCTCGGCATTCGGACTCGGATTCCTGAGCTGGGCTCTCACCCGAGCCGGTTCCGCTGCGGGCCCGAACATGGCACTAACGGAAATTGGCACGGTGATTGCGCTCCTAGCGATAAGCCTGACGAGCTTCTTTTTCCTATGGAATTGGGTGCAAAAATTCCACTCGCCATTGATTCTGCCGTCGCTTCTCCGAGATGCCAGGCGATTGGCATTGTATGCGTGTGTGTTCGTAGTAGGCATTGCGCAGCAAGGACCGATCGTCATTCTAGCGATCTACTATCAGGTTGTCCTCGGCATTCCTGTTAGCGAGATTGGATGGCGACTCAGCGGGCTTGCTGCTGGAATGATACTGGGCGCGCCGGTCGCCGGCTGGGTCACCCGACACGTCCAGTCCGCAAAATTGTGCACGTTCGCGCTCACAGGACTTGCTATTTTCAGTCTCGCAATTGGGGCTGCCGTAGCTGTCGAAGCAACTTCATGGGTGGTGGTATGCGTGCTGGGACTTGGTGTCAGCCTTGCACTATTTGTGACACCGTGCAATCAGCTGCTCATAGCGCGAGCCCCCGTGGAGCATCGCGGGATCGTCAATGCACTTCGCGCATCGCTGCAAAGTGCCGGAGGACTCACTGGGATCGCCATTGTCATGCTGGCCCCTCATGCCACTCTGACACAGCGCACCCGCGATCAGATCTACTCGATCGGTAGCCAGGTATTGACAGCTGGCGAACGGGACATGCTGGTTCGAAGCATCGCATTCTCCCTTGCCGTTGTCGGTGTCATTTCGATAGTTAGCGCGGCATTCTTCTACCAGGTTTGGCGCCGCACGAAAACTCCTGAAATCGTTGCATGCCGCCCTAACACGTGACCAATTTTATTGGAATTACACCATATCAATATGTGATCTCCATTAATATCCAAACATAGCATTAATAAATGGCTAGTCAATTAAATATATAATATTACAAAAAATCTAAGCATATCATTTTTCTGAAAAAACGGATGCTCTGATGAAACTCCTTGAGCCAATCAGTATTTCTACAAGAATATTTTCCAACGAAGTACTTACAAACTGATCTAGGAGTATTTGTGAGTCGTATCACATTCGTCAATAAAGCCGCCATTGGTACTAGTCTTTCGCTGCTGGCTTCGGTGAGTTTTGCCCAATCATCTCTTGTTTTATACGGGGTAATCGACGCCGGCGTTGAGTATACCAATCATCAGCCCGGAAACGGAAATAGTGTCGTCCGGCAGACCACGGGCAACATCGCAGGCTCGCGTTGGGGTCTGCGTGGCACGGAGGAACTTGGCGGTAGTCTTCGCGCCCTTTTTGTCTTGGAGAACGGATTCGAAACAGACACGGGGAAGGCTGGGCTAGGCGGTCGGATGTTTGGGCGCCATGCCTATGTTGGTGTGCAGGGAAGCTGGGGGAGCGTCTTGCTGGGGCGACAGCAAGTCGCATTCTATGACTTCGTCGGTGATTTCGAGCCGATGGGCCTGGCGCCAAAGTACTCGATCTTTACTCAGGATCCAATATACACCCAGCGCGCGGACAATACGATCAAGTACGTCGGTGCATTTGGTGGCCTGAAAGCGTCCGCATTCTACAGCTTCGGCGCAGACAGCAACGCGATAAATGGCAGCGAAGTACCGGGCAACGCAAAGCTAGGCAGGGAGTTTGGTGGTTATGTCACATACACGACTGGCCCGATTGCGATCGCCGGGGCCTATGACGAGATCCGTACGGGCACACTGACACAATCCCCTGATGCAAAGGTGCGACGAATTTCCACGGCGGCAACCTATGCCATGGGATCGAGCAAATTTTTTGCGGGCTACCGGTGGGCTCGTGCCTATGATGGCGGCGTTGTACCGGGTGCAATTTCCGGCGCAGCCAACCAAGGGTCGAACCTGTACTGGCTTGGCGCGAGCTGGCAGGTGAAACCGGCCATTACCTTGCAGGGAGCCGCGTACTTTCAAGACTTCAAGAATACGGGTAACGACCCCTGGCTTTTTGCGGTGAAGGCAGAGTACGAGTTCTCCAAACGTACGCGCATCTACGCGTCGCTCGGCTATACGAAGAACAGGGGGACATCAAACCTCGGCTTCTCCGATGCGGGAAGGTCTTTCGGCAATACCAACCCGGGGCAGAATCAAGCGGGCGCCGTGATGGGGATGCGTCATTCGTTCTAAGGTCTCCCATCGAGTAGCCTTATGCATGCCGTCATGCGGCACTGTCGTCGCCGCGTGACGCGCAACATCCACCTATCGGCATGCAAGGAAGTAACAGGTACGCCTTCAGAAGGTATGGCTTCTGATCGAAATCTTGGAGAGTCACACAAGAAGATTCACTGCTAGCTTCTACGCTATGACGGGTTATTTCGCTTGTGCAACAGCGATTTTTGTACGGTATTTTTGTGCGGGAGAGGGTCAAGATTTGATGGCCATTGACCGATTCGGTGTTCGTACGCGAAGGTGTATAAATTTCCAACCACGGATTGCCTGCCAGATAGAGCTGGACACCGAGGTACCCGTACAGATTAGCCAGGAGCTTGATCGCATGGCTCTGGGCGCGCGGCTTCAGCAATCCCTCGAAGGGCCGCCAAAGGGGCGTCCATCGCTCCCGTGAGCGCGGGCCGCAACATTCCTTGGGTGGATCAGCAAGAAACCGTCGGTACGCCATGCAATCCTCCGCATCGATAGAGGACAGCGCTTTCCCTCGGACCAATATTGACCACAGGAGAAAGCGTTCAGCTTCTTTCTGGTACGGCCGTTGGGTATTTGAATAGCCTTGCAACCAGTCAATGCGCTCCTTCCCGTCGCCGGCATCTTTGCGTTTTTCGCGCATGCGCAGAGTCTGATCTGACGACTGCGGTGATTTGGATCGCAACCAGCAAAGGACAGCTTCGTAGTCATCCCGCGAGTCGATCAGGCAGCGGGCCTGCGGCAAGCGGAAGGTGCCATGCGGCCGTCCAAATGAGGCGGCAGCACCAGCTTCTTAAAAGGCACCAAAGCGCCTCCCGCGCTGCGGAGAAAGTCCGCGACCATTTTGATACGTAATGTCTGCTGCGCGGCTCGCGCGCCTACATACCAATCATCGACTAGCCTCATCTGGCACGGAAGTAACTAGATGACACCCGCGGCGATCGCGATGCGCACGAACCTGAGCAGTGTACCGGCAGGAGTTAATCGTAGAACAGACACCCTCAGACGCAAACTGGAAGAGAGAATCGTGGAGGTCTAAATTGGGAGGAATCGCAGAGAGTCGCGAAAACTAACGTAAAAGTGCCAAGACAAGATGGGAAATGGTCGAAGACGCATTTCTTACCAACTTTACGTTGAGATTCTTATCATCTTTACGTTAGAGGACTCTGGTCTGGTCATGCGGGCCCCCACGAAGACTGTACATATTTAACATAACAAACATTATGCCAACGGCAGATGTTGGCGCCAAGTTGTAATGTCCGCTTATAGCCAAGTTCAAATGTCCGAGTTGATGCGCGTACCCTAGGCGGCTCCTAGTCCGGCGAGGAACTGCCATGCGCCCCGACACGGTTACCCTGACGGGGGTCCCTTTGATTTCCCTGCAATTTGCCAGGGTAGCCACCCCTAGCAACCATGCGGGTTTCCGGGCGACGCTTGCCTAAAATCCCCGTCAAATCAGTCACTTGCTGACTGGTCCTCCTCCCCTGGATTTGAAACGCTGATCGGGCTCCCGCGCGGCCAAACGCACCCTTTGGGTCGTTAGATTCTGTTTTAGCAAGATAATTAGATTTATCCTGTTTTCATTTTCTTGAACCACAGGAATATGCCTTTCCTAACGTTAGGATCGTGTGTAAGATAGGGCCACATTCCCTGCTTTCTATCGCCATGCCCCGCCTCGCCGCCACGCCCGACCAGATCCGCGCCACCGTGCTGGGCATGCTGACCGAGGCCGGGGATGCGGCACCGCCCACCGCCGCCCGCTTTCGCCGCGTGGTGTCGGTGCGCAAGCTGCGCGACCGGCTCGGCGGCGGCGACCCGGCGACGCTGTCGCGCACACTCAATGCCATCGAGGCCGAAGTCGTGCGCGCGGGCCTGGCCGACCTGGCCCTGCCCGAGCTTCCCGCCGAGATTGCCGAAGCGATGCGCGCGCTGTGGCAGGCCGCCGTGGCGGTCCAGTTGGATGACGTGGTGCGCCTGCGGCGCGAGGCGCAACAGACCGCGGAGGCCGCACAGTCCGCCCGCGCCGAGGCCGACCTGCGGGTCGAGCTGCTGCGCCAGGAGCTCAGCGAGGTGCGCGGGCAGCTGGCCGCGCGCGACACCGCGCTGGCCGAAGCCAGCGCTGCCCTCGCGGCCGCCAGCGCGCGGGCCGACGACCACGCGGCACGTCGTGGCGAACTCGAGACGGCACTGGCGACCGTGCAGGCACGTGTGCTGGCGGACGAACGCACCCATGCCGAAGCGATCTCCACCGTCCAGACGCGCTACGAGGCGCTGTCGAAACAGCTCCTGCAGGAAACCGCCCATCAGCGCGACGCGGTGCGCGCCGAGCGGACGCAACTGGCCTCGCAACTCAAGTTCGCCGAGCGGCGCATCGCGGCGCTCGAGGAGGAGCGCGACCGACTCGACGCGGAGCTGATCAGCGAACGCGCGGCGCGCCAGACCGCCGCCGGCGAGGCCAGTGCCCTCAAGGCCGTCACGGCCAGCCAGCGCGCCCAGCTCGATGAACTGCTGCGCGCGACCCTGGCCGCTGCACCGCCCGCGGCGAAGGTGGCGCGCGCGCCGCGATCGATCGGTAAGCCGCCTGGTAAGCCTGACAGCAAGCCCAACAGCAAGCGCCGCAATCAGTCATGAATCCGGCCGACTGGATCGATACCGGTGCGGTGCCACCGCGCCCCTTGCCGGCGACGGTCGACGCGGCGCTCGCCTACCTCGCCGAGACGCTCGGGCATCCGGTCTACGCGCACTGGACCCTCACACGCATCAAGCGCCGCTACGGATCGCTCGCGGACGCCAAGGCCGCGCAGCCGACGGTGCTTACCCTGCTGCTGGCCCACGACGGGGCCGTCGAGTACTGGGAGCGCGGACGCCTGCGCACCGCGCCGGCGGACCAAGCGCCCAGCCCGGAGACGGTCCTCGCCCGGCTGCTGCACACGCACCGCCGCCGCTTCCGCTCCACCACCGCCTCGCCGGGGAGCAAGCCAGGGGTAGTGGCTGCCACAGAGGTGACGGGGATGGTCGCCACGCCATGGCTGGCCGCATTCGGTCATGCCGACCCCGCGTGGCTCGCACGCGCTGGCCGCTTCGCCCAGCCTCAGAGCGCCGCCAACACGCTGGGTGCCGTCGATGACGCGCAGGCGTTGGCGCTCTTTCTGCGCGACCGGACCGGCCGATCGCGCCATACGCTGCGTGCTTATGGCGCCGAGCTACGTCGCCTGATGCGCTGGTGTGGCACGCACGGGCTTGGGCCGTTGTCGGACCTGACGCGCCAGCAACTGCTCGCTTACCGGCACACGTTGCAGCACGGCGAGCCCGGCACGGAGGCCGCGTCGCCACCGCTGTCCGAAGCGACCTGCACGCGCGCACTCGCGGTGGTGGCGAGTCTTTACGGCTACTGGTACGCCACCGGCTACCTGCACGCCAATCCGGCCGCCGGCCTGTCTGCCGGCAGTCGTGCGCGGACCGGTTTTGTGCCGACGCGGCTGATTCCGCCTGCGCTGCTGGACGCGTGCGATGCCTGGCTGGAGGCGAACAGTGCCGACGATGCGTTGCCGGCGTGGCGACGGCGGGCGATCTGGGCGCTGTATCGCTATGCAGGCGTGCGCCTGGCGGAACTGGCCTGGTCGGATGAGACTGCACTGCCCCGCCTGGAGGTCGAAGCGCCCGGGCGGTGGACCCTGTATGTCTGCGGCAAGGGGCGAAAGGTGCGGGCCATTCCGCTGCCGAATCCGTGCGTGGCGGTGCTGCGGGCGTATCGCCGCGCCCGCGGCTTGCCGCCCGAGCCGCCAGCGCACGAGGCATTGCCGGTGGTCCACGGCAACAAGGGGGAAGCGCTCCGGCAGGCCGGCCTCTATCGCGAGGTCAAGGCGATCTTTGCTGACGTGGCCAATGGTCTGCAGGCGCGCGAGCCGGCGCAGGCGTTGCTGCTACGCGCCGCATCGCCGCACTGGTTACGCCATGCCTATGCGCGCACGCTGGTGGTTGACCACCAGGTACCGTTGCCAGCCGCCCAGGCGCTGCTTGGCCACGCCTCAGTGCAGACCACAGCGGCCTATGCCAAGACGGACCTGACGCAGTTGCGGGAATTTGTGGATGCGACGTTTAGTGGCGATACGCCCTAGGTCAAGCAGCAGGCCATAAGCCGTACCGTATTGGCCGACGACGGGTCGCAGTTTCTACTTACTTAGCCGGTTAAAAACCAGTCAACAATGACACGGAAGAAATACGGGATCCAGATCTTTGATGAAACGGGAGCGCCCGTCCTGGAGGTGGGGCCGCATCTGATTCGCGAGTCGCCAAAATTTGCTGAAAAAATCGGGGCGATCGCGGCGTCGTGGGCCCATGCCGAAGTGAACCTGAACTGCTACTTCGCGATCTTGCTGGATACGACACCAGATGAAGCCGCCCGGCATCTGAAAAAGCACAAGAGCGCGGCCAGCGCCACCGCAGGCGCGAGAAAGGTCGCCGAGGAGTCGCTGAGCGGCGCGGAACTAGCCGCGACCATCGCGATCCTGGACAACCTGGACGAAGTCCGTGTGCGGCGCAACCGAATCCAACACGATGTGTGGGCCAAGAAAGGGAGTGACAGTCAGCGGATTTTTGCCATTCACGCAGATCACTACCTTTCGTTCACCACTGCTGTGGTGGCCATTCAAGAGTCCGCAGCCACGCAAAGTGAACAGAATGCACGTGTGATCGCGCTCGCCAACGAATTTGCGGCGCGGGTATCTAGCAGCTTCTCCGTTCAGGAACTCGAGGAACTTGATCACGATGTAGATCTTCTGAGTCAGTCTCTTGTAACGGCCATGTTTTCGCGCATCGCCCGGCGCCTGGAAAACGGGGACTGACATCGCTGACACTGATGTCCGTAGCGCTCACACCTAATAGGCTCGCCTGAGGGCGTTCCGAGACGTCCGGAGTCGGCGGAACGCGATTAACTCAACTCGCCGGTGTCTGGCCGAATTAGGCGAAGCAACTGAGGTAGCCGTTTTTCGATCGCCCGCTGCGCGTCGCGCTCGATGGCTCGGTAGACCTCGAGCACGCGCTGACCCGTCAGGCTGAGTTGCGCTCCGCCGCCGGATGCGCCTCCCCGTTGCTTGAGCACCAGCGGTTCGACAAAGTCGGCATTCATGGCCGCCACAAGCGACCAGACCTTCTGGTAGCTCATGTTCAACCGCCTCCCCGTTTCGGCAATCGAACCGGTTTCGGCTATCCCCTCCAGAACGTCAGCCTTGCCCGGGCCGATGGCCACTGCGTGCTTGATCTCGACCCGAAAACGGGCCTTTTCATGAGCGGGCGATGTCGAGAGCGTTGGTTTCATGGCATCCATTATCGGCGATTCTGGTCAACACGGCCATGCGATATACTTTGGATTCGATATCGTATGGATTAGATATCGCTTGTCGAGCCACCCGTTACATGGTGTGAGAGTGGCTCGTCTAAAACCGGTTCCCTGGCGCGACGCTCGCCGTGCGCCTGGGCTCGGATCTCATTCACGTCATGCCCCTGCGGCAGCAATCAAAATGGCCCACAGTGCATCGAACTCCTCGCAGTCCAAGGCCGCGGCCTTTGTTGGCGGGGGCCTCGTTGGCACCCTTGGCGGACTGATCGGACTGGGTGGCGCCGAGTTCCGGCTTCCACTGCTCATTGGTTTTTACCGTTTCGCCGCGCTGGAAGCCGTGATCCTGAACAAGGCGATGAGCCTGGTGGTAGTGGCGTTTGCCTTGCCTTTCCGGACTCAGGCCGTGTCGGCCGCGCAGGTGCTCTCCCATTGGCCAATCATTCTTAACCTGCTTGCGGGAAGCCTGGTCGGCGCGTGGTGCGGGGCGAGTTGGGCCACGCGCATGCGCTCGGACCTGCTGTACCGGATCATCGCCATTCTGCTCGTCGGCATGGCCGTGGTGCTCTGGACGAGCCATGGGGCTGGGAGCCACCAGGCCTTGTTGCAACCTGGACCCATTCAGTTTGCTGGGGGCGTGGTGGCGGGTTTCGCGATAGGCGTCATGGCTGCCGTCATGGGTGTGGCCGGCGGCGAACTGCTGATTCCAACCCTGACGCTACTTTTTGGCGTCGATCTCAAGCTCGCGGGCAGCCTGAGCCTCGCCATCAGCTTGCCCACGATGCTGGCCGCCTTCGCGCGCTACAGCCGGGACCAGAGCTTTTCGGTGCTGCTCCGCCATCGCGGCTTTGCGGGGCTGATGGCTGCGGGCTCCATCGTCGGTGCCTACCTAGGCGGACTGCTGCTCGGGATGGTACCCACGGACCTGCTGCTGCCACTGCTAGCCGCCATCCTGCTGATCTCAGCCGTCAAGGTCTGGCGTCACACGTAGGCGATGGCTTAGGTTGGCTGGACCGTCACTCAAGCAGGTTGAGCCTGAGCCGATTTCACATCCCGAACGGCAAGTAACATCAGAACGGCTGCAACACCGAGCCCGGACGACAGCCAGAGCGCCTTGGCGCCGGCGATGTCGAGCAGCATGCCGAAGAGCCATGGCGCTAATGCCTGAGCGACACGGGCCGGGACCATCAGAACGCCTTGTCGAAGCCCGTAGCCACCCGGGCCGAAGATGACCAGTGGAAGCGTGCCTTTTGCAATCGTGAGGATGCCGTTGCCTGCGCCGTGTAGAACGCCAAACAGGACGGCGGCCGGCGCGCCCAGCAGGCCAAAAGCCAGTGCGCCGAGCGGGTGCATGGCGGCGGCGATGCGCGCTGATAGCAGTGGGTGAACCTTGCGCAGTAGGCCAAACTCCAGAATGCGCGCTCCGACTTGGGCGGGTCCAATCAGCGCACCGACCAAGACGGCGGTGGCAAGCGTCGCACCGCCGGCCTGAAGTAGTCGAGGCAAATGTGCAGCCATGGCGGTACTGATAAACCAGGTAGCCGCAAAGACAAATGCCAGCGCAAATGAAGCGAACCGTTGCAAAGGTTCCTCTGCCGAAGCGACTACGGTGGACGGTCGAGCCACGGGCCTCTCAATAGCAATCGCGCCACGAGGCATGCTGAGATTCAGGGCGAGTCCCAGCGTCAAATGAAGTGCTGCCCAGGCAAGACACGCGCCTCGCCATCCAACGTGGGCATCCATGTAGGTCGATAGTGGCCAGCCGACAGTGCTCGCGAATCCGGCAATCAGCGTGATGCCGGTGATGGCACCCCGTGAGCGATTGCCATAGAGTGCCACCAATGTTGCAAATGCGGCCTCATAGAGGCCCGCACCCATCCCGACGCCAAGGATTAGCCAGGCGGCGAACAGCCCGATGACACCCTGCGCGAATCCCAGACCCGCGAGTCCGAGGGCAAATATCAGACTGGTGGCCACCAATACCGAGCGCCCACCGGTTCGATCGATCATCCTGCCTGCGGAGGGGCCGATGAGTGCCGACACAATCAGCGCCGCGCTGAACGCCGCAAATACCGTCGGTGCCGACACGCCGAGATCCTTCGCCATCGGCGTCGCCAGCATGGCCGGCAGGTAATACGTCGACCCCCATGCCAGCGTCTGGGCAATGCCCAGCCTGGCGATCACGCTACTGCTCGGCTCCATGGCCATCCTGTTGATTATTATTCGACTTCGCCAGTATCCGTATCACCGACCTGGGCTTCCTGCTCATGACTCATGGCAGCGGCCGCGAGTGTGGTGGCCGTGGCAGGTGCCGCTTCCTTGCGCTCGCTGTAGCGGTCCGTCAGGTAGTCGCTGCGATCGCGAACCAGCAGCGTGAACTTGTAGAGCTCCTCCATGACGTCGACGACGCGGTCATAGTAGGAGGATGGCTTCATGCGGCCATCAGCATCGAATTCCTGGTACGCCTTGGCAACCGACGACTGATTAGGGATGGTCACCATGCGCATCCAGCGCCCCAACACACGCAGGGCATTGACGGCATTGAACGACTGCGAGCCGCCGCTGACCTGCATCACGGCGAGCGTCCGGCCCTGCGTCGGGCGGACGCCGCCCATTTCCAGTGGGAGCCAGTCGATCTGGTTCTTGAACACCGCGGTCAGCGTGCCGTGCCGCTCTGGGCTGCACCACACCTGGCCTTCCGACCATTCCGACAGTTTGCGCAGCTCGACAACCTTGGGGTGGTCGGCGGGGACGCTGTCGGCCATCGGCAGCTCGTGCGGGTCGAATATGCGGGTCTCCGCGCCGAAATGCTGGAGGATTCGTTCGGCTTCCTGCACGAGCAGCCGGCTGTACGACGTCTCGCGCAACGAACCGTAGAGCAGCAGGATACGCGGCGGGTGCGTACTGACGTGTGCCGGCTCCAGTTTGTCCAGATTGGGCGTTTCCAGCACCGCTGGCACGATATTGGGCAAATCCATCATTGGACCCTCCGCCCCTGCGCGTCGATGACGACTTCACCATTCTCCTTGGTGAAGGCGCCTTGCTGTGGCGCGGGCAGAATATCGAGCACCAGTTCCGAGGGGCGGCACAGGCGAATACCGAGTTCGGTCACGACAAACGGCCGGTTGATCAGGATCGGATGGGCCAGCATCGCATCCAGCAACTGATCGTCAGTCAGCGAGGGATCGGACAGGCCGAGTTCCGCGTAAGGCGTGCCTTTCTCGCGGATGGCCTGGCGAACTGTCAGGCCCGCGGCACGGATCATCTGCTGCAGCGTCTGCCGGTCAGGCGGCGAGTTCAGGTATTCAATAACCGTTGGTTCAATGCCCGCATTGCGAATCATCGCCAGCGTATTGCGTGAGGTGCCGCACTCGGGGTTATGGTAGATCGTTACCGACATTCGGATTCCTTAGTTGCTCTTGGTCTCGTACCAGGACTGCGACCGGTTGACGATATTGACGACCAGCAGCATGACCGGCACCTCGATAAGCACCCCCACGACCGTAGCAAGTGCCGCACCCGACTGGAAGCCGAAGAGACTGATGGCGGTTGCCACGGCAAGCTCGAAGAAGTTGCTGGCGCCAATCAGGCTGGACGGACCGGCTACGCAGTGTGCGACGCCCAGCTTGCGGTTCAAGAGGTAGGCGAGCCCGGAATTGAAGAAGACCTGAATCAGGATAGGTACCGCCAGCAGTGCAATGACCAGCGGCTGATCGATGATGGCCTTGCCCTGGAAGGCGAACAGCAGGATCAGCGTCAGAAGCAGTGCCGTAATCGAGTACGGTCCCAACTTGTGGGTAACGCGCTGGAAATAGGCGACGCCTCGACCCAGAAGCATCTTGCGCAGCAATTGCGAGATGATGACCGGCACGACGATGTAGAGCGCCACCGACGTGAGCAACGTGTCCCACGGTACGGTGATAGACGACAAGCCCAGCAGGAGCGCGACAACGGGTGCAAAGGCCACCACCATGATCGCGTCATTCAGCGCAACCTGGGACAACGTGAAGTACGGGTCGCCCTTGCACAACTGACTCCACACGAAGACCATCGCGGTGCAGGGTGCGGCGGCGAGAAGGATCAGGCCAGCCACATAGCTGTCGAGCTGATCGGCGGGCAGCAGCGGCGCAAAGAGGTGGCGCACGAAGATCCAGCCGAGCAAAGCCATCGAAAACGGCTTGACCGCCCAGTTGATGAACAAGGTCACACCGATGCCACGCCAGTGCGATTTCACCTGGCCCAGCGCGCCGAAGTCGATCTTGATCAGCATCGGGATGATCATCACCCAGATGAGGACGCCGACGGGCAGATTGACCTGGGCGTACTCCATGCGCCCGATCGCCTGGAAGACCTCGGGCAGCATCTGCCCCAACGCGATCCCGGCAACGATGCAGAGCGCGACCCAGACGGTCAGATAGCGCTCGAAAAAGCTGATGGCCGGCTTGCCCGCGGCTTGACTGGACGCCGCTACATTCTGACTGCTCATCGTTCAGCTCCCAGCCAGACGTTGCAGCGTCTCTTGAAGTTCGGCGTTGCTCATGTCTTCGATCGGCAGCAGCAGCAACTGCAGCATCCGATAGCCGATCGCCTGGCGCGTGAGTTCGAAGGCCTGACGCTTCTTCGCGTCACCACCTTCGGTGTTCGAGGGATCAGGGTAGCCCCAGTGCACTTTCACGGGGCTGCCCGGCCAGTAGGGGCATTCCTCTTCGGCCGCGCTGTCGCACACGGTGATCACGACCCGCATCTCCGGAGCGTTTTCGCCCACAAACTCGTCCCAGCTCTTGCTGCGAAAGCCACTAACGTCGACACCTGCGTCGCCAAGCACTTCGATGGCGAACGGGTTGATACGACCGCTCGGCGAGCTTCCCGCGCTGTAGGCGCGGACATCACGGCCGAGCTGCTTGGCCAGATGGTTCAACATCCCTTCGCTCAGCACACTGCGGGCCGAGTTGTGGGTGCACAAGATCAAAACGTTGGTAGTCATGGGGCGCGACGTAAGAGTATTGGAGTACGGGCCGGACTGCGTTACTGCTGTCCGATGTCCCGGACGGCCTTCTGGAGCGCAACGGCATCCAGTTTTGGCAGGGGCAATGCCAGGAACAGTTCTATGCGACGCTTGAGCGAAATGGCGGCGTCACTGATGGCTTGCTGCTTCTGCGCATCGGTCCCTTCGCATGCGGCAGGATCGGGAACACCCCAGTGCGCAGTCATCGGCTGGCCCGGCCAGATCGGGCAGACTTCACCCGCCGCCTTGTCGCATACCGTGAAGACGAAATCGAGTTCCGGTGCACCGTCTTGCGAGAACTCGTCCCAGCTTTTGCTGCGAAAACCGTGTGTCTCCATGTCGTAGCGCGCCAGTTGCGCCAGAGCGAGCGGATTCACCGTCCCGGTCGGATGACTCCCCGCCGAGTAGGCACGGAAGCGTCCTCTGCCGAGATGATTCATCAGGCCTTCCGACAGGATCGAGCGTGCCGAATTGCCGGTGCAGATGAACAGCACGTTGTAGATTTTTTCACTCATGGGTCACTCTCAGCAGCAGGACGGCGTGGAGTTGACGGCAACGCCAATCGGCTTGCCCTGGGGCGCACGAGGCGCGCAGCACGCCGATTCTGGCTTGGCGTCTTCGATCTTCCGGGATTCGCCGTACACTGGCACATTCCCAAGGGTGTGAAAATGCTCCCAGGCGATGCCTTGCGGATCGGTCACCCAGTACTTCTCGCTCCGTGCATAGCAGCAGGTGGTCTCGCCTTCGTCGAGCAGTGCCATGTCGGCCGCTTCGGCTCGTGCCTTCAACTCGACCAACTCTTCCGCATCGTCGGTCTGGAATCCGAGGTGGTCCACGCCAGCTTCCGCGCCGCGTGCCGAAATGGCGAAGTTCACGCGCGGATCCTCCAGCATCCACTTGGCGTAGTCTTCTTTCACCACAGCTGGTTCGGTTGCAAAGAGTGCGGAGTAGTAGCGAATGCTCGCAGACAGATCGGTGACGCCGACGTGAACGTGGAAGCGCTTCATGGTTAGGCCTCAATGGCGACAAAACGTTTGGACACGGGAGTGCATGGATTGCCGCTGCAGCAGTTCTCCGTGAGGTAGCCCAGCAGTGCGTTCATGGTCTCGAAGTTGGCCATATAAATGATCCAGCGCCCGTCCTGACGGCTAGCAAGCAGGCCGGCGCGATGCAATTCCTTCAGATGGAAGGACAGCGACGACGCCGGCATTTCCATCAGCTCCGCAATCCGGCCGGCAGCCAGCCCTTCCGGCCCAGCCTGGACCAACAGTCGGAATACGGACAGACGAATCGAATGGGCAAGCGCAGCGAGCGCTTCGAGAACATGATCGGTTTCCATGATTCGACTATATTGGAAATATAAAATAAATCAAAGTGAATTTTCTGTGACGGCAGCAGACGCGCTCCAAGCGCCCGCTGCCCCGCAAGTGCTCATATCGGCGCTTATGCCGACTCCTGATTGACCAGATGCTCCAGGCCAGCGACGCCGACGGGAAGTTCGGCGAGCCACGGGATCAGGGCACACTCTTGCGCCAGATCCTTGGCAACACGTTGGATGAAGGGCACTTCATAGTCCCCGCGTTGGCTCAGCATGGGGTGAGTCGTCCCGCTTGCCAGGAGCGATTGATTGATGACCCACGCATACGGGTTGATGCCCGCGCGGGCGAGATCTTCCGAAAGGCGCTCTGCCTCGTGCACGGGTGTGGCTTCCGGCAGGGTAACAATGAGCACGCGGGTATAGTCAGGATCGCGCAGTCGTGGCAACAACTGCCGGACGGCCTCGGGCATGTCGCCCTGCGTGCGCATGACTTCCTTGTGGTACGCCTCCGCCGCGTCGAGCAACAGGATGGTGTGGCCTGTGGGGGCGGTATCCAGCACGACGAATCCGTCCTTGCCTTCGTCGACAGTGCGCGCGAAGGCTCTGAAAACTGCAATCTCCTCGGTACACGGTGAGCGCAGGTCTTCTTCCAGCATGGCGCGTGCGGCGCCATCGAGTTGCTGCCCAGCCTTGCCGAGAACCTCTTCCGTGTACTGCCTGACTTCTTCCGTTGGATCAATTCGGCTCACCGTCAAGCCTGGCACCGCACCATCGATCGTGGCCGCAATGTGTGCGGCCGGGTCCGTTGTCGATAGCACGACTCGGTGTCCCATCTTGGCCAGCGCCACGGCCACCGCAGCCGCCACCGTGGTCTTGCCCACGCCACCTTTGCCCATCGTCATGATGACGCCGTGGCCAGCGGAGGCCATGCGCTCGACCAGTCCACCCGCGCCAGGCGGCAAGTCGATGGCGGGTCTGTCGTGAACGGTTGGGGATGCCACCGTCTCCGGGTGGGCCATTTCGCGCAGTGCGTCTAATCCCACCGTGCCGCGTGGCAGGAAGGGAATGCGTGCCTGAGGCAATGCGGCGAGCGCCACCGGCATATTGGCCAGTGATTCAGCCGCCCGCAGCGCCATTGCCGTCGCAATGGGGTCCCCGGAGGTCGCGTCGGAGAATAGGCCGTTGATGACCAACTCCTGATTTCCTATGCCGAGGGCAGCCAGTTCGGCGTGCGTGCGTTCGGCTTCTCGCAACGATGCGATATCGGCACGTGCGACCAGCACGACGGTCGTCTCGTTGGCACTGGAGAGCCGATCGACTGTCGCGGCATAAAGCGCCTTCTGTTTCTCCAGGCCGGCTAGCGGTCCCAGACAGGAAGCGCCGCCGGTCGAGGACGAGATGAACTCGTCCCAAGCGGACGGCAGCGTCAGCAGACGCAGCGTGTGGCCGGTGGGGGCCGTGTCAAAGATGACATGATCAAACTCGGCTGTGCCAGACGGGTCGCCCAGCAGCTTCGAGAATTCATCGAATGCGGCAATCTCAACAGTACACGCGCCGGAGAATTGTTCCTCCATGCTCTGGATGGCCGCCGCAGGCAAGATGCCCCGGTAAGGCGCCACCATGCGCTCGCGGTAGGCGTGTGCCGCGGCTTCAGGGTCGATATTCAGGGCGCACAGGCCGGGCGCTCCGGGGATCGCGGTCGGCACTTGGCTTAAGGACACGCCCAGCACCTCGTCGAGATTGGAGGCCGGGTCCGTGCTCACGATGAGCACGGATTTACCCGCCTCGGCCAGAGCTAGGCCTGTGGCACAAGACAGCGAGGTCTTGCCGACCCCGCCTTTCCCCGTGAAGAACAGGTAACGAGTCCGTGTCGATGGGAGAGCCATGGCACGCTCCGTTAGCAGCAGCCGGATCCGGGCGTGCATTCGCCCACACGGACACGCGGCTTGTCACTGGAGGCCACCGCAAGGTCAAGCTTCTGTGCCAGGTGCAGGCGCGAGGGATACATGCCGGTGGAGACAATGCGCCCGTCGACCGTAATGATCGGCAGTCGGTCCATGCCGCCCTCCATCTCCTTGACGATGGCTGGGTTGGCCGCGAATGCCTGGGGCTCCTGACCAAGGTTATGTCGGGCGACTGTGACGCCTTGTGCTTCGAGCCATTTCAGGTCAGCGGCAAACTGCGCCAGGACGGCGTCCACATACACCCCACAGACACCAGTTGGGCAGCACATGGCAGGGTCAAACACTTCCAGGGTCTTCATGATGACTTCCTCTTCGAACGCGGCTTCAGGCGCGGACAGCGCGGGCGCGAGTGACCGGCCACGCAGCGATAACTTCCATGTTTCCAATATTATCAAAATATTGATCGTTTTCATTGCGGTAGATCAGATGGCGTCCAGGTTTCACTAAGAGTCTCATGAGGCATATTTGACCGCTATGCCCCCTGTCGCCTGAAACGGCTGGCCGCGACTTGTCGCAAGTCGAAAGTCGTTCTACAAATTATTTACATAGTTCTAGAACCATCGAGGTTTGGTCCCTAGCCATGACAGCGAGTCGGCGGTAGCGCGCGAGACGCCACCGACTGGCGGGAATCTGCGAATGACCCCCAACCTCACGAATGACGAGGCATGCATGCGGGCAAGCGTATTGGCGATTGAGGACGATGCCGCTAGTGCAGAGATGTTGAGCGCTACGCTGCTGCGAGGCGGTTACTTTGCGCTGCGTGTGGCAGACACACAGATGGCGGCGCCTTTGATGGCCAGCGTTCCGCCTGACCTGATCGTATTGAGTCATACGTTGCCGGGTAACTCGGCCATCGAATTTTTGCGGGGCTTGCGGAAAAGCGGTCGTAGCAGGCGAGTGCCCGTTCTCATGTTGTCCACGCGAGGTTCGGACGAAGACTGCATTGAGGCGCTGGAGGCTGGAGCGGACGACTACCTGCTCAAGCCCATCGCGCCGAACGTACTGCTCACCCGCATCAGGGCGGCACTCCGCCGGCATGTGCCCCAGCTCTTCGGAGAGCTTGTGACCGTTCACGGGCTGACACTGGACCCGCGGTGTCACCGCGCATATGTCGTCGTGAAAAGAGCAGAGGTTTTGTTGAAGGTCGGCCCCACCGAGTTCAAGCTGTTGCATTACCTGCTAGCGAACCCTGAAAAAGTGCACAGCCGTATCACGCTGCTTGACCGAGTCTGGGGCGGCCATTCTTCGCTCGAGGAGCGGACGGTAGATGTGCATATCAAGCGCCTACGCACGATCCTCAAGCCCTACGGTTATGCCCCCATCATCGAGACGGTGCGCGGCAGTGGCTACCGGCTATCGGCGCAAGGCATGATTGACGCTGACCACCGGGCTCCCGGAGCCTCAGCAGTCAAGGCGGCAAGCGCTGGCGGTGCGTCCGCCGTGGCGCCATGCCGATGACGGTAGAATCAACCATTCGATTTGATCGTCCTCGTGCCCATGAAGGAAAAAGAAGCCATTCAAGCCTTGTCGGCATTGGCACAATCCTCACGTCTCAGCATCTTTCGCCGGCTCGTTGTAGCCGGGCCGGAGGGACTGAGCGTCGGTGTCATTCAAGAAGAACTCAAGCTGGCCGGCGCGACATTGTCATTTCACCTGAAGGAACTGACGCACGCCGGGCTCGTGTCCTCTCGCCAGGAAGGGCGATTTGTGTACTACGCGCCCGAGATTGGGCGCATGAACTCGCTGATCGATTTCCTGACCGAGAACTGCTGCCAGGGCGTGGATTCGGCCGCCTGCAAGCCTGGCAAGAAGATCAAATGCTAGCCCTGGTGGGCTGAAACGTGGAATGCCAGGGAGCTGCGCCCAACGCGCGCGGCTCTCCTGGCTCACCTTGTCGTGGGTCGACTACACATAGCGGCGATCTTTGAAGCTGACCTTGCGCTTGTAGTCTTCCATGGACCCGACCCTGCGGATATCCGCCCAGGTGCCCTTGTAGTACGGCACGATGTTGCGGTCGGTCCAGTCTGTCGTCACATCCCCCTGAATGCCGTTGACATAGCCGAAGACCATGAAGGTCTGTCCGGACTTAGCAGATGGCACGGGGTAAGCCATGGCATAGGTCGAACCGAAGTCATTGAAGACTTCGACCACGTCACCCGGCTCGATGCCCAGAGACTTGGCGTCACCCGGATTCAGCTCGATATACGCCATGGGATATCGCCCCTTGACGAATTCGTTGTACTGGTCGTGGTACGCGGTCTGCCAGATCTCATTGTTGCGGCCATTGTTGATCCAGAACTTGTACTTGCCCTTCAGGTCTGCCACGGTCTTCGGTAACCCTGGCCACGGGGACGGCTTGAACTCCGCCTTCCCGTCCTTGGTATCGAACTTGCCATCGGTATAGAGCATCTCCGTGCCGACCAGCTTGCCGTTGGCGTATTCCTTGATCGGGAGTTGGACGCCATTGTTCCCCATGGCGCGCAGACGCTCATAGGTCGCGAGATTGCCAGTGGGGCCACCCTGGCTGTCAATGGGGCCGGCGCCTGGCTGGCCTGCTTGCCGGAAGCCGTCATTGAAAGCATCCTCTTCCGTCTTCCACGCGAAGCCGTCATATCGCTTGGCAGCATCTGCGTTGCCGGCCTTCTCGTACATGGCCTTCAGGGTGTTCGCAATCCGCGCGGCGATGAGGCAATCGGGCAGTGCCGATCCCGGCGGGTCCATGAAGCGTTCGGACAGGCGGATTCGCCGCTCCCCGTTCATTGACGTCAGATTCATTTCCCCTGGGTGGGCGGCAGGCAGCATGACGTGCGCCGCCTCGGCCAGCTTGGTCGGGTAGAGATTGATGCTGGTCACAAACAGACCGCCCTTGCGGGTTGCCTCATAGATGACATCGGCCATCTGGTCTGGCGTGGCGCCGCGCGTCTTCGACATGGCTTCCTTCACCATCTGTGATCGGCGCAGAACGGCTTCACGCAACGCCTGGGCATTGTTGCTGGTCTGAAAGTTGTTGCACGCCCACCAGGTCATCATCCGACCCTTGCCCTTGATGAGTTCCTGATCGATGTAGATCTTGCCCTTGCCGGGATATGGCGGTCTCGTGTACCCCTCCTGGTGGCCGCCCATGCGCACGACGCCCGTGCCGCGCCGCCCGACGTTGTGCGTGGCCAGGACCAGGTCAACGAGAGCGGATTGGATCAGGTAGTTGTCGTTGCCCCAGATGATGCCTTTCTCATAGGCGTGCATCGTTCGCGGCCTCTGACCACTCGCCTTGGGCTTGTATGCCCATTCCGCCGCCTTCACGAGATTCTCTTGCGGGATGCCGGTGATGCGCGACGTCTCTTCGAGGGAGAGCCGGTTTGCCTTGATGGCGCCGTCGAACCCGTGCGTGTAGGTGTCGATGAATGGTCGATCGATCCATCCCTTGTCGACCACATAGGTGAAGAGTCCATTGAAGAGCGCGACATCCGTTCCGGGTTGCAGATCCACATGCAGGACGTTGTCCTTGCCCGCCACTTGTTCTGCGATCGCCACCGTCGGGGAGCGACGGGGATCTACCAAAATGATCTTTGCCTTCTCCAGAGTCTCACCAGGAAAGCGCGTTTTGCGCTTCTCGACGGTGCCGCCTTGCAGGTTCGGCACCCAGTGATTCAGGAAGTAGTTGGTCTGCGTCTCGTAGGCGTTCGTGCCGATCGCCATGATCACGTCCGCCAACTCCGCATCCTCATATGAGTTGTTGAGCTCGCCGATGCCCATCTCACGCGTGGCGTGGCACTCGGAGTTGTAGGCCGGGCGGTTGTGGATACGGACCATCTGCGTCTGGATTGCGGAGAACATCAGCTTCCCGGTTCCCCAGGTGTTCTCGAAGCCGCCGCCCGCACCGCCATGGTCAAAGCACGAGAAGACGACACCATCCGGCCCATCGCGATCAAGCACGCGCTTCATGACGCCAGCGTACACGGCCATGGCATTGTCCCAATCCGTCTCCAGCCATTGATCGGCAAGATAGATCATCGGACTATGCAACCGGTCCCGTCCGATGCCATCGGGCGTGTACATGTATGACGCCATCTTCCCGCCACGCGTCGAACTCAAGCCGCTGTTCACCACGCAGGCCTTGTCGGGAACAATCATGATGTTGTGGCGCGATCCGTCGGCGTTTGTGACGACGTTCGTCATGGCAGGGGTCAGCGTCAGGGAAAGCGGTGGCACCTGTTTGCGAAAATCGGTGCCCAAGGCGTTTTGGCTGGGGGCGCGTCCGCCTTCCGAGCCCTCAGGCCATTTGTAGACGTGATAGCCACACCCGACAATGCAGAAGTGGCACGTCATGTTGGTTTTCTGTGCGTTGACGGGTGGCAGGGTCAACCGGTCTTTTGTGGTGGGCATGGTTGTCTCCGGTATCGCTGGTCACAGAATGTTGGCTTGACGCCCGTAGATGAGCCCATCGATACCCACCGCGGAGATACTGCCGCTTTGCGCGTCGTACATGAGCTGCACACGGGGAAGGTTCTCTGTCGCCTGCCCGCAGATCATCTGGCCGGACTTCTCGGCATCGAACATGCTGAAGTGGCACGGGCACTTAAATGTTCGCGTCGCCTGGTCGTACGTGACGGGGCAACCCATGTGCGTGCACTGGGTGCTATAGGCGACGATATCTTTGTCCGGGCCAACACCGCCCGGCACCGGGGTTCCCATCTTGATCGCGGCGCATGGAGACGCAGCATCCGGATAGCTGAATGGCACCGGCTGATTGACGGCCATCTTGCCAACCGTGCCCACGGTGCGCCGCGGGTATGGCAGGAGCGTTCGGCTGGTGTCGGGGGCTGGTGGCGCGGCGGCCTCGGCGTGGGACAGCGGCCCGACTGCGCCTGCAGCCGCACCAATGCCACTGATTTTCAGGAAGGTGCGCCGGGAAACGTTCTCCGTCATGGTCTCCTCCATTTCTTCTGGAAACTGCTACCGTTTGAGTTGTGCAGCAGCGTTTGCTTGGCAAAAGACATGCCCGGAGCCCAAGTTACTGATTTCCTTGGGGTTTCCGTGGCTGCACGATAGAAGGCATGAAGCCGACGTCACGGCTCGGAAACTTGCTGCAGTGCGAGGAGACACCGAAATGTTACGAAACCGAAACGTCACTCGGCGCGCGGTACTGCGTGGCTTGATGGCTTACGGCGTGGCACCGTTCTCGCTTGCCATCGGGCGCGACCCAGACTTGCTGCGGTTTGGGACCACGCCGGTGTTTCTGAATGACCGCGTCGAGACGACCAGGCGCTGGCAGCAATACCTCGAAACAGCGACCGGCAAGCGCGTTCAGTTTGTTCAACGAGGGTCCTATGGCGAGATCCTGGAGTTGCTGATGCGGGACGAACTCGATGTGGCGTGGGTCTGCGGGTATCCATACGTGATGGCGAAGGATCGGTTGACCCTACTTGCCACGCCGCTCTACCACGGCAAGCCTCTCTATCAGTCCTATGTCATCGTTCCCGAATCGGATCGGGCGACGCAAACCATTGGCGATCTGGCGGGGAAGATCTACGCCTTCAGTGATCCACTCTCCAATAGCGGCTACCTCGTCCCGCGAATTGAGCTGCTGTCGCGCGGGACCAGTCCGGACCGGTTCTTCAAGAAGACGTTCTTTACCTTCAGTCATCGCAAGGTGGTCGATGCAGTCCGGTTAGGACTGGCCAACGGTGGATCGGTCGACGGCTATGTATGGGATACCTTGGCCGCCCAGCAACCGGAAGCCGTGCAGGGTGTGCGAGTGGCATGGCGATCGAAGGAGTTCGGCTTTCCACCGTTAGTCGTCAGAAAATCCCTTGCAGCTGAAGACGCAACGATACTCAAGGATGCGTTCATCACAATGGGGCGATCGGAAGGTGGGCGCGATGTGTTGGGGCGGCTAAACCTTGATGGCTTCGCAAACGAGCCTGACAGCATCTTCGACACCATTGCACAAATGGCACACACGGCAAACACGTCGAGAACGTGATGGGCGTTCGTGATCTCAGTTATCGCTACCGGATTCCTCTCGCGCTAACGGCCGTCATCCTGGCTACGGAGTGCGTGGTGACGCTGACCCTGCTTCTGCAGGGGTTGTCGGACGCACGACAAGATTTGCGAGCCGGGGCCACGAATCTCGTTGCCGTGCTGTCCAGATCGTTACGGGATCCCTTGTTGCGCGACGATGTGTGGCAGGCCTTCGAGGTGATCCGCACGCCCATTGAGGCGCGTGACGCGGATAACGCGCTCGAGAGTATTACGGTGACCGACAATGCAGCACGCGTCTTCGTATCGACTGACACCACGACGTTTCCAATGACGACAAAGCTGGCGGCGCTGCCGCCTCCGGCGAAGGCGCTCCTCACGGAGCCTAATGGCAAGACAGGCGTGCATTACACGGGAGCCGGCTGGTTGTTCGTCGATGATGTTGTGGCCTCCGGGAATGTCGTGGCTGACGACGGTTCCAACCTGGGACGCGTCGTGGTGGTGTATGACGCCGAGAAAATATCGTCGCGTTTGCGCAAGACCTTGCTCCAACTCTTCGCGGTGACCTTGCCAGGACTCGTCGTTCTCATCGCGATTGGCTGGATATGGGGAAAGCGTATTGTGGCGCCACTATCTCGACTGTCATACGCCTTGCAGCGGGTTGGCAAGGATCCCCCAGGACACATCGCATCCATGGTTGACAAGGAGGGACATGCCGAGATCGCGCTGTTGAACGCGCGCTTCACGGACATGCTGACAGGCCTTGCAGAGAAAGAGCGCCTGGAAAAAGAAATCCTGACCTCCGAGCGGCTCGCCGCAGTGGGCCGGGTCGCGGCAGGCATTGCACATGAAATCAACAATCCGTTGGGCGGCATGCTCAATGCGGTGGACACATTGGCCACGCATGGCAGCCCGGATGCCTTCACAAACAAGACGCTTGGGCTCCTCGAGCGCGGGCTGAACCAGATCCGTACCACGGTGGGCGCGTTGCTTGTTGAAGCGCGATTGGACTCTCCGGCGATGTCGCCGTCCGACTGGGAGGATTTGAGAATGCTGGTTGCCCCGCAGATTGACGCCCGTCATGGAACGCTAATTTGGCAGGTCAGTCTGGCTGAGCCTGTTCCGCTTCAGTCGCACTACGTCAGGCAGCTATCGCTGAATCTCTTGCTTAATTCCGTCAAGGCCATCGGCGATAACGGTAGGATCTGGTTTCGTGCTGACGTAGAAGACGGAAGCTTGCGCATCAGGGTAGCGAACGATGGCGAGCCGATTCCACCGGAACGCATGGAGCATTTGTTTGAGCCCTATTCGATGGTTCAACACGAAGGTGGCCGCCGCTCCTATCCTATTGGCCTGTGGGTCTGTTACCAGGTCACGACCACACTCAATGGCGCGATTCAGGCAGTGAACGATGACGGTGTGACGTGCTTTGACGTGACGATCCCGATTGATGGAGCTGCATGATGAGCGTCAGTTCTCCGAGGTTGTGCCTCATCGAGGATGATCCGATCATGGGCGAGTCCGTGGCGGACCGCTTCAGCCTCGAAGGATTCGTCCTGGATTGGTACCGCACGGGCGAAGCCGCCCTCGAAGCGATCCGATCACGGCGCTACAGCGCAGTGATCAGCGATATCCGTCTGCCGGATATTTCCGGAGATCAGGTGTTCAAGAGAGTCGCCGAACAGGCCACTTTCGTACCGCCGTTCATCTTCATTACGGCTTTCGCGAGCGTGGAGCAGGCAGTCGAGATCCTGAAGCACGGCGCAACAGACTATGTCACCAAGCCGTTTGACATCAGCGAACTGGTAAAAAAGGTCTGCCTG
>NZ_JBYOJV010000038.1:0-25494 GCF_057798835.1 Cupriavidus sp. 291-E7
AGTCGAGGATCTTTGCCACAACGCCGGCGCCGACGGTACGGCCGCCTTCGCGGATTGCGAAGCGCAGACCTTCTTCCATGGCGATCGGGGCGATCAGCTTGACGGTGATCGACACGTTGTCACCCGGCATGACCATTTCCTTGTCCTTCGGCAGCTCGATCGAGCCAGTCACGTCGGTCGTACGGAAGTAGAACTGCGGGCGGTAGTTGTTGAAGAACGGCGTGTGACGACCACCTTCGTCCTTCGACAGAATGTACACCTCACCAGTGAAGTGGGTGTGCGGCTTGATCGAGCCCGGCTTGCACAGAACTTGACCACGCTCCACGTCTTCGCGCTTCGTGCCGCGCAGCAGCAGACCCACGTTGTCGCCAGCTTGACCTTGGTCCAGCAGCTTGCGGAACATTTCCACGCCCGTGCAAGTCGTCTTCACCGTCGGGCGGATACCCACGATTTCGATTTCTTCACCGACCTTCACCACGCCACGCTCGATACGACCGGTCACCACGGTACCGCGGCCCGAGATCGAGAACACGTCTTCCACCGGCATCAGGAACGTACCGTCCACAGCGCGCTCCGGCGTCGGGATGTACGTGTCCAGCGCGTCGGCCAGGTTCATGATTGCCACTTCACCCAGCTCGCCCTTGTCGCCTTCCAGCGCCAGCTTGGCCGAACCCTTGATGATCGGCGTGTCGTCGCCCGGGAAGTCGTACTTCGACAGCAGCTCGCGCACTTCCATTTCCACCAGCTCGAGCAGCTCGGCGTCGTCCACCATGTCGCACTTGTTCAGGAACACGATGATGTAAGGCACGCCAACCTGACGGGCCAGCAGGATGTGCTCGCGCGTTTGCGGCATCGGGCCGTCAGCGGCCGAGCACACCAGGATTGCGCCGTCCATCTGCGCAGCGCCCGTGATCATGTTCTTCACATAGTCAGCGTGGCCCGGGCAGTCAACGTGGGCGTAGTGGCGGTTAGCCGTTTCGTATTCCACGTGCGCGGTGTTGATCGTGATACCGCGTGCCTTTTCTTCCGGCGCTGCGTCGATCTCGTCGTACTTCTTGGCGGCGCCGCCGAACTTCGCAGCCAGCACCGTGGCAATCGCTGCCGTCAGCGTCGTCTTGCCGTGGTCAACGTGACCAATCGTACCTACGTTCACGTGCGGCTTGGTCCGCTCGAACTTTTCCTTTGCCATGTTTCAGCTCCTAATGGAATTCAGTGTGATTCGATTCATTGCGCCGCCACGCGGGTCTCGCATGGCGGCGAAGCTTTTATTACTTGCCCTTGGCCGTCATCACGGCTTCGGCGATGTTCTTCGGTGCTTCAGCGTAGTGCTTGAATTCCATCGTGTACGTGGCGCGACCTTGCGTGGCCGAGCGCAGCGACGTGGAATAACCGAACATTTCCGACAGCGGGACTTCGGCCTTGATGATCTTGCCGCCGCCAACCATGTCGTCCATGCCCTGCACGATGCCGCGGCGGGACGACAAGTCGCCCATCACGGTACCCGTGTAGTCTTCCGGCGTTTCCACTTCCACGGCCATCATCGGCTCGAGCAGAACCGGGCTGGCCTTGCGCATGGCTTCCTTGAAAGCCATCGAGCCAGCCATACGGAACGCGTTTTCGTTCGAGTCCACGTCGTGGTACGAACCGAACGTCAGCGTGACCTTCACGTCCACCACCGGGAAGCCAGCCAGAATACCGGCCGGCAGCGTGTCGACGATACCCTTTTCGACCGCCGGGATGTATTCGCGAGGAATCACACCGCCCTTGATGGCGTCGACGAACTCGAAGCCCTTGCCCGGCTCTTGCGGTTCCAGCGTGATCACAGCGTGACCGTACTGGCCGCGGCCGCCCGACTGCTTGACGAACTTGCCTTCGACGTCCTCGGCCTTCTTGCGAATGGTTTCGCGGTAGGCAACCTGCGGCGCGCCGATGTTGGCTTCCACGTTGAATTCACGCTTCATCCGGTCGACCAGAATTTCCAGGTGCAGTTCGCCCATACCCGAAATGATGGTCTGACCCGATTCTTCATCGGTACGCACGCGGAACGACGGATCTTCGGCGGCCAGGCGGTTCAGGGCGATGCCCATCTTTTCCTGGTCGGCCTTGGTCTTCGGCTCGACAGCCTGCGAGATCACCGGCTCCGGGAACACCATGCGCTCGAGCACGATCGGGGCAGCCGGATCGCACAGCGTATCGCCCGTGGTGGCGTCCTTCAGGCCCACCGCGGCGGCGATGTCGCCGGCCAGCACTTCCTTGATTTCTTCGCGCTGGTTGGCGTGCATCTGCAGAATACGGCCCAGACGCTCCTTCTTCTGCTTCACCGGGTTGTACACGGTGTCGCCCGAATTGATCTTGCCCGAGTACACGCGGAAGAAGATCAGCTGACCAACGAACGGGTCGGTCATGATCTTGAACGCCAGCGCCGAGAACTTCTCGTTGTCGTCAGCCTTGCGCTCGAGCTTCTTCTCGTCGTCGCTTTCGTCCACGCCCTTGACCGGCGGGATATCGACCGGCGACGGCAGGAAGTCGATCACGGCGTCGAGCATACGCTGCACGCCCTTGTTCTTGAACGCGGTGCCGCACAGCATCGGCTGGATTTCGCAGGCGATGGTACGGTCACGCAGCGCCTTGACGATCTCGGCGCGGGTCAGCTCTTCGCCGCCCAGGTACTTTTCCATCAGCTCTTCGCTGGCTTCGGCGGCGGACTCGACCATCTTCTCGCGCCATTCGTCAGCGGTAGCTTGCAGCTCGGCCGGGATGTCCTGGTATTCGAACTTCACGCCCTGGCTGGCTTCGTCCCAAATGATCGCCTTCATTTCCAGCAGATCGACGACGCCCTGGAAGCCGTCTTCAGCGCCGATCGGCACCACGACGGGCACCGGGTTGGCCTTCAGGCGAGTCTTCAGCTGCTCGTAGACCTTGAAGAAGTTCGCGCCGGTACGGTCCATCTTGTTGACGAACGCCAGACGCGGCACGCCGTACTTGTTGGCCTGACGCCAAACGGTTTCCGACTGCGGCTGCACGCCACCCACTGCGCAGTACACCATGCACGCGCCGTCCAGCACGCGCATGGAACGCTCCACCTCGATGGTGAAGTCCACGTGGCCCGGGGTGTCGATGATGTTGAAGCGGTGCTCGGGGTAGTTGCCGCCCATGCCCTTCCAGAAGGCGGTGGTCGCAGCAGACGTGATGGTGATGCCGCGCTCCTGCTCCTGCTCCATCCAGTCCATGGTGGCCGCGCCATCATGCACTTCACCGATCTTGTGGTTCACACCGGTGTAGAACAGGATCCGCTCGGTCGTGGTGGTTTTACCCGCGTCAATGTGAGCCGAAATACCGATGTTACGGTAGCGCTCAATAGGAGTCTTACGAGCCACTTTAATCCTCTATTCGTCCATGAGGCGCAGAAATCTCATGACCTGCGCCTTTAACACAAACGGGCGAGATGTGTGAAAACACAGCCCGCCCGGCAACCAACAGCGTTTTTCGCGCGCCTTAGAAGCGGAAGTGCGAGAACGCCTTGTTGGCTTCGGCCATGCGGTGTACTTCGTCGCGCTTCTTCATTGCGCCACCACGGCCTTCTGCAGCTTCCAGCAGCTCACCTGCCAGGCGCAGCGCCATCGACTTCTCGCTGCGTTTTTTCGCGGCCTCGCGCAGCCAACGCATCGCCAATGCCAAACGACGCGACGGACGGACTTCGACCGGAACCTGATAGTTGGCGCCGCCCACGCGACGGCTCTTCACTTCCACCACCGGCTTCACGTTGTTGATGGCAACGGAGAACACTTCGATGGGGGCCTTGCCTGCCTTCTTTTCGATCTGGTCGAACGCGCCATAAACGATACGTTCGGCAACCGACTTCTTGCCGTCCAGCATCAGCACGTTCATGAACTTGGCAACTTCAACATTGCCGAACTTCGGATCAGGCAGAACTTCCCGCTTGGGGACTTCACGACGACGTGGCATCTTCTTTCCTTAAGATTCAGTTGAGAGGCGGTCTGAATATTTCCGCTCTCCGGCCACCAACTAGCTTGCCAGTAACTGACTGGGCAAATTCGCCGGGTGACCACTTACTCGACGGCACGGCGCACAAAAAACGCTCCGTTGTACCGCCGCCTGGTGACAGCTCCATGACGTTTGGTCACGGCTGTCGGATATTGCTTTGCGTAGAAGCTTAGGCAGCCTTCGGACGCTTCGCACCGTACTTCGAACGGGCCTGCTTGCGGTCCTTCACGCCTTGCAGATCCAGCGAACCACGGACGATGTGGTAACGCACACCCGGCAGATCCTTCACACGGCCGCCGCGGATCAGCACGACCGAGTGTTCCTGCAGGTTGTGGCCTTCACCGCCGATATACGAAATGACTTCGAAACCGTTGGTCAGGCGCACCTTGGCGACCTTACGCAGTGCCGAGTTCGGCTTCTTCGGCGTCGTGGTGTACACGCGGGTGCACACGCCGCGACGCTGCGGGCAGTTCTCAAGTGCGGGGCTCTTGCTCTTGATGACTTCAGAGACACGCGGCTTGCGAACCAGTTGGTTGATAGTTGGCATTGTTCAATCCAGCTTGGTTTTACAAAAACACCCCTTCGCCAGCATCTGACCAAGGGGCAACAACGGGTTTTGGGCGCGGGAAAGGTGAGCGGACGCTCTGGAGGAAGGGCTGTGAAGTGACAGACTTGCCAAAGAGCGCGAGCTCGCCGGGATCCCGCTGTCGTACTGCCTGGGCTGAGCACCTGAAGCGCCACAAATCCAAGGGACGAGCGAAATCCGAAGCCAAAAACTCGAATCTGGCACTCTAGCAGCCACATTGGCAACGGTCAAGGGGTATACGCGCCGTATACGTTATAGGACCGCGGAAGGCTCGCCGGCCTCAGACCTCGCGCAGCGTTTCGAGAATTTCGTCGCCATAGCGCTCTAGCTTGGACGCACCGATTCCGGGCACCTCCGCCAGTTCGTCAAGCGATTCGGGCGCGCTGCGTGCCAGTTCGGCCAGCGTGGCATCGTGGAAGATCACATAGGCGGGCACGCCATGCGACTTTGCCGTCGCCGTGCGCCAGCGTCGCAGCGCTTCCCAGTTGGCCAGCGTGTCGGCGTCCATCGTGGCGGTATGGTCCGTGCGGGCACCGCCGCCGCGTCCCGCGCGTTCGCCGGACTTGCCCGGCTTGCTGATCTGGCGCCGCAACGTGATCGACTGCTCGCCCTTCAGCACCGCTCGCGCCGGTTCGCCAAGCAGCAGCGCGCCGTGGCCGCCGTGATCGATGACCAGCAGGCCGTTGGCGATCAGTTGCCGGAAGATGGCGTGCCACTCCGCAACCGAAAGATCCTTGCCGATCCCGAAGGTCGACACCTTGTCATGGCCCCACTGGCGAACCTTCTCGTTGGTGCTGCCGCGCAGCACCTCGATCAGGTGCGTCGCCCCAAAATGCACGCGGCTGGTCTGTGCCGTGCGATACACGCATGACAGCGCCATCTGCGCCTCACGCGTGCCGTCCCAGGTGGACGGAGGCTCCAGGCAGGTGTCGCAGTTGCCGCAAGGTTCGGCGGTCTCTTCGAAATAGGCCAGGATTCGTACGCGGCGGCAGCCCGCCGTCTCGCACAAACCCAGCAGGGCATCGAGCTTGGACGACGACACACGCTTGTGCGCATCGTCGGCTTCCGATTCATCGATCATGCGCTTCTGCTGCACGACATCGCCCAGTCCATAGGCCATCCAGGCATTGGCCGGCAACCCATCGCGCCCGGCGCGGCCGGTCTCCTGATAGTAGCCTTCCATGCTTTTGGGCAGGTCGAGGTGCGCCACGAACCGCACATCCGGCTTGTCGATTCCCATACCGAACGCAATCGTAGCCACCATCACAATGCCCTCTTCCTCCCGGAAACGGGCCTGATGGTGTTGCCGCACCTGGGCATCCATGCCCGCGTGGTAGGCCAACGCGTTGATGCCGTGGCCAGCCAGCCATTGCGCGGTGTCCTCGACCTTCTTGCGCGACAGGCAATAGACGATGCCGCTGTCGTGGCCGCCGTCGCCATTCATGTGCTCCGCCTTGATAAAGGCCAGCAGCTGGTTCCGCGCGTTGTCCTTCTCCACGATGCGGTAGCGGATGTTCGGACGATCGAAGCTCGAAATGAAGACGCGCGCATCGTCCAGCGCCAGCCGCTCGATGATTTCGTTGCGCGTCAGCGAATCGGCAGTCGCGGTAAGCGCGATACGCGGCACATTCGGAAAGCGCTCATGCAGCACGGACAGCTGGATGTATTCCGGCCGGAAATCATGGCCCCACTGCGACACGCAGTGCGCTTCGTCGATGGCAAACAAACCCACGCGAGTGCGGTCGAGCAAGTCCAGGAAGCGCGGCGTCATCAGCCGCTCGGGCGCCACATAGAGGACGTCCAGCCGGCCAGCCAGCAGATCGCGCTCGACAGCCGAGGCCTCGCTGCCACTAAGCGTGGAATTGAGCACGGCGGCCCGGACCCCGGCCTCGGTCAACGCGGCGACCTGGTCCTGCATCAGCGCGATCAGCGGCGACACCACAATGCCGACGCCATGACCGGCCTGCTGACGGAGCAAAGCGGGAATCTGGTAGCAGAGCGACTTGCCGCCGCCGGTAGGCATCAGCACCAGGCAATCGCCACCCTCCGCCACGTGGTCGATGATCTCCCCCTGCCTGCCACGAAAGGCGTGGTAGCCGAAGACTTCTTTGAGGATCGCCAGGGCGCGCGACATGAGACTGCGGGATTCGGAAAGCCAGGAAAGGCGTAACCATACCACTGCATGCCCGGCAGGACTCGATTACCCGCTCCTTTGTGGCACGCACGCCAATCGTCACGTGAGAATCCGCCGCACTCTCCCGCAAATTTGCGCCAGCACAAATCACTGAATGGTGAGCCCGCCCTAGCATGAGGCAAGGTCCCCACACCACCACAACATGCAGCGCCATTCGTTTTCCCTGCCGATCGTGGTCGCGCGCGATGGATCGGAACCGTACAAGCGGCAGATCATGCGCCAGATCGAGCAACTGATCGTCTCCGGACGGTTGCAAAGCGGCGATCGGCTACCGTCGATTGCGTGCATGGTGGCAATGCTGCGCGTCTCACGGAACACAGTGGTCGGGGCCTACGAAGGTCTGACCGACGCGGGACTGTTGCGAGGGGAGCCGGGACGAGGCTTCTATATCGCGGAGGCCATTCCACGCGCATCCTCGTTGCCCGCAACCGTGGGGGACGCGCCGGGACCGGATGCGCCACTGCCGCGCTCGTCACGCGCGGGCGCATCGGTGTCGCCGCCTGGTGTCCACGCCGCACCGCCAAGTCTTCCCGTGACCTTCGACTTCAAGATCGGACGCCCCGCTCCCGATGCGTTTCCGGTCCGGCGCTGGGCCATGCTGTCAAACCCTTTGCTGCGCCAGATGGGTCACGCGATCAGTGAGTACACGCCGGCGGAAGGCCTCTGGGGCCTGCGCATGCAGATTGCCGACTACCTGGCCGCGACCCGTGCGCTTTCGGTCGACCCGGCGCAGATACTGATCGTCGCCGGCGTCCAGGAGGCGCTGCACCTGCTTGCCGCTCAGCTCGTCCATCACGGCGACCACGTCGTGATGGAGTCGCCCGGCTATGCAGGCTTCTGCAATCTGCCCCACCTCAAGCACGCAGTGCGCATTCCTGTTCCGGTCGATGCGGACGGGCTTCGCACAGATGCGTTGCCGCATACGCCCGTGCAGTTGGCATACACCACGCCATCGCACCAGTACCCGCTTGGCTACACCATGTCGATGGACCGGCGCCGCGCGTTGCTGGACTGGGCTGCCGACGTCGGCGCCTGTGTGATCGAAGACGACTATGCGACTTCGCCTATGACAACGCACCAATGCCGCCGCTCATGGCACTCGATCCCACTCGCGTCGTCTACGTCGGGTCGTTCTCGAAAGTGCTTGGACCAGGGCTGCGGCTCGGATTCATGGCATGTCCCCTATGGCTGACCGACGCAATCGCCCGTCGCAAGGCACTGCTGAATCATGGATGCCCCTGGCTCGAACAGGCCGTGCTTGCACGCCTTTTCGAGTATGGCGACTACAGCCGGCATCTTTACCGGCTGCGTTGCCGCTATCGTGCGCAGCGCGATGCACTGCTCGACGGCCTGCATGAACTATGGGGAGGCGACGTTCAAGTCAGCGGAACCGGTACGGGCATGCACGTGGCGCTGCACTTGCCGCCCGGCGAACCATGTGCCGCCGACATTGCGCATCATGCGTTGGTCCACGGCGTCAGACTGTATCCGATGGACGACGCCGCCTGCGCGCATATTCCCGCATCGGGCAACCGCGTACTGCTACTTGGCTATGCATCGCAGAGCGTCGATCAGATCCAGGCGGCGATGGCCAGGCTCAAGCTGGCGGTGGAAAGCTGCCGGCTCAAGCCCGGCTCAGGCGAGCCGGCCGGCGTGGCAGCGTGATACCTCAGCGCGCACCGGACATCGTTCCGAAGTGCCGCGACAACGCATCGATCGATGCGTCATCCAGCGGCTCAGCCATCGGACGCATCACGGCATCTTCCCGCAGCCCCGCCTTGAAGTCGCGCAGTTGCTTGGCCAGGTATTCGGGCTTCTGTCCGGCGAGGTTGGGATACAGGCCGACGCTGCTGATGCCATCGATGCCGTGGCACGAGGCGCAAAGCGGCAGGATGGCCGTCAGTTGATCGGCCGGCTTTTGCACGACCTTTTCAGCCGCACCGCCTGACGCCGCATGCGCGGTCGCCGTTGCGCCCAACAGGGCGAGCGGTACAAGCAGATAGATCCATCGACGCTTGATCATGGCTCGTCTCCTCAGTTCTTTCGCGTCGGCGGCAGGCCCACCGAAATCCACTGCGTGCGGGCGCGCGAAAAGATGCCGGCGGGGCTTTCCATCTTGTGCTCGGCCACCAGGGCAAGTGTCTTGCTGTCGTACACCCGCAGCCGATCTCCGTAGTATCCGGCGCTGACGTAGAGGTACTTCCCGTCACGGGTGTACTCCGGGAAGAACGCATGACCGCCTGCATCAAGCGTGCGCACCACTTCGAGCGATTGCTTGTCGATAAGCTGGATTTGCGACGCCTTCTTGTCCTTGGTGACGATATCGACGGCCACGTACGGAGCATCGGGGTGAGCCGCTGGCGACTCGGTGGGCCCAGCCACCGGGATGTTCTTCACCACCGAGAAGTCGCGTGTATCCCATACCGTGACCACGTCGCCCTTTTCGCACTGCCCGATGTTGGTTCCAAACGCCAGCATCCTTCCGCCCACCGGGGTCACGGCGCCGGAGCCGACATGTGGCTGGCAGCCCGCCGGGATATCGCGTACCACTTTGTCTTCCTTGAGGTCAATAGCCACGATCTTGTTGTCATCGTAGGACGCCACCATCGAGTACCGTCCGTCCGGCGTCAGGAACGTGTCGTGCAGCATGCGGCCAACCCCTTCCAGCTTTGTCACCGGCATACCCTGGCGATCCGGGTCCACGATCCAGATCTGGCCAGCCTGGCGCAATGTCAGCGCAAACTTGTTGTTGATGCGGCTGCCGATGACAGGCCCGCCCGCCGACTGGATGAATTTGCCATCGGGGTCCTTGCCCTCGAGCCGCAGGTACTTCACGGGCTCCAGCGTATCGGCCTTCAGGATGACGACAAGGTTGGGCACGAACGAACTCGCAGCCAGCCACTTGCCGTCGTTCGACACGGCTATGCCCGGGCCCGTCAAGCCCGTCTTGATCTTCCGCACAACCTTCAGCGAGTACAGGTCGATCTTGTAGACGTAGCCATCGTCACTCTTCAGCCAGGCCCATCGCTCGTTGACCGGGCTGAACTCCATGATGTGCGGTGCGATCGGCGTGGCGATTTCGCCGACCACCTTGTTGGTCCTGCCGTCGAGGAAGACCGTCTTCGCGTTATCGGCACCGGTTCCGCGCCCGTAGCGTCCACGAGCCATGACCACCATCAGGTCGTAGACCGAGTCGATCCCGTAGACCGGCTTTGACGGAAGCGGCTTCTCGTCGACCAGCACCTGGAGGGTGCCGCGAACCTGCTCCATCGACCATTCCGGGCGACCCACTGGCTGGGTCCGGATGTACTGCGACACCAGCCGGATGTCCTCGTCCTGCATGCGCGAATGGAACGGCGGCATCAGCGTATCGGGGATGCCCGTCATGATCGTGCCGCGCAACGCGGCCTCGCTCTGGACAAGGCGGTCCTTATGCAGCGCCGGCCCCACGTAGCCGCCGCGGCTGGCTGAGTGGCATACCGCGCAGTTGGCCTGGTATAGCGCGTCGGCACGCTGCAGGGCCTCGGCGGTCATGGCGCACAATGCGCCCGAACCGGCGGTGAGCGCGGTGGCAAGTGTTGTGGTGACGATCGTTCTGGCAAGCATTGTCCGGGGCCTCCGTGGGTAGGCTGGCAATCAACAATGCGATCAATTTGCCACTGCCCATACGCGTGCGCAGGGGATGAAACAGGAATTCTGATGGGTACGGTTTCGCGGCAGCGACGCAATGCAGACACGGGCTAACCACCCCTCTTTGTGAGTCCGCCTGGACTTGCGATAGCGCAAATGGCGTAAGGCTGCGTTGCTCTAGGATCAGTCGATCTACGACCACGTCATTCGTATGTCCACGCCCGCACCGAGCCCCGCTCCCACAGCAGTAACCACTTCCAGTCCCGTCTTGCGCGAAGCCGTCTTCATCAGCGGCAGCGATCTGTTCGCGCTCGGGCACTATCCCGGCAATCCGGTGTATCCGGGCGCGCTGACGCTCGATCGCATGCTGACAATGGCCGCCGAGCTTGCCAGCAATACGCGAGGCCAAGCTGCCCGGGTGGCCGCCGTCAAGCGCGTGCAATATCTTGGCGTGGTGGTGCCTGGCGACATGGTCGTTCTGGAGGTCACGCTCCAGGAACCCACCGATGGCGATATGACATGCGAGGCCGTTGCCAGCGTGGGCGGCGATGCGCGCGTCCGGGCAACCATCGTGTGCCGCGCTGGCTGCATCGATGCTGCGCAGCCATCCGCCCCGCCCACTAGCGCAGATGCCCCGGCACTGGCTCACCGCGACATCGCCCGCCTGTTACCGCATCGCTATCCGTTCCTGTTGCTCGATACGGTGTCGACATACAAACCGGGCGAGCACATCGTAGCCACCAAGATCGTCAACCGCGAATCCCCGCTACTCGGGCGCCAGCCACCGCAGGACTATCCGGCCACGCTGGCAATCGAGTCCTTCGGGCAGGCCGGCGTCACACTGTTCTATCTGAGCCAGCAAGGCGGCGTACCCACGCACGCGCTGGTGGGACTGATGCGCGATGTGACGCTGCACCGACCGATTCCGTACGACACGGCTCTCACGCTCGATGTCAGGATCGAGCGGCTTCGATCCAACATGGTGGTGTTCGGCGGCAACATCCTGATTGGCGATGAGCCGGTGATCGAGGTGGGTAGTCTTGTGGTCATGATTGCGCCGCAGCAGCCTGAGGTGGCCTGACAGAAGGACCGGAGGCAATCCACGGACGAAAAAAAAACCCGGCTCTTTCGAGCCGGGTTTTTGATTACTGCGGTACTGCGAGGATCGCGATCAGACTGCGTCGCCTTCGCCTTCGGTCGCTTGCACAACCGGCGGCTCGATGAAGAGCGATTGCTCTTCGTCGCTGATCGCCTGGGCGCGTTCGCGCTCGGCTGCCTCGCGTGCCTTGCGGGCACGGTGGTAGGCCAGGCCGGTACCGGCCGGGATCAGACGACCCACAATCACGTTTTCCTTCAGACCACGCAGGTCGTCGGTCTTGCCCATGATCGCGGCTTCGGTCAGCACGCGCGTGGTTTCCTGGAACGATGCCGCCGAGATGAAGCTGTCGGTCGACAGCGACGCCTTGGTAATACCCAGCAGCAGGTTCTCGTGGATTGCCGGACGCTTGCCATCGGCGATCACGCGATCGTTTTCGTCGAGCAGTTCCGAACGCTCCACCTGTTCACCCGGGATGAACTTGGTGTCGCCCACTTCCTGGATCTGCACGCGGCGCAGCATCTGACGAACAATCACTTCGATGTGCTTGTCGTTGATCTTCACGCCCTGCAGACGGTACACGTCCTGCACTTCGTCCACGATGTAGTGCGCCAGCTCTTCGATGCCCTTCAGGCGCAGGATGTCGTGCGGGTCCGCCGGACCTTCCACAATCATTTCGCCCTTGTTCACCACCTGGCCGTCGTGCACCAGCACCTGCTTTTCCTTCGCGATCAGGAACTCGTGGGCGTTGCCGTCCAGGTCCGTAATCACTAGGCGCTGCTTGCCCTTCGTGTCCTTGCCGAACGACACCGTACCGGTGACTTCCGCCAGCACGGCGGCGTCCTTCGGCGAACGGGCTTCGAACAGCTCGGCCACACGCGGCAGACCACCGGTAATGTCGCGGGTCTTCTGCGATTCGGTCGGGATACGTGCCAGCACTTCACCCACGTGCACCTGCTGACCATCCTTCACGGTAATCAGCGCGCCCACCTGGAAGCCGATGGTCACGGAGTGGTCCGTGCCCGGAATCTTGACTTCCTGGTTGTTCGCGTCGAGCAGCTTCACCTGCGGGCGCAGGCCCTTGGTGGCAGCCGTACGGCGCTTGGCGTCGATCACCACGAGGGTCGACAGGCCCGTGACTTCGTCCATCTGCTTGGCGACGGTCACGCCTTCTTCCACGTTCTCGAACTTGATCGTGCCCGAGTACTCGGAAACGATCGGACGAGTCAGCGCGTCCCACGTGGCCAGCTGCGTACCAGCCTTGATGGCCTGGCCGTCCTGCACCAGCAGCGTGGCGCCGTACGGGATCTTGTGGCGCTCGCGCTCGCGGCCGTGGTCGTCCGTGATCAGTGCCTCGCCCGAACGCGAGATCACGATCAGTTCGCCCTTGGCGTTCGTCACGTAGCGCATGGTCACCGTGAAGCGCACCGTGCCGGTGGCCTTGGCTTCCACGCTCGATGCCACTGCCGCACGCGATGCCGCACCACCGATGTGGAACGTACGCATGGTCAGCTGGGTACCCGGCTCACCGATCGACTGTGCAGCGATCACACCGACAGCTTCGCCCGAGTTCACCAGTACGCCGCGGCCGAGGTCACGGCCGTAGCACATGGCGCACAGGCCGTAGCGCGTGTCGCACGACAGCGGCGTGCGGACCTTGACTTCGTCCACGCCGATGCTGTCGATCAGCTCGACCAGGTCTTCGTCCAGCAGCGTGCCGGATTCGATCGCGGTTTCCTGGGTTTCAGGATTGACCACGTCGCCCACCGTCACACGGCCGAGAATACGGTCGCGCAGGGCTTCGATCACTTCACCGCCTTCGACCAGGGCCTTCATGGCCACGCCGTTGGTAGTACCGCAATCGTCTTCCACCACGACCAGATCCTGCGTCACGTCGACCAGACGACGGGTCAGGTAACCCGAGTTCGCGGTCTTCAGTGCCGTATCGGCCAGACCCTTACGGGCACCGTGGGTCGAGATGAAGTACTGCAGAACGTTCAGGCCTTCACGGAAGTTCGCCGTAATCGGCGTTTCAATGATCGAGCCATCCGGCTTGGCCATCAGGCCACGCATACCAGCCAGCTGACGAATCTGTGCCGCGCTACCGCGAGCACCCGAGTCCGCCATCATGTAGATCGAGTTGAACGATTCTTGCTTGACGGTAGCGCCCGTGCGATCGACCACGTCTTCGTGCTGAAGCTGCTCCATCATCGCCTTGCCCACCTGGTCACCAGCGGCACCCCAGATGTCCACGACGTTGTTATAACGCTCCTGATCGGTCACCAGACCCGACATGTACTGCTTGTCGTATTCCTTCACCTTGGCAGCCGCGTCGGAGATGATCTTCTCCTTCTGCGGCGGCACCAGCATGTCGTCGATGGCGATCGAGATACCGGCGCGCGTAGCCAGGCGGAAACCCGACTGCAGCAGCTTGTCAGCGAAGATCACGGTTTCGCGTAGACCGCACTTGCGGAACGCCGTGTTGATCAGGCGCGAGATTTCCTTCTTCTTCAGCGGCTTGTTCAGCACCGAGAACGGCAGGCCCTTCGGCAGGATCTCGGACAGGATCGCGCGGCCGACCGTGGTGGCCTGCAGCGTGATCTTGGGTGCGAAACGGGCGTCGCCGGCGGCATCCTTGTTCACGAGTTCGTACTCGGTGATCCGCACGTTCACGCGCGAAGCGAGTTCGACTTCCTTGTTCTCGTAAGCACGGATGACTTCGCTGATATCAGCGAACGTCATGCCTTCGCCCTTGCCGTTGATCTTGTCGCGGGTCGTGTAGTACAGACCCAGCACAACGTCCTGCGACGGCACGATCGACGGATCGCCGTTGGCCGGGAACAGCACGTTGTTCGACGCCAGCATCAGCGTGCGGGCTTCCATCTGCGCTTCCAGCGACAGCGGCACGTGAACGGCCATCTGGTCACCGTCGAAGTCGGCGTTGAATGCCGCGCAAACCAGCGGGTGCAGCTGGATGGCCTTACCTTCGATCAGCACCGGCTCGAACGCCTGGATACCCAGACGGTGCAGCGTCGGCGCGCGGTTCAGCATCACCGGGTGCTCGCGGATCACCTCTTCGAGGATGTCCCACACCACCGGCGTCTGGCTTTCCACTTCCTTCTTCGCCGCCTTGATGGTGGTGGCGATGCCCATCGTTTCCAGCTTGTGGAAAATGAACGGCTTGAACAGCTCCAGCGCCATCAGCTTGGGCAGACCGCACTGATGCAGCTTCAGCGTCGGGCCCACCACGATCACCGAACGGCCCGAGTAGTCAACGCGCTTGCCCAGCAGGTTCTGACGGAAACGACCGCCCTTACCCTTGATCATTTCGGCCAGCGACTTCAGCGGACGCTTGTTGGCGCCGGTCATCGCCTTGCCGCGGCGACCGTTGTCCAGCAGCGAGTCGACGGCTTCCTGCAGCATGCGCTTTTCGTTGCGCACGATGATTTCAGGGGCCTTCAGTTCCAGCAGGCGCTTCAGACGGTTGTTACGGTTGATGACGCGGCGATACAGGTCGTTCAGGTCCGACGTGGCGAAACGGCCGCCATCGAGCGGAACCAGCGGACGCAGTTCGGGCGGCAGCACCGGCAGCACTTCCAGGATCATCCACTCGGGCTTGATGCCCGAACGCTGGAACGCCTCCAGCACCTTCAGGCGCTTGGCGAACTTCTTGATCTTGGCTTCGGAACCGGTAGCCTGCAGCTCGGCGCGGATCTGTTCGATCTGCTTCTCGATGTCGATACCGCGCAGCAGTTCACGGATGCCCTCGGCACCCATCATGGCCACGAATTCGCCTTCGCCGTACTCATCGCACTTCGCGATGTAGTCGTCTTCCGACATGATCTGGCTCTTCTTGAGCGGGGTCATGCCGGGTTCCAGCACCACGAACGCTTCGAAGTACAGCACGCGCTCGATGTCGCGCAGCGTCATGTCGAGCACCATGCCCAGACGCGACGGCAGCGACTTCAGGAACCAGATGTGCGCGGTCGGAGCGGCCAGCTCGATGTGGCCCATGCGCTCACGGCGCACCTTGGCCAGCGTCACTTCCACGCCGCACTTCTCGCAGATCACGCCACGGTGCTTCAGGCGCTTGTACTTGCCGCACAGGCACTCGTAGTCCTTGATCGGGCCAAAGATCTTGGCGCAGAACAGACCATCGCGTTCCGGCTTGAACGTGCGGTAGTTGATCGTTTCCGGCTTCTTCACCTCGCCATACGACCACGAGCGGATCTTCTCTGGCGAAGCCAGGCCGATCTTGATCGCGTCGAACTGCTCTTCCTGCTGAACCTGCTTAAAGAGATCGAGCAATGCTTTCATTGCAACTCCTTGTTTCGCCGCCGGCCCGGAGTCTGTCCGGGGCAGCGGCATTCAATCCTGTGGGAAACCTTCGCTGGTGAGTGCCGGGTCATCGCCGGCACTCGTCTCAAACCTGAGATCAGTAACGATCCAGATCGATGTCGATACCCAGCGAGCGGATTTCCTTCACCAGCACGTTGAACGACTCCGGCATGCCGGCATCGATCGAGTGCTCGCCCTTGACGATGTTTTCGTACACCTTGGTACGGCCGTTCACGTCATCGGACTTGACCGTCAGCATTTCCTGCAGCACGTACGACGCGCCGTAGGCTTCCAGTGCCCACACTTCCATCTCACCGAAACGCTGGCCACCGAACTGGGCCTTACCGCCCAGCGGCTGCTGCGTCACCAGCGAGTACGGACCGGTGGAACGGGCGTGCATCTTGTCGTCCACAAGGTGGTGCAGCTTCAGCATGTGCATCACACCCAGCGTGACCGGACGCTCGAACGCTTCGCCGGTGCGGCCGTCGTGCAGCGTGACCTGCTGCTTCGATGCGGTCAGGCCGCGCTCCTTGGCGATCTCGTCCGGGTAGGCCAGGTCGAGCATGCGGCGGATTTCGTCTTCGTGCGCACCATCGAACACCGGCGTTGCGAACGGCACACCCTTCTTCAGGTTGCCAGCCAGCTCCAGCACTTCGGCGTCGGACAGGCTGTCCAGATCTTCCGCCTTGCCGCTCTCGTTGTAGATCTGCGCGAGCAGCGGACGGAGTTCCTGCGCCTTGGCCGAAGCCTTGAGCATGTCGCCGATACGCTGGCCCAGACCGCGCGCGGCCCAGCCCAGGTGGGTTTCAAGAATCTGACCCACGTTCATCCGCGAAGGCACGCCCAGCGGGTTCAGCACGATGTCCGCCGGCGTACCGTCGGCCATGTACGGCATGTCTTCGATCGGAACGATCTTCGACACCACACCCTTGTTACCGTGACGGCCGGCCATCTTGTCGCCAGGCTGCAGACGACGCTTCACAGCCAGGTACACCTTGACCATCTTGATCACGCCCGGCGGCAGTTCGTCGCCCTGCGTGAGCTTCTTGCGCTTCTCTTCGAAGGCCAGGTCGAACTCGTGACGCTTCTGTTCGATGGCTTCCTTCACGGCTTCCAGCTGGGCTGCCACTTCTTCGTCGGCCGGACGGATGTCGAACCAGTGATACTTGTCCAGGTCGGCCAGGTATTCGCGGGTCAGCTTGGCACCCTTGGCCAGCTTCTTCGGACCGCCGTTGACGGTCTTGTCGAGCAGCAGACGCTCCAGACGCTGGAATGCATCGCCTTCCACGATACGCAGCTGGTCGTTCAGGTCCAGGCGGTAGCGCTTCAGTTCGTCGTCGATGATCGACTGGGCGCGCTTGTCGCGCGTCACGCCTTCACGCGTGAAGACCTGCACGTCGATCACGATACCGCTCATGCCCGAGGGCACGCGCAGCGACGTGTCCTTCACGTCCGACGCCTTCTCACCGAAGATCGCGCGCAGCAGCTTCTCTTCCGGCGTCAGCTGGGTCTCGCCCTTCGGCGTGACCTTGCCCACCAGCACGTCACCGGCTTCCACTTCGGCGCCGATGTACGTGATGCCCGACTCGTCCAGACGCGCCAGTTGCGCTTCGGCCAGGTTCGAGATGTCGCGCGTGATTTCTTCAGGTCCGAGCTTGGTGTCACGGGCCACGACCGACAGTTCCTCGATGTGGATCGAGGTATAGCGGTCTTCGGCAACCACACGCTCCGAGATCAGGATCGAATCCTCGAAGTTGTAGCCGTTCCACGGCATGAACGCCACCAGCATGTTCTGGCCCAGAGCCAGTTCGCCCAGGTCGGTCGAGGCGCCGTCGGCGATCACGTCGTTGCGGGCAACGATATCGCCAACCTTCACCATCGGACGCTGGTTGATGTTGGTGTTCTGGTTCGAACGCGTGTACTTGATCAGGTTGTAGATGTCCACGCCAACTTCGCCGGCCACGGCTTCGTCGTCGTTCACACGAATCACCACACGCATTGCGTCGACGTAGTCCACCACGCCGCCACGCATCGCCTGAACGGCCGTGCCCGAGTCAACGGCCACGGTACGCTCGACGCCGGTGCCGACGAGCGGCTTGTCCGGACGCAGGCAAGGCACGGCCTGACGCTGCATGTTCGCGCCCATCAGTGCACGGTTTGCATCATCGTGCTCAAGGAACGGCACCAGCGAAGCCGCGGCCGACACGATCTGCGACGGCGCCACGTCGATGTACTGAACGCGGTCCGGCGTGACCATACGGGTTTCACGCTCCGAGCCTTCACGGGCGGACACCAGTTCATCGGTCAGGTTGCCTTCGCCGTCGACGGTCGCGTTGGCCTGGGCCACCACGTACTTGCCTTCTTCGATGGCCGACAGGTAGTCCACCTGGGCGGTCAGCTTGCTGTTTTCCACCTTGCGGTACGGCGTTTCCAGGAAGCCGTATTCGTTCAGGCGGGCATACAGTGCCAGCGAGTTGATCAGACCAATGTTCGGACCTTCCGGCGTTTCGATCGGGCACACACGGCCGTAGTGGGTCGGGTGCACGTCACGAACTTCAAAGCCGGCGCGCTCGCGCGTCAGACCGCCCGGGCCAAGTGCCGAAACACGGCGCTTGTGGGTGATTTCCGACAGCGGGTTGGTCTGGTCCATGAACTGCGACAGCTGCGACGAACCGAAGAACTCGCGGATGGCCGACGAAATCGGCTTCGAGTTGATCAGGTCGTGCGGCATCAGGTTCTCGGTCTCGGCCTGGCCCAGACGCTCCTTGACGGCGCGCTCCACGCGCGACAGACCGGCGCGGAACTGGTTTTCGGCCAGTTCGCCGACGCAACGCACACGACGGTTGCCCAGGTGATCGATATCGTCGACTTCGCCCTTGCCGTTACGCAGGTTCACCAGGATCTTGATCGTCTCGAGGATGTCCTCGTCCTGCAGCACCATGCTGCCTTCGCCACTCGGGCGCGACAGACGGCTGTTGACCTTCATACGGCCAACGCGCGACAGGTCATACGACTCTTCGCTGTAGAACAGGCGCTGGAACAGCGCTTCCACGGCGTCCTCGGTGGGCGGCTCGCCCGGACGCATCATGCGGTAGATGGCGATACGCGCGGCCGTCTGGTCGGCGGTATCGTCCACGCGCAGCGTCTGCGAGATGTACGGACCTTGGTCCAGATCGTTCGTGTACAGCGTCTGGATCTGCTTGACACCGGCTTCGCGCAGGTTTTCCAGCAGCGTTTCGGTCAGCTCGTCGTTGGCGTTGGCGATCACTTCACCGGTATCCGGATCGATGATGTTCTTCGCCAGCACGCGGCCCAGCAGGTAGTCTTCGGGCACGCTGATCAGCTTGGTGCCGGCGGTGTCCAGGTCACGGATGTGCTTGGCGTTGATCCGCTTGTCCTTCTCCACGACGACGCGGCCGTTCTTGTCGGCGATGTCGAAGCGCGCGACTTCACCGCGCAGGCGTTCCGGCACGAACTCGAGTTGCGCGCCTTCGGTCTGCAGCGTGAAGTTGTCGAACACGAAGAAGTGAGCCAGGATCTGTTCCGGCGTCAGGCCGATCGACTTCAGCAGGATCGTCACCGGCATCTTGCGGCGGCGGTCGACGCGGAAGTACAGGATGTCCTTCGGATCGAATTCGAAGTCGAGCCACGAACCGCGGTACGGAATAATCCGTGCCGAGAACAGCAGCTTGCCCGAGCTGTGCGTCTTGCCCTTGTCGTGCTCGAAGAACACGCCCGGCGAACGGTGCAGCTGGCTAACGATGACACGCTCGGTGCCGTTAATCACGAAAGAACCGGTCGACGTCATGAGCGGAATTTCGCCCATGTAGACTTCCTGTTCCTTTACTTCCTTCACCTTGCCCGGGTTCTCGCGATCGTTGATGATCAGGCGAACCTTTGCACGCAGCGCCGAGTGGAACGTCAGGCCACGCTGCTGGCATTCCTTGACGTCGAACGGCGGGTTGGACAGGTGATACGAGACAAACTCCATACGGGCGAGCCCGTTATGGGATGAAATCGGGAAAATCGCGTTGAAAGCGGCCTGCAGCCCCTCGCTCTTGCGACGCGCGGGCGGCGTTTCCGCTTGCAAAAACTGGGTGTAGGATTCAATCTGTGTGGCAAGCAGGAATGGAACCTGATGAACCGTCGCACGCTTCGCAAACGATTTGCGAATGCGCTTCTTTTCGGTGAAGCTGTACGCCATGGGATCTCCGAATCATCGCAGGGCTGGCTGGACCTGGCCGGCACCTGAGGTGTTCAGCGACTGGGAGGGGATTTGGCGGTTGGCCGCTACCAACCTCTGGCTGACGGTGCCCGCACGCTGCGGACGGTGTGGTCATTGCACGGCGCAATGCCTGCACACGTCCGGGGGACACCCGACCAAACTTGTCTTCTGCAGTCGGTTCAGAAGACAAACATCAGCAACCACCTAGTGTGCCACTGATGTTTGGCTTCTGCTAAGGCAGCGATCGATTGTCGCTCGCCAAGCATATCCTACTTCACTTCTCGCCCATCCGGACCGGTCTGCCCTCGGCCAAGGTGCCCCATTGAACACACCCTGCAGAAGCGCAAAAAGGCTGGCGCCGGGAATTTCCCTTTGCCAGCCCCTGTCGCGTGCCACAGAGGCACGCGAGGTACCACTTACTTGACGTCGACCTTGGCGCCGGCGTCTTCCAGCTTCTTCTTGGCTTCGTCGGCAGCGGCCTTGTCCACGCCTTCCTTCACGGGCTTCGGTGCGCCATCGACCAGGTCCTTGGCTTCCTTCAGACCCAGACCGGTGATTTCGCGCACGGCCTTGATCACGCCAACCTTGTTGGCGCCAACTTCGGCCAGAATCACGTTGAACTCGGTCTTTTCTTCAACAGCGGCAGCACCGCCAGCGCCCGGGGCAGCAGCCACAGCCATGGCTGCAGCCGACACGCCAAACTTCTCTTCGAACGCCTTGACCAGGTCGTTCAGTTCCATCACGGACATCGCGCCAACGGCTTCCAGGATGTCGTCTTTAGTGATTGCCATTTGGATTACTCCTACTAGATTTGATTCGGGATCGGTATTGCGATCTGTCTATGCGGCAGCTTAGGCGGCCGGGGCTTCCGCTTCCGCGGGAGCGCCTTCGGCGTTCTTGGCAGCCAGTGCGGCCAGCAGACGGGCGAAGCCCGACACCGGCGCTTGCATCACGCCAAGCAGCTGAGCGATCAGTTCTTCGCGGCTCGGGATCGAAGCCAGGGCCTTTACGCCGTTGGCATCAAGCACGCTGCCGTTGTACGACCCTGCGCGCAGGACCAACTTGTCGTTGGTCTTGGCAAAGTCGTTCAGAACCTTGGCCGAGGCCACTGCATCTTCGGAAATACCGTAGATCAGCGGACCGGTCATTTGCTCTGCGAGGCCTGCAAACGACGTACCTTCGACGGCACGGCGAGCCAGCGTGTTCTTCAGAACGCGCAGGTAAACGCCTTGCTGACGAGCGGTGGCACGCAGCTTGGTCAGATCGCCAACCGTGATGCCGCGATATTCGGCCACGACGATGGTCTGGGCCTTGGCGACTTGCGCCGAAACCTCAGCAACGACGGCCTTCTTATCTTCAATATTGAGTGGCACGGTTAAGCTCCAAAACGATGCGAATGCTCCGGTTACCCGGCGCGTCACGCATCAGTCCAAACGAACGGCGTCCGATTGGCCCGAATCGACCGGATTGCTCCGGCGTCATCAATCCCTTCGGGTGCGCCATCTGCGCTGGCAGGCCGGCTGCCATCGGGGCAAGCCCCGCATGTGCCGACCGATTAAGCCCACGCTGCCAGAGGCGGTGTGAACACCAGCGGTCTTTGATAACCAGCGGCACCTGCCTGGCGTCATGCGCCGGCGAATGCCACTGCCCAAAGCCTTGCGACGATCACGGCAATGCCGCGATCCTCAATTTTTTCCCTGGCCGGTGTTATCGGGTCCCGGTCAGGTGGTTGCCGTCAGCCTTAGGCTGCCAGCGAGGTCTGTTCGACGCGAACGCCAACGCCCATCGTGGACGAGACGGCGATCTTGCGCAGGTACACACCCTTGCTCGTTGCCGGCTTGGCCTTGACCAGTGCGTCCAGCAGCGCGCTCAGGTTGCTCTTCAGCGCGGTGTCTTCGAACGAGCGACGGCCGATGGTGGCGTGGATGATACCGGCCTTGTCGACACGGAATTGCACCTGACCAGCCTTGGCGTTCTTCACTGCCTGGGCGACGTCCGGCGTCACGGTGCCAACCTTCGGGTTCGGCATCAGGCCACGCGGGCCCAGGATCTGGCCCAGCGTACCGACGATACGCATCGTGTCCGGCGAAGCGATCACGACGTCGAAATTGAGGTTACCGGCCTTCACTTGCTCGGCCAGGTCTTCCATACCGACGACGTCAGCGCCAGCGGCCTTGGCGGCTTCAGCCTTGTCGCCCTGGGCGAACACGGCCACACGGACGCTCTTGCCGGTACCAGCCGGCAGAACGACGGAGCCACGCACGACCTGGTCCGACTTCTTCGCGTCGATGCCCAGTTGCACGGCAACGTCGATCGACTCGTCGAACTTTGCCGAAGCGCAGCTCTTGACCAGGCTCAGGGCCTCGTCGATCGGGTAGAACTTGGTACGCTCGATCTTCGCCTTGTTGGCGGCGACGCGCTTGGAAACCTTAGCCATTTACAGACCCTCCACGGTGATGCCCATCGAACGCGCCGAACCAGCGATCGTACGCACAGCGGCGTCGAGGTCAGCAGCGGTGAGATCGGCATTCTTTGCCTTGGCGATTTCTTCAGCCTGGGCGCGGGTGATCTTGCCAACCTTGTCGGTATGCGGCTTGGCCGAACCCTTGGTCAGACCGGCTGCCTTCTTGATCAGCACGGTTGCCGGCGGCGACTTCATCACGAACGTGAAGCTCTTGTCGGCGAAGGCGGTAATCACCACCGGCACCGGCAGACCAGGTTCCATACCCTGGGTCTGGGCGTTGAACGCCTTGCAGAACTCCATGATGTTCAGACCGCGCTGACCCAGTGCGGGACCAACGGGCGGGGAGGGATTTGCCTTACCAGCCGGAATCTGCAGCTTGATAAAGCCAATAATCTTCTTGGCCATCTTTACTCCAATCCGGATCCGTTCCTGTTTCGGAATTCAGATCCTGTTGAGTCGTAACGCGCTATCGTCATGCGGGGCATGACCTCACGCTCCTCTTCAGGCAGTCCTTGTGGACTGCCCTATCTGTCCGCCGCCACCCTGACGGGCTACGGCGTTCAAAAATCCTTAAACCTTCTCGACCTGGCCAAACTCGAGTTCGACCGGCGTTGCACGCCCGAAGATCGTGACCGTCACGCGCAGGCGCGACTTTTCGTAGTTCACTTCTTCGACGTTGCCGTTGAAGTCGGTGAACGGGCCGTCCTTGACGCGGACCATCTCGCCCACTTCGAACAGCGTCTTGGGACGCGGCTTCTCGACCCCTTCCTGCATCTGGGTCATGATCTTGTCGACTTCCCGCTGGGAAATCGGACTCGGACGGTTACGTGCACCGCCTACGAAACCGGTCACCTTGCTGGTGTTCTTCACCAGATGCCACGTCTCGTCGGTCATTTCCATTTCCACCAGCACATAGCCAGGGAAGAAACGACGCTCGGTCACAGACTTGTGGCCGCCCTTGATCTCGACGACTTCTTCGGAGGGCACCAGGATGCGGCCAAACTTGTCCTGCATCTCGGCGCGCTCGATGCGCTCCTGCAGCGCGCGCTGCACGCTCTTTTCCATGCCGGAGTAGGCGTGCACCACGTACCAGCGCTTTTTCGACGATGGCGATTCTGCGGCCGTGGTTTCCTGCTGAGCGTTATCCGTCATGTGCTACCTCTTATTTCCAGCCCAGCACGAGCGAGAAAATCACCCACTCGATGAGCTTGTCGGCCGACCACAGGAACAGCGCCATGATCACCACGAAGGCGAACACGAGGCCCGTCATCTGACCGGCTTCCTTGCGCGTCGGCCAAACGACCTTGCGAACTTCCCGGTACGACTCACGCGCAAAACCCACAAAGTCCTTGCCCGGCGCGGAGACAAGCGCCACCACGACGCCGAGTGCGAGGCCAGCAAAAAGCGCGGCGCCACGTACATACGACGGCTGCTGAGCCAGAGCGTAGAAACCGATGACTCCGGCAACTACCAGGAGTACCGCCACCACGAGCATCCACTTGCCGCTCGAGGCGCCTACGGTTTCGACATTGGGATTAGCCATGTTTCGCAAACGAGACTAAGCCGCGTCACGAGTTTTCCTCGCGACGCGGCTGATTGATTTGGCAGGGGCAGAGGGAATCGAACCCCCAACCTTCGGTTTTGGAGACCGACGCTCTGCCAGTTGAGCTATACCCCTAAAACAACTGTGGGCCAGCTTTACGCCAGCCCCTCTGGCAAACGAACGCGACAGGTTGGTATCGCGTTCGCCAGTTCGACCTGAAAATCAGTCGAGGATCTTTGCCACAACGCCGGCGCCGACGGTACGGCCGCCTTCGCGGATTGCGAAGCGCAGACCTTCTTCCATGGCGATCGGGGCGATCAGCTTGACGGTGATCGACACGTTGTCACCCGGCATGACCATTTCCTTGTCCTTCGGCAGCTCGATCGAGCCAGTCACGTCGGTCGTACGGAAGTAGAACTGCGGGCGGTAGTTGTTGAAGAACGGCGTGTGACGACCACCTTCGTCCTTCGACAGAATGTACACCTCACCAGTGAAGTGGGTGTGCGGCTTGATCGAGCCCGGCTTGCACAGAACTTGACCACGCTCCACGTCTTCGCGCTTCGTGCCGCGCAGCAGCAGACCCACGTTGTCGCCAGCTTGACCTTGGTCCAGCAGCTTGCGGAACATTTCCACGCCCGTGCAAGTCGTCTTCACCGTCGGGCGGATACCCACGATTTCGATTTCTTCACCGACCTTCACCACGCCACGCTCGATACGACCGGTCACCACGGTACCGCGGCCCGAGATCGAGAACACGTCTTCCACCGGCATCAGGAACGTACCGTCCACAGCGCGCTCCGGCGTCGGGATGTACGTGTCCAGCGCGTCGGCCAGGTTCATGATTGCCACTTCACCCAGCTCGCCCTTGTCGCCTTCCAGCGCCAGCTTGGCCGAACCCTTGATGATCGGCGTGTCGTCGCCCGGGAAGTCGTACTTCGACAGCAGCTCGCGCACTTCCATTTCCACCAGCTCGAGCAGCTCGGCGTCGTCCACCATGTCGCACTTGTTCAGGAACACGATGATGTAAGGCACGCCAACCTGACGGGCCAGCAGGATGTGCTCGCGCGTTTGCGGCATCGGGCCGTCAGCGGCCGAGCACACCAGGATTGCGCCGTCCATCTGCGCAGCGCCCGTGATCATGTTCTTCACATAGTCAGCGTGGCCCGGGCAGTCAACGTGGGCGTAGTGGCGGTTAGCCGTTTCGTATTCCACGTGCGCGGTGTTGATCGTGATACCGCGTGCCTTTTCTTCCGGCGCTGCGTCGATCTCGTCGTACTTCTTGGCGGCGCCGCCGAACTTCGCAGCCAGCACCGTGGCAATCGCTGCCGTCAGCGTCGTCTTGCCGTGGTCAACGTGACCAATCGTACCTACGTTCACGTGCGGCTTGGTCCGCTCGAACTTTTCCTTTGCCAT
>NZ_JBYOJV010000039.1:0-22392 GCF_057798835.1 Cupriavidus sp. 291-E7
GCCGTTGCGATGCGTGACGCCGTGCGATTCCGAAAAATGCTTGCGGCACCGAAAGGTGGATGGCAGCGCAAGAGGTTCACACTGTATGACCTTTGCTACTGCACAACCAGCATCCCGCCGCGCAATACAGCTTTCGACTTGGCGCAAAGAGGGACTGTGAAAGAACGCCGGTGTGACACTCGAATCGTTCCCGAAGCACTGCACACCGGCGAAGCAAACCTATGATGCAGCGGACAGGTTGCTTGAAGCTGTAGATGTCAGCAGATCTCGCATCAAGTATGCCTACGACGTGCGCGGCCGCATGACTGACGTCGATATTGATGGCATCCGTACCACATATGAGTATGACGCCGTCGGGCAACTTGTCGGCATCAGCGGCCCGTATAACCAAACACTGCTCTCAGATTCTAGGTGTTGCATCGACCGGTTGAATCCGCAGCCGGTCTCGGCCATCCGTACCAAGGACGGCGTGCGCCTGGGCGCCTGCGATATATCCACAGCAAAAGACATCGCGTTATCGAGTCGATCTGCATCGTCGCCGTGCGACGGCAATGACTTGCAGGGCTTAGTTAAAGTGATAGGAGATATTTTTCGATCCGCGAATCAGGGAAGAACCAGAATGCCGCCATTGCAGTTAGCATCAGCGTTGCGGCGGTAGTGCTGAAGAAACTCACGCCGACCGTCAACGCATACACGACCAGCGACAGCCTGCCCTTCAGATCCTTGCCGATGGTGCCTGCGAGCGAAGAATCCTTGCCCTCGGTGGCGATGATGACGCGCTCCAGAATCCAATAGGCGATCGCGCACATGAACAGAACGAAGGCGTAGAGTGCCGTCGGAATCGCCGAGAAATCCGATTTGCCCGTCCAGGTGGTGGTGATTGGGATCATCGTCAGCCAGAACAACAGATGCAGATTCGACCACATGACCTTGCCGTTGATGCCGCGCACCAACTGGAACAGGTGGTGATGGTTGTTCCAGTAAATGCCGACGTAAATGAAGCTCAGTACGTAGCCAAAGAAATGCGGGGCTTCTGAACGCAGGCCGTTCCAGTTGAATTCCCCTGGAAACTGGATCTGATAGAGCATCAGCGTAAGGCTCACGCCGATCACCCCATCGCTGAATGATTCGAGCCGGCTTTTGTTGATAGTCATGAACGCGCTCACACGAACTGATTGCGGAAGGACAGACTGGCCAAATACGCAATGATCACGATAAATGGCAGGACGCTCCAGAAGCCGATCTGCATATAGAGCACGGCACCGAGGAAAGCACCCAGCACGAAGCCGAGCACGATGCTGCCGCTTTTCAGGACACCCACCCGATGTTCGCGGGTCGGTGCGCGGAGGTAGCTCGACAGATCGATGCCGAATTGCGTAGTGTTGCCGGTCATCATTGTGCTGGGGCTGATGCTCTTGGTCAGCGTCTTGCTTGAGGTATTGCGGATCGCCAGCGCTATCAGGCCAAGACCACCAGCCAATGCGAGCTCGACGGCGTTCGGTTCGCTGAACGGATCGAAATACAGCCCCACGCCCATAAATCCCAGCAGAAATATCGCCTCGGCCACGAACAGCCAGCCCAGCGTCTTGTGCGTCTGGCTGCAGCGATCGATCCAGATCTTGGCAACCACCACGGTGGCGATAAACAGTGGAATTGCGCCGAGCTTGATCCACAGCCCCGCGCCGCCCTTCACGAAAGCCGCGCCGGCGAGCACCAGGTTGCCGGTGACGTGGGCGGTGAAGAAGCCGAGCAGCGCGATAAAACCAATGGTGTCGATGGCGCCGCCGACTATCGTCAATAGCACCGCGGTGCGACATTGCGCCCAGATGCTGGCGGCGGCAGTGTCGGGACGTTGGGAATCGCTGATGGCCGGCATGTTTTTTTTCTCCAAGAGGCGCCAAAACGTCCAGCGCAATGTAGTTCAGTTTGTCTGATGCTTCGCGCCGCTTTCACCCTTCGTACGTCGGCAGCGGGTGTACTGAACTATAGGCATTGTAGTGTGACAACGGCCACTCAAGTCCCGCACGTGATGTTCAATATTTTTCAACTATGGAGAGCGATGGCATGCAAGCTCCGCCCCAGGATAGAGGCTGAGCAGAACCGACCCGTCGGCCACCAAGCGCATACCCCTAGAACTGCGGAAATGTGGGGCGGAGGAGCCAAAGGCATCGTGCCCAGAATGAGAGTACGGTGCAGCGCCACTCCCGACAGTACCGCAAGTAAGGTAGTAAGACGGAACCGTTTGTTGAGGAAGATTGGAGTGGACTCTAGTGTGGCCGGCCGGCCCAAATCTTTGCAGTACCGGTCCTCTTCAAAATCGTGATCGTGGCTATGAGATGATGCGTGTTCTCTGGCGTAAGGCCTGAAACGTACAGTCGTCATTGTTAAGACACATGCCATCCTCAAAAGTGCTAGATCGCGAAGTAATAGCAATAGCGGATGCGACTCTCCGATTCTCTTGGGACGATCTCCGCATCATCAAAATGTTAAGCGAGTGCGGCAGTCGCGCGATTGCCGCCGAAAGATTGGGCATCAACGCGTCCACCGTTTCGCGCCGGGTGGCGCAGGCCGAGGCCGCATTGGGCGTTGCGTTGTTTGACCGGAGACGTGCTGGCTACAAGCTGACCCCCGAAGGGGTCGAGCTGCGGGCGCTGAGCGAGCGTGTCGAATTGGATGTCATCAGCGTAGCCCGACGGGTCGCAGGTGCAGTACATGGGCCATTGGGCGCCATTCGTATTACCACAAGCGATTCGCTGTTGCTGGATTTCCTGACGCCAATCCTCGCCGAATTCAGGACCCGCCACCCTTCCTTGTCAGTTGACGTTCTAGTCGGAAATGACACTCTTGATCTCGCCCGGGACGAGTCCGACATCGCGATAAGAGCAACACGGAGTCCCTCGGAGAATCTAGTGGGGCGAAAGCTCGCGAACATTGCATGGGCGCCATACGGAAGCGCCATACATTTTCGCCGGAAGCGACCATCATCGGACCGAATTTTCGATATGACGTGGGTCTCTTACACCGGGAAGCTGTCGGGGCTCAAGGCATCCCATTATCTGCAAAGCCGAGTTGCACCGAGCAGCGTTGCATACCGTTCCGACTCAGTTGCTGCAGTTAGTAAAGCGGTCGCTGCCGGGCTCGGTATAGGTTACCTTCCTTGCATGCTGGGCGATTTGATGACCGAATTGGTTCGCGTCGGTCCTGTGGTCCCCGACCTGGAGGATGAGCTTTGGCTGCTCACACATCCCGATATTCGGCGGACACGACGCGTCCAAACGTTTATGAGCTTTTGCGCTGCGGCGGTAGCAAAGCAGAAGGCGTTGATCGAAGGCCGCGAAGCGAATTAAATCGGAAAGCCCTGAAAAATCGGGTCGAGTTATGTGCCCGGTTTGCGCAAGACCGCCTTGCAGGAAATCTCAATCAATTGCGGTGGCATGGCCAAGCGCGAGACACCGATAAGGTTACTGGCGCATTGAGGGCGGTCAGTACCATACGCTGCTTTGCGTACTTTGCCGGCGGCTGCGAATGCTGCGTCGACGTCGAGAACGTACAGCGTTTCTTCTACAACATCGTCGAGCGTTGCACCAAATTTGCCGAGAAGGGTGGCGATGTTCTCGTACGTGGCACGCATTTGGGCTTCCATCATAGAAAAATCGCGAGGCTTTCCTTCTTCGTCAAGAGCGGCCGGGGCGACAAGTTGTCCGTTGCGATCATGGCTTAGCTGTCCGGACACATAGATTTCTTCACCTAATTGGACTGCCTGCGCATAGCCATATGCGTCCTCCCACGGAACACCCCAATAGGCAGCTTTCTTTTCGAGCGAGTTTTGATAAGTGGTCATGCTTAGCTCCTGGGGAAAAGGATAGATTTGAACCGACGGATGCGATGCGCCAAGGAAGGTTCAAGCCTATCATCAGGCGCGCGCTGCAAGAGCGCAAAGATGCACTTTTGACGTGCAAATTCGCGCCATGAGTGGCTGGCTTTGGCGGCTCAAAGGCCATTCATATCCACTAGCATCATTGACGAAAAATGGCCGGCCGCTGCCTTCGACCTATCAACGGCGAGGACTTCCGCCGCGGGAGGCGGCACCCGACCCATCTTGGCCATTGATCAATAAAATGTCTAACGGCAGAGATTGCACCGTTGTCGGTCTGTCGCGGTTAACAGATCCGATCGTTCGGCTTGGAGAATAGCGGGCGGCGACGTCAGTTCGCTACCGGCATGCTGCGCAGGGAACTCAATGTTGCCCGGCGCGACTTGTCTCAGGCTGTGATCGTCCGGCGAGTTGATATGCCTTGAGCTGCGTTGGACACGGGCTCCCATTTTTCCCACTCGGCCAAACGCGCGGCATAGGCCGCACGCGCAGCGGGCATGCCCTCTGTGCCGAGGAAGAAGCGAAGCGGCGGGTCGGCAGCATCGACGACCTGCAGCACGGCCTGAGCCGTCGCCTTCGGATCGCCGAAATCGATGTCCGCGCTGTGTGCGAACACCTGCTGCCGCAGCGCGCCGTATGCATCAAGACCCTGGGAGAGTCTCAGGGACGTCGGGCTGGCGAAGTCGGTCGCGTAGGGGCCGGGCTCGATGAGCGTGACCCCGATCCCGAAGCGAGCAACCTCCTGGGCCAAGCTGTCGTGCAGGGCCTCCAGCGCCCACTTGGAGGCGTTGTAGAAGCCGACCATGGGACCTGCAACGATGCCTGCGACGCTGGAAACACCGACGATGTGCCCTCGCATCTGCTCGCGCAAGATGGGCAGTGTCGCCTGGATAACACGTAGTGCGCCAAAGAAGTTGGTGTCGAACTCCGCCTTTACATCGTCCACCCTCGCTTCTTCGATCGCGCTGACGAGTGCATAGCCTGCATTGTTGAGTACGACGTCCAGTCGGCCGAAATGCAGATGGGCTTGAGCCACTGCGTCCACGACCTGCTGAGCATCCGTCACGTCCAAGGTAAGGGGGAGAACCTGTTCGCCAAAGCGCTCGACTAACCGCCCCAGCACGTCCGCGTCCCGAGCCGTGGCGGCGACTTTGTCGCCGCGCGCCAGGGCGGCCTCGGCCCACACTCGCCCAAATCCGCGGGCAGCGCCCGTGATGAACCACACTTTTTCAGACATGACCAATCCTCATGAAGAATGTAATAACAAGACCGCACCATTGAGACTTATCTCGTGCCAGAAGTGGTATTCAGGATTTGCCGACAACCGCGTTACGTGAAATTCCAGTGGCCATGCGCATGAAACTGTCGAATGCTCGGTCGGACAGGAGGCTGCGCATGAAGATCATCGGCTTGGCACCGAAGCCCACTGCATAGCGCGTCATGGGACGACGGGCGCTGACGGCCTTGTAAATTGTGTCGGCGATCAGCTCGGGCGGCGACTGCCGCTTGCGGCTGGCTTCTCCGTCCATCGACTCGGCCATTGCGTTGGCTTGTCCCGCATAAGGCCCCTTGCCGGAAACCTCGCGAAGCTTGTCGGCCGCGATGTCCGCCCATTCGGTCTTGATGCCACCCGGTTCTACTACTACCACATCGATGCCGAAGGGCTGCACTTCCATGCGCAAGCAGTCGCTGATGGCCTCCAGCGCGAACTTAGTGCCGTGGTACCAGGCTCCCAGCGGGGTATGGATCTTGCCGCCCATCGAGGTAATATTGACAATGGTTCCGGTGCGCTGCGCGCGCATGTGCGGCAGTGCCAACTGCGTCAGCCGCACCGCACCAAACACGTTGACATCGAACTGCGCGCGAGCTTCGCTCAGTGGGACGTCCTCGACCGAGCCGTAAGAGCCATACCCGGCGTTGTTGACCAGCACGTCGATGCGGCCCGATTCGGCGATGACCCTGGTCATGCCCGTCTGCATTGAGGCATCGTCCGTCACGTCCATCGCCAGCACGTGTACGCCGGCATTAGCCAGAGACCGCATCCGGTCCAAGCGACGTGCAGCCGCATAAACCGTATAGCCCTGGGCCTTGAGCTTGAGCGCGGTGGCTTCACCGATACCGGAGGAAGCACCTGTCACGAGAGCAACTTTGGTCGTCATATCTAATGTCCTTGTCTCTTGGGTTGAAATGCATGGCGGCTCGGGTTGGAACTCGCCTTGCTTGACCTCCACTGTATGCAGCGAGTGGCGCCACCTCCCTAGCGATCAGCGCCACGCTTCACGCAAAAAACGCCAGGCTTTCTGCGGCGGGTGTCAGCGGGAGGACTGCAAGTAGCTTCTCAACGCCTTGAGCGTGCCAAAAGGGGTGTCCACCACGGTCTGGTTAGCCAGCCAGTTGGGGATTGCACCTCCGGGGGAGGCATGCATTTGATAGGTCACGCTCACGCCCTCGGCATTGGGAATCAGCTTCCACTGACCACTCGCCTGGGGGATGCGCACCTTGCCGTCACGCGGTGGCATGTACTGTGGCACGGCCTCCACCCGGATAGTGATTGCGTCGTCGCCGGCTCGGGAATAGGAGAAGTGGTAGACCCCGTCGCGGTTCGACACTGGCCAGGGCGCCTTGTTGTCTAGGTAATGGAACTGCTCAGTGTCGGTGGCCTTGAGCAGCTTCGAGTCGGCGACATCCGGCATCCACTTGCGGAAGGCATCGGCATCGCGCAGCACCCCGGCGACCTGCTCGGCGGTGTTGTTCAGTTGAACCTCGCCCCGGAATTCGTGCAAGGGTGAGCCCTCGACGTCGCGAACGTAGACCTTGATGTCGTCGGCGTCCTTGGCCAGCGACCAGTTGTCCTGAGCGAACGACGGCTGGGCCACGACCAGGCCGGCCAACAGGGCGATGGAGAATGCGAAGCGCTTGGTGGTCATGCGGAACCTCATCAGAGAGTGGGGACACCACGACCTTATAGGCAGAACCGCATCGACTCACTTGCACCATGTGCCATCAATGCGGCAATCCGTGCCAGCCAGACTCCTGGCGTCAAGGCACCGTCGAAAGCGAAAGCGAAGGGGCCGCCGGGCCGGCCCGTACCGGCCTGGGGGCCACGCCATGGTGCTGCAAAGTCGTCTGCAGGGCGGGCAGAGTGGCGCGCGCGGCCTCGTAACCGAGGCGGCGGGCCGTCTCCCGACCCTCGGCGTTATCCACGCCGGCAGGTGCGATCGCCGGCGCGATCAGCACATCGGCCGACGCGGCCTCCGGGCGGGATAGCAGGCAACTCTGCACCTGGGACACCCTCAACCACATCGACACCGCGGAACTCGACGGATACCGCTGCCCGTGGCAGTAGATGTCCACAGCAATCACCACGTCGGCGCCCAGCGCGCGGGCGGCCCGAACCGGCACGAGCGAAGCAACGCCGCCATCGACGAAGACGTGGCCGGAGCTTCGCACTGGCAGGAACACGCCGGGGATCGCCGCCGATGCCCGCAGCGCCTCGCCGGCATCCCCCCGCGTGATCACGTAGGGCAAGGATCGGTCGATGTCCGTGGCCACGGCGGCGAAGCGCATGGGAAAACGTTCGATCGGCTGATACCCGACCAGGGTGTTGGCCCAACGCGCCAGCGCTTCGCCCTTCACGAAACCAGGGCCGCTCAATGTAGGGTCAGCCAATGAGCGCACGCGCATGGAGTTGGCCTGCTGCCAGAGCTGGTCCGGAGAGGTCCCCGAGGCGTAGGCAGCGCCGACGATGGAACCGATCGAGGTGCCGACGACAAGGTCGGGACGGATGCCGGCTTCTTCCAGCGCCTGCAACACCCCAATGTGCGCGTAGCCTCGCAGGCCGCCGCCGCCCAGCACGACGGCCAGCCGTTGTGGCTCGATGGGTTGGCTGGCGGCAGGGCCTGCCGGCGTCGCCCGCAAGACACCATCCACAAGCCAGTTGCCTTCGAACGCCCTGTGCGCAACCTCGGGCGTACCTGCGCATGCCGTCAGGAAGCCAGTAGCCAGCAACAGAAATAGCCACCGGTGCGCCGTGCGGTGCATCACGCCGGTGCTGTTGAAGCTGTCTCAGCGCGCATCGCCTGTCCTGGCGAGCACGTCGGATGCCAGCACGACCACGCCCTTCGCCGTTGGCAGGGTCTTGACCAGCGACTGCGCGACCGCCTTCGCATGCACGGGGCGATAGGTGCCGGGCAAGAGCGGCGCGACCAGCTTCGCGATCGGGATCGCGATCCGTTCACCGATGCGCGGCGGCTGCTGCAGGCCGTCGCGGTAATCCAGTAACAGCGAGGGCTGAGCGATCACTAGCGCCGTCCACTCCATCGCCTTGAGCGCGTCTTCCAATTCACCCTTGATGCGGTTGTAGAACAGGGCGGAATTTGCATTCGCCGCCGCCGCGCTCACCAGCCCCACGCGCCTGGCACCCGACGCGAAAGCGGCATTAGCCACCGCCAGGTTGGCGTCCAGATCGACGGCGCGAAACGCTTCCTGGCTACCTGCCACCTTAATGGTAGTGCCGAGCGCGAGGTATACTTCGTCGGCTGGCGGCAGCACGGGCAGGCGGCCGAAATCCACAAAGTGGACCTGGAGCTTGGGGTGCCATACGTTCAATCGCCGGCGACTCAGGGCGTGAACTTCGGAGACCGTCCGGTCCGCCAGCAGGGCCTCGAGCATCAGGCCTCCCACCAGCCCGGTGGCGCCGGCCAGCAGCACTCTTCGTTGATCGACTTGGGTGGACACGACCTGTTCCTCCTCAATTGACACGCATGGCATGCCGTGCACTGTCAGGCGTCTGTCCCGTCCAGTCCTGAAATGCGCGATAGAACGAATTGGGATCTTCAAAGCCGAGGAGAAAGGCGATCTCCCCACCGGACATATTGGTGTTCCCTAGGTAGTGGCGGGCCAAGCTCTCCCGCGTCGCGTTAACCAGGGCGCGAAAGTTCTCCCCCTCGTCTTCTAGGCGACGCTGTAGCGTGCGCTTGCTCAAGCCCAGGCGCTCGGCAGTCTTCTCAATGGTGGCCGCGTTGCTGGGCAGCAGTTCCAGCAGGACGGCATGCACGCGTTCTGCAGTTGTCGCTGTCGCATCTAGCTCACTGAGCCGGCGGCGGAGGTCTGGTTCGAACACGCGCCACATGCCTTCATTGATCGTGAGAAATGGACGTAACACGTCCACGGCTGCGAATGTGATACTCAGGCTTTTCCCGTGCTGTACAGGCGCGCCGAAGAAGCTCTCATAACGTCGGGCATAGGCGCGGGGTGGTAGCTCCGGAATTGCCACCCTAAGCGCTTTGATGGGTTCGCGGGTGGCAAGACGGGCCAGTCGCAAAATGAACGCAATTTCGGCCACTTGAAGGGAATAGGGGATATCGGTAGGCGCCGATAGCCAGCGAGGCGACACGGTCAGTTCGCCCGCTTTGCCCACAACGACCTCTAGGCTCATCGGCGCCACGAGTTGTTTGTACTTGGCCAGGCGCCGCACAGCCTGCATCAGATTGGCACTGCACAGGGCGGCAAACAGTGGTGGAGCGAAAGATTCAGCCGAAACAGTCTCGACAATGCGCAGAGGAAACATGACATCGCTGGCCTCCGCCTCCAAAGCACGCCAAAAGCGGAAATACTCGTCAGTGGTTAACCCACCCCCTCCGTGGAAAAATAGGTCTTCAGGAAGTTCCGCTTTGCGCAGCACATGACTAGGCGTAAGGCCGAGGTCCTTCAACAAGGGTTGCCACCCGATGTCCAGGTAAAAGCTTAGTTTGCGTGCCATGTGAATATTCATGCAGAGTCCGAGTCGGCTCGTTCACTGAGCCAAACCAAGCCTAGTATAGATATCACTGACTATGCCGAGCATGCAAACGGCGCCATCTTGGCTTCAATCTGCGCCAGAAGGGTGCTCCCTTTTGCGACTGAGGCCTACCATTGTCCGCGTGGCCGGGCGACAACGCGTCTCGACCGTCGTGCGGACTCTCACACGGTCCAACTTTGACGCACTTTCCGGCGAGGGTCGGTAGCCGCTCAAATCGACGGGCGAATGGTCGGTGCAGCTTCACCAAACAATGGTCGCACGACGCGATACGCGCCAATTGGGAAATGGATATCGTGTTTGTGGGTTAATAGTCGCCCAACGTCGCGGGTATTCGTGTTTGCGAGTCTGCAGCAATGGCCGAAACCACGCTGGTAATTGACGCCTCTTCAAAGATCCATTAATGGCGGAAGATGTTAAGGATTGTTAGATGTCTGCCCTCGACTTCAGACTGTGAGAAGCGCTGGCGCCTGTGGGCAGGCGTCAAACAATCCTCGGGGGAGGAAACCGCGGGATATTGCGATGTGGTGCGCCGTGCTATGGCGATTCAAGCGTCTGCTGGATCAGCACGGGCCGGGGACGCTGGACATACGTGTGGCGTAAAGCGGGCCCTGGGATCGCGGAAGGTGTCGACAGCTCGGGACTACGAGGCCGCTGCGCGTGCGTAATAGAGCTTCCCGAGATTGCGAGCGCGACTGTCCGCTTGCGGCTTCGCTCTCCGAAGAGCCGCCGGTTGCATTGGACGCGTCCGATGGGTGGTCTCATCTCGATGGAGAATCCGCCCAGCGGCAAGGATCTGTAGCGGCGATAGCATCGATAGCGACACCGGATCGGTGCGTAGAAAAAAAGCCCCGGCATGGCCGGGGCTTCGCAGGCGGGTGGTCCGGGAGCGCCGCGTTTATTCTGAAGGCAGCACGCCAAACGGGCGCACGTGGATCTGGTTGATCACGTCAGAGGCACCGTATGTGTCATCGACGATGTCCCCGACCTCGTATTTCATGCGACGGTTGTCGACGGTGCCGGTCAGCATGACCACGCCGCCGGCAACTGCGACTGTGATGTCACTGACATCGAGCGTCTGGGCATGGGTCAGGCGTTCGCAGACCTCTTCGCGGATGCGTTCATCCGAGCGCGTGTAGTTCTTCGGCCCGGCCGGACGCGGCCCATTTGCGTAAGGTCCGCGCCGCTCCACCGCCTCGCCCAGGCGCGGACGCTGCCGGAAATTGCGGCCCCCCATAGTCCTCGTACCCGGTTTCATAGTTGCCGCGCGTGCCGGCCCAGCGCTCGTCCGACCCTGGCATCGGGCGGCCGGATGCCCTGCGTGACCTGATGGATTGAGCAATCGACGCGGAGACGGTAATGGCGACTCGCGGCGAGACCGTGCTGGAAACGCCAGGCGTGCTTGGTGCGCACGATGTGTGGACCCGGAAGATGGGTGACATAGTCCTGATGGACGTCCATCTTGACATCAATGCAGCAGAGAGCGTGAGGGACGGGCAAGAGATCGCGCTTGAGGCGAGGCGACGTGCAATGAACCGCAAAGATGTTCTCAACGTCATGACGCGTGTCGATCCGGTCGATGTGGCATGACGTGATTGGAATGTGGAATATTGGCTGCTCGCGCTTGCTGAGCAATCCGTTGCGTAGCTTCCAGCGTGCGGCATCGATCCAGGTATCGGTCAGTTAAGCCCGGGTTGTCCCGCGCCACGCCATTCCACCTGATTACGCTGGACCGGCTTTCTCGCGCATCGGCCTCGCGGACACAAGTGGCAAACCATCGATGGTCACCTGCAGGCCATCTTGCCAGCCCGGAACCGGGGAGCATAGCTCAAGGGACGAACCCGCGCCGCGTACAATCGCTTCGACGATGGCAAGGCCAAGTCCGCTGCCCTTGGCTGCCGTCGCTCCACGCTCAAACGGCTTTGTCAGACGTTTAAGTTCAACGTCCGGCAGCACTGGTCCGTGATTCCTCACAGTGAGCGAACCGGTGGCCAACAGCGAAATCCCCACAGGTTGCCCATGTGAGCCGTGCTTCTGTGCATTTTCGACCAGATTGCGCACGACAATGGCAAATGCGTCCTGATCGATCCACGACGGAACAGGCTGGTCGGGCAGGTCAAGCTGGATCGGGTTCGCAGGGGCCCCGCGCCGGAAATCCTCGATGACAAGTTCTAGTACCGGTCGAAGATCCTGCGGCGCATCGCCGAGCACGCGTCCATTTTCCGCCTTCGCGAGTTGCATCAACCTTTCGCTGACCCGCGACAAGGTGTGCAAGGACCGTTCGACGTTCAGCACGCGCTCCCGCATTGCGACGGAAGGCATTTCGTCCATGAGACGTTGCGTCTGTGCGAGGGCCGCGGCAATCGGCGTGCGCAACTCGTGCGCGCTACTGGCGGTGAAGTTGCGCTCCGCGGCAAGTGCGCGGTCCAGGCGAGCCATCAAGTCATTGACCGCGTCGGCGATCGGAGCTACCTCCGTCGACAGTTCCTTCTTTGCGAGCGGCGTCAGGTCGTTCTGACCTCGCGCGGCAATGCTGCCACAGAAGCGCTGAATTGGCCGCAGCCCGGTCCGGACAATCAGCCAGATTCCACACAGACCCACCGGTAGAAACAGGATAAGGACCTTGGCGACCGCGAGCGCGGCTTCCATCACCGCATGCTGGCGCGTGGCGAGCGGCTCGGCGATCATCAGAGAGATCGTGCCCTGTAAGCCCGGTTCGGCGTAAATCCGGTGCGACGGCGTAGAAGCGAAGCCGGATTTCAGGTCCGGCGGGAAGATGGCTATGGCGGCGTCGTGGGATCGCAGCAGCAGTCTGCCCCTGTCATCGCGAACCGCGTAGGTCAGCAATTCGTCGTGCGGGCGAACGGCTGCCATACGGCGGCTGCCATCGTCATCGCCATCCGCATCGTGCCCGACGATATCCATGATGGCGAGCGGCAACAGGCGCTGCGCAGTCTCCTGCATCGCACTGTCCGACATCCTATCGACTTCGTGGCGCAGCACATGGAATGAAGCGGCCACGGCCGCGAGCGACAGCACAGCAAGCCCTGCAACCAGTGCTGCCGCGAGTCGACCTTGCAGGCTGCGCAGCATGATCAGTCCTGCTTCAGCCGATAGCCGAGCCCACGCAAGGTCTCGATGACATCGACACCCAGCTTCTTGCGCAGCCGGCTCATATGTACCTCGATGGTGTTGCTACCAATTTCTTCGTTGAAGGAATAAAGGCGATCCTCCAGCCGACTCCTTGATACGATCATCCCCGGATGCTGGATCAGCGCTTCGAGAAGCGCCCATTCACTGGCCGTCAGGTCGATGCGCGCGGTACCGCACATCACACTGCGCCCCGCCGTATCAATACGCAGTTCGCCAAGCTTGACCAGGGGATTCGGATTCCCCGAATACCGGCGCGACACCGCGCTCACCCGTGCGGAAAGCTCGGACAGGTCGAACGGCTTGACGAGATAGTCATCCGCGCCGGCGTTCAGGCCGGCGATGCGGTTCGAAACCTGATCGAGCGCTGTCAGGATGATGACGGGCACGGTCGAGCCACCCGCGCGAAGCTCTCGCAGGAAGTCGAGCCCCCTACCGTCGGGGAGCAGCAGATCGAGCAGGATCAGGTCGTAGTTAGCTGCCGCAAGGTGCCGGCGCGCCTCGGTGAGGCTGGCCACGAAGTCAGTCGGATGTCCGTCTTTCTCGATCTGGTCGCGAACGGCCTCCCCGAGCCAGGGCTCATCCTCGATGAGAAGGACTCTCATTAAGTTCTTCCTGATAGGTGTTTCGCGTGAATTTGCCACGCGAACCTGTCGCGAACATGAAGAAAATTATTCTTGTCCGCAAGCTTGGCTTCAGGTTTCAGGTGCATTGTGGAGTCCAAGGATGCGAACGGGAGATGTTGGTCATGAAACAGCTGGGAATAGCCAGAAGCCTGGTGCTCACGATGTTTGTACTTGTCAGTGCCGTCGGCATCTACCATCCCGCACAGGCGCACGATAGCGACGACTGCGAGGCACCGGTGAACGCCTGGAAGCCGCGTGACGCTGTCCGCGCGATGGCGCAGCAAAAGGGCTGGCAGATCGACAGGCTCAGGATCGACGACGGTTGCTACGAGGTCAAGGGGCATGACGCCGACGGCCGGCGCTTCAAGGCAAAACTTGATCCCGTCACCCTTGACGTCATCCGCATGAAGCGTGAAGACGACGAGCACGGCAGAGCACGCGGACGCCTGCCGGACACGAATACTGGCAAGCCATCGGCTGGCGCAGCCCCCGAAGGCTTGCTGAAGCCAGGAGCGAAGCCCTAGGTCCAGATCCGCTGATCACTTGTTGCCGACGCACCGCGTACCTCGTCGGCGTTGGCCCTGCTGAAGCAGCGGCAGGCCAAGGCGATGAGTGCGATGCCCCCCTTTTGCCCAAATCAGGATAATCCAAATGAAACACGCATTCCCGATTGCCGTGCTTGCCGGCGCGCTTGCCGCGCCTTCACTAGCATCAGCGCGTCAGGTCTCGTTCGAAACGCAACTGTCGAGCTATGGGGGAGATGGCGCTTACGTTGCCATGTATGTCACCGATCGCTCCGGACGGTACCAGGGCACGCTGTGGGTCGCAGGGCGCAAAGCCAAGTACTACCGGCACCTGCGCGACTGGTATCGCGCCACGAGCGGCACCGCAAAAGTAGACGGCATAACGGGCGCCAGCGTCGGCGCCGGCAAGGCGCTGCGTGCGACGCTAGATCTGTCCGATACGCTGATCGACGCCGGATACGAGGTCCACATCGACACGGCAGTCGAGGACATGAAGGAGTACCCGTCCGAAGTCGTCGTGCCGCTGACTACCTCGGGCGCGAACAAGACGGTCAAGGGGAGCGGCTATGTGAAGTCGTTCCGCTATTCACTGTAGCCGGGGGCAGGCGAGGAGGTGCCCGATGTTACGCAAGCTCCATTCCATCCCCGGTCTCGTCGCTGCATTGCTGATGACGATCGTCGCTCTGACAGGCGCGGCGCTGTCGGTAAATCCGGTGCTTGAGCACGCAAGTGCCGTCCGTCCGGGCCAGGCTCCGCTGAGCGTCGCAACGCTCGCCAGCCGCGTGAGCGCCGCGATGCCCAACGTCGAAACACTCATCCGCCGGCCGTCAGCGGCGATCATCGCGTACTACCAGGTCGGCGGGGAACAGCGTGCATCGATCATTGATCCCGCCACCGGCAAGGCTGTTGGCGACTATCGCCCCTCGCCTGTCGAGCGTTGGTTGAAGAACCTGCACCGCAAGCTCTTTCTCGATGGCGCTGGCCGGCTCGCAACCGGTGCGACTGCTGCCTTCATGCTGTTCGCGGCGTTGTCCGGGCTTGTATTGCTCGCGCGCCGGATGGGCGGGTGGAAGCATATCCTGGCCCCTATTCGAGGCGACGGATTGCAGCGGCTGCATAACGAGACTGCACGAGCCGCGCTTGCCGGCCTCACGCTGTCGGCGATGACCGGGCTCGTCATGTCGTTGACGACGTTCGGCATGATCCCGGAAGGCGGCGCGCAGAAGTCCGTCCTCAGCGTCTCGGCAATCACCACGCCACCGTTGCCACTGCGGCAGATGCCCGCACTGGCAGTAGATGTCTCCAGCCTGCGGCAGCTCACGTTTGCCAACGCGGCCGACCCGAACAGCATCATCGAAGTAAATACGACGGATGGCGCCGGTTATGTCGATCCATCGTCAGGCAGATGGCTCGCCTTTCAGCCGGCCGACGCCTGGCAACGTGCGCATGGAGTTGTCCGCATGCTGCACACGGGCGAAGGGCTATGGTGGCTCGGCTTGAGCCTCGGCGCATCGTCGGCGTCGGTGCCATTGCTGGCCGCAACCGGCCTGTTGCTGTGGCTGCGTCGTAGACGCGCCATGCCGAAGCTCGTCGGCAACGTGCCGGCATGCGACGCGGATACCGTGTTGTTGGTAGGCACCGAGGGTAATAGTACGTGGGGCTTTGCTTCGGCGCTGCATGCAGCGCTGACCGGGGCTGGGCTTCGCGTGCATGTTGCGCCGATGAACGATCTTGCAGCCGGCTACCGCAGCCTGCGGTATCTGCTGGTCCTGACTGCGACTTACGGCGACGGCGATGCACCGGAGAGCGCTGTCCGATTCCTACAGAAACTCGAGCACCTGACGATCCCTGGCGGGATAGTGTTCGGGGTCCTGGGCTTTGGTGACCGCCAGTTTCCTCATTTTTGCGGCTATGCAAGAACGGTTCATGGTGCGCTGACCACCAAGGGGCTGGAAGCACTGACCGATCCGGGTATGGTTGACCGGCAGTCCGAACCCGAATTCCGGCAGTGGTGCACGAGGTTCGCCGAAAGGCTCGGCGTATCGCTCGATATCCGCTACACGCCATTGCTGCCGCCCACGATACCGCTCAAGCTCGTCTCACGTGACGACTATGGTTCGGATCCGGAGGAGATGACTGCGGTGCTACGCTTCATGTCTGCAAAGGGGGCGAGATCCTGGGCTACCCTGCTACGGCCGCGGCTGCCTGGGTTCGAGACGGGGGATCTGCTCGGCGTCGTTCCTCCGGGCGCCACCTCGCCCCGGTACTATTCGCTCGCGAGCGCGGCGGCGGACGGCCTGGTCGAGATCTGTGTTCGGCGTCATCCGAACGGCGTTTGCTCCGGCTATCTCACAGGCCTGCAGCCCGGCGAAACAATTGAGGCGTTCATGCGGCCGAACGCGCGCTTTCGACCGGGCGCGGGGAGTGCTCCCGTGGTCCTGATCGGGGCGGGCACCGGGATTGGTCCACTGATCGGCTTTATCCGGCACAACGCGGCACGCCGTCCGATGCACCTGTATTTCGGTACCCGCAACGATGGCGAAGGCTTCTTGTACCACGCCGAACTTAAGCACCTCGTAGCCGACCGGCGGCTGCAGGCACTCACGACTGCCTTCTCACGCTCCGGTAGCCGAAGTTATGTGCAGGACCGCCTCGTAGCGGACGCGCAGAGTCTGCGCACTTTGGTTGCTCACGGCGCGCAAATCATGGTGTGCGGTGGCCGAAGGATGGCGGAGGGTGTCGCACAGGCGTGGGAACGCATTCTGACGGATACCGGCTTGTCCGTCGCACAACTGAGAGCGCAGGGACGCTATGTCGAAGATGTCTATTGAGGCGCTGCCAGACACGAAACTCAAGCTTTGGCGCGTGAGCGGTGCGACAATGGGAAGCCGCTACACGGCGACCTTCCATGCGTCATCGAAGACGGATGAAAAAGAACTCGCGGCGCGGCTTGCTGCGGCGGTTGGCTCGGTTGACCAGCAGATGTCGAACTGGAAGGAAAGCTCCGGCGTGTCGCGGCTGAATCGTGCCGAGCTGGACTGCTGGGTGCCGGTGTCCAGGAATCTCGCGGCTTTGCTCGCACGTGCGCTGGAGATCGGCAGCGATACGCACAATGCCTTCAACATCGGCGTCGGCGGCCTTGTCGGTATATGGGGTTTTGGGCCGCCGGGCGAACAGCATGCACCTCGCCCAAGCGCAGTGGACACGTCCAAGGTAAGCCCGTGCCCGTCTGTGAACGAACTGATCGACGTGGACGTGCAACGGTGCCGGGTGCGCAAGCGGGGACCCGTTGCGCTGGATCTGTGTGGCATTGCAAAGGGATTCGGCGTTGACGAACTTGCGCGCGTGTTGAGCGAGTACGGAATCGGGTCATGGCTTGTCGGCATCGACGGCGAGATGCGCGCGTGCGGAAGCAAGCCGGACGGGTCGCCGTGGGCGATTGCGCTAGAGGCCCCGGATTACGAGCGGCACGCCGCAATGGCCGTGATCGAACTGAGCAACGCCGCCATAGCGACGTCCGGCGACTATCGCCACTGGGCTGACATCGATGGGGCGCGTGTCTCGCACACAATTGATCCTCGAACCGGCGTGCCACTGCATAGCTCCGTTGCTTCGGTTACGGTCATTGCACCGACATGCGCGGACGCGGACGCCTACGCGACAGCCTTGCTGGTGCTCGGCGTGCAGGCGGGGCGAGATTATGCTCATCGCCGTCGCCTCGACGCACTCTTCGTCGTACGCGATGGTGATGCGCTGCGCGCGATCGGGACCGGCTGCTTTGCCAATATGCAACAGACCGATTGATGGCAAACGCAAGATACAACAGGGCGGATAGGGCGCCGGTCTTCAGACATCATCTTCTGCCCAGCCTGGGAAACTGCTGCGCAGTGAAAGCACTCTCCGGAGGATGCTCCGTGAAGTAGGCCGGTGTGCAGGCAGAATGAACGGCTGCGCCAGTCTAGCGGTCACAAGTTCCGCAGCACATCGGTCCTGAGGGTGCGCGGCTCGGTGAGATGCTAATAAGACGATTCAGTGCGGGCTGAAAGCTTCGAATTGATTGGCTCCAGCAACGCGCCAAAGACGGCGGCCATGTCCCTTTATGCTCAGCAACGGACGGCTGATACCCAGGCGCTATATGGCGGAACCTGTTTAGGTTTGTTGGATGCCTGCCGCAAAGCGGCGATGGTCACTGACCGACCCACTCCGGTCAGATAATCTTCTCCGAACCAGTCGGTCAGCCAAGTCCGGGTTTTGCGAATTGGAGTGCCAATAGGCGGCCGTTGGCGACCTCACCCCACCGGCCAATTTGGGTCGTAGACGCACTGCGCCCCAATCTCTCGAAACTAAAAACCAACACACGTAAGCACGCCTGGTTGCCATGTGGGCGCCCATCGGGTGGATCTATGAACGACCTTTCTTACTGTATTTCTATCCCTGTCTGATCCCGAATCCTGCCGACGTTTGTTCGCCATTATGGCAACGCGAGTGGCTGGACCCGAGCTTTTTAATGTGCTTGCAACATCCTGGCAGGCTCGAAACGATTTGGCACTGGGCAGTCACTACAAGATTGGTAACTTTAGTCAGCTGCTTCGAAGAGCGCACCGCCCCACAGGGAAATCGTTTCCCATTGACCAATGGTGTGGTCATCATGAATGCTGAATGGGAAAAGCTACGCTCGCGCGAATGATGCGCCTGGCTCGCACGAATGACGTTCTTCAACAGCCGCTGCCGATCAGATGAAGGTTCCCGATCGCATCCGCGATGAAGAGCAACGCCGCACAGCGGCACAAACAGAGATTGCCAATGCTGCGAAAAGAGGACGCGGACAGGCACGAGCTAATGCCCGTGCTGCTGGGGATGCTGCTGACCGGTTTCGGCAGCGTGTCGACCATCTACTAGCCGCTGCCTGATTCACCAAAGATCCCGGCGTTGCCAGCGGTGGCCCGGACAAGCGGAGTGGAGATCCCCTTGGTGTGCTCGTCGAAGTGCTCGGCCGGTCTGAAAAAACGTCGGGGATCCTGGCGGACGACGTCGACCGGCTCAAAGTAGCTGGCCTGGCCTGTGAGCGGTCCTACGATTCCTTGATGCCAACGGGTAGGGAAAAAGACGGCGAGGCACGCAAGGGAGCCGCCTCGCCGATGAACGGCGGAATTGGGTACCTCTCAGCGACGCCGTTTTAGATCGGACTGTAGGTGCTTCACCATCGCAATTCGGGGCGCACGGCTTCGCCAGAAACCTGAAATCTGTGCACGAGGCCGGACTCGTCGAGTGCACAGAATCCCTTTTGCAACAGCTGCGCGAGCACAGTCGGTGGGTCGATGCCGAGCATGGGCATGTCCAATGTCAGTTCAGTAGTCGCTCCGTCGCATGGCACGCCAATCCATTGGCGTGCCTCGGCCGGACAATCAAGGAGCGTTTTGCCGGCTGGGAGCATGAGTGCTCGGGTACCGTTGCGGAACAGGACGACGAACATGGCAGTTGTCGGAGGCTGGCTGCAAATGGGTAGCGGTGCGAAAAAACCTCCGCGCCGTGGAGTTTCCAGTCTAGGTGCGCCGCTAGCGAATGCAACACCGCATCATTCTTGGAATTTTCCCCGTACGGCATGGTGTTATCGGTACACAAGGACAGGGATTTTGCTGTGTGTCAGAACTTTTTGCGTCTCGCTCCCGAGCAGGACGCCCTGCATACCACGTCGGCCATGAGATGCCATCACGATCAGATCGCACTCCCTGTCTTCCGCGGCCTTGATAATGGCTTCGTAGGGGTGGTCGCTCACAATATAAAACGGCTGACAGTGCACGCCGAGAAGATCGGCCTTCCGGGCTAGTTCGGTCAAGTATCTGGTGGCGTTCTCCTGTGCCGCGTCCCGGTACTGCTCGCGCGTATCGGTCAACATTTCCGTATGGTATGCAAGCAGGTGATAGTCTGGGCACACACGTACTGCTGTTACCATGGCCTTCATCTCACTGGCAAGTTTGATTGCCTTGTCGAAGGCCGATTCCGCCAAGGGCGAGCCATCCACTGCTAGAAGAAGGTGCTGGAACATGATGTCCTCCTCGTCAGAAAGCTACTGGTGCGAGAAATCGATCACTTCTGCAAAGTGCCGTTGGCCGATACCGCACCAGGAACACCGGAGAGATGTGGGGTGTCAGATATCTCCTAAAGAAATACTCAATCCAACTATAGGATGTCTGGCAGACAATAGAGTCAATTATGCATACCATTGGTTGTCTTTGGATGCGTGTTCCGCTCCGTGGCCCGCACTTCACTTATCCAGCTCTCGGGTGCCGTTCCTGTATTGTTTCTTGGCGCTAGAAAAACCACGCCCGAAGGGCGTGGCGTAACGTTAGATGTAACGCCAATACTCGGTGCGGCATCCCTGCTTAAGACATTTAACCGATCGCGGAATGTAGTCGTCACTATCTGCATGATCGAGCAAACCGCGCGAGAAGTAGAGCGAATGGCCATGAAACTTGTTCTCGAACCAGCGGCTGGCGTCGACGACGGGAGCGAACTAGAAGGTGTCTTGTTGAGCTTGAAACGGCTCGGCCTTTTGCTGACATGGCAGCGTTTGGCAGATGGCTCATTTCTGGTCGAGGCTGAGGACGAAATCCTGAAAGAGTTCTCCCAACTGAAATCGTTTCCTTCGTAGCATCAAAAAAATAGCCGCGCGGCGACTTGCAGTGCGGCGAAAGGGGGAAACCATCTGTGCTAGTGAGCGTATCCGCGCATCCGGTGCTCACTGATTTTGCCATCCTGGCTATAGATGATTAGGTCCACTTGTGTCATCTTCGCCATTTCCGTTGCTACGGACATGGCAGCTTCGCGCGTTCCATAGGGCGTGCGCGACCCAGTGCCTTCTATAGCGATGGCCCACCCGTTGTGATGGGGAAGCACATGAATATCACCTGACATGGCAGCCTCCGTTAAAGGCAGAAGGATTGATGGCTGTCATGTCGCTTCGCTTTGCGCAAAATCTAGTGGGGCGTTCATCTTGCCCTCAAGCTCATAGATCATGAGTAGGGCGCCTAATTCCATCGCTCTATGAACAGCTGCAGCGATGGCCGCGGTGCGGGACGGGTATGGAACGCGCTCGTACTCGGACTCAACATTCCACAGACCGTCTGCCTGTAGCACCTTTACAACTGCTGTCATCCACACACCTCCAGTGGCATCGATACCTTAGTTCTATGCGTGGGCGAGAAAATATGATGTAGGACGATTTCCGAATCGGGCGCGCGGTTGGGAATGTGATCTCAATTTGCGGATGCGGCGAGGCTCATGACCCAACAGGGCTGCGAAGCCCCGTAATCGCAACACTTCACCTGCAACTGACGTAATATAAATTCTGCAAAAGTGCGTCCTTTTTGCTCCCTCATTTGTTTCCCAAGGGGCAGACATGCGTCTAGCGGCTTTTATCGTGCGTGATATGAAGCACATTTTGGCGGAGTGGGAGGCCTTCGTGGCCGCCCAGTTGCCTGCTGCACGGAAGCTGGATTCCCTCGCCCTGCGCGACCACGCGCCGCAAATCCTGCAATCCATCGCAAAGGACCTGACGACCCCGCAAACGCGAGACGCGCAACACGAAAAGTCATGGGGGCAAGCCCCCCAAGTGCCCGGTGCGCCGGAGACTGCAGCACAAGTACATGCGGTCATCCGGGCGCGCGGTGGCTTCAATATCAACCAGTTGGTTGCCGAGTATCGGGCGCTACGCGCCAGCGTGCTACGTTTGTGGATAGACGATTTTGAGTTGGTTGCTGCGGATCTGGACGACATGATGCGCTTCAACGAAGCTATCGACCAAGCAGTCGCCGAATCGGTGGAGTCTTTCAATTCGGAGGTCGAGCAGTCTCGCAATCTGTTGCTCGGAATGCTCGGGCACGATATGCGCAGCCCCCTGCAGACCATCCAGACGACCGCCTCATACCTGGTGGCGCTGAACGCCGGGGAGAAGGTGTCGGAGGCTGCGGCCCGGCTGATTCGAAGCGGTGCCAGCATGAGTTCCCTTCTGGATGACCTTTGCGATTTCAACCGAACGAAACTCGGCTTGGGTATCAACATCGCTCCCAATGACGTCGACCTGGCCAAGGTGGTCGGCGATACAGTGGACCAGTTGCGGGCAGTTCATTCGGACCGACGTATCGATGTGGAGGTGAAGGGCAATGTGCAGGGTTTTTGGGATGGCTCGCGCCTGCAGCAACTGATCTCCAATCTTGTGCTCAATGCGTTAAGGTACGGCGCGCCGGAGCATCCCGTCCGCGTTATTGTCACAGGCCATGACGGGGACGTTCGCCTTGAGGTCATGAATAGTGGCCCAGGCATTGATCAACTGACGCTGGAGCGGATATTTGACCCGCTGAGCAGAGGTCCTGATCAGGAAGACAAGAACGCGGACGGGCTCGGGCTCGGCCTTTATATCGC
>NZ_JBYOJV010000040.1:0-22323 GCF_057798835.1 Cupriavidus sp. 291-E7
GGTTCTTCGGAGAATTCCGGGGACTGAATTGCCACATTCCGTATCCTAATGGCCGTTAAGACGGCTGTTGAGGAACGGGATGCTGGATCGGAAGACGCTGCAGGCCTTGGGCTGCTGGGATGGCTACAGGCTGGATCGGGTGGTATGGCCTGAAGGGGAGAGCCGTACGCTGGCGCTGTACTTGAAGCCAGTCAGCAAGGTCATGTACTGCGAGGAATGCGGATCGAAGTGCCGGCAGGTCCATGAAACGGTGGTGCGGCGCGTGCGCGATCTTCCGCTGTTCGAGTACCGGGTGGTGCTGCATGTCCCCCGCAGGCGCGTCTGGTGCGATCAATGCGGGGGGCCGCGACTCGAGCGGCTCGAATGGCTTGGGCGCTACCAGCGTGTCACAGCCAGGCTGGCGCAGGCCTGCGGGCAGTTGCTGCGTCACTGCACGGTGCAGGCCGTGGCGGCTTTCTATGACCTGGGCTGGCATACCGTCAAGACGATCGACAAGGCGCGCCTGCGCGAGGCAGTCGTCGAGCCGGACTGGTCCAGCATCCGCTACCTGGCCATGGACGAATTCGCGCTGCACAAGGGCCATCGCTATGCGACGGTGGTGGTCGATCCGATTGGGCGGCAAGTGCTCTGGATCGGTCAGGGCCGCTCGCGCGAGACGGCGCGCGCCTTCTTTGCGCAACTCCCGGCAGGCGCGGCAGAGCGCATCGAGGCCGTTGCCATCGACATGACGACCGCCTATGAACTGGAGATCCGCGAGCATTGCCCGCAGGCTGAGGTGGTCTTCGACCTCTTCCACGTCGTGGCCAAGTACGGGCGCGAGGTGATCGACCGGGTCCGTGTAGATCAGGCCAACCGCCTGCGGCACGACCGTCCGGCCAGACGGGTACTCAAGTCCACGCGCTGGCTACTGCTGCGCAACAAGGAGAACCTGAGCGACCCTCAAGCCGTGCATCTGAACGAGGTGCTGCAGGCCAATCAGCCGTTGCTGACGGTCTACATCCTGAGAGACGAGCTCAAGCGGCTGTGGTTCTACCGCCGCCCGGGATGGGCGCAAAAGGCGTGGGAGCATTGGTGTGAACAGGCAAGCCAGAGCCGGATTCCGGCTCTCGAACTGTTCGCCCAGCGCCTGAAAGCCTATTGGCACGGCATCATCGCCCGATGCCGGCACCCGCTGAACACGAGCGTCGTAGAGGGCATCAACAACACCATCAAGGTCATCAAGCGTAGGGCCTACGGCTACCGCGACGAGGAATACTTCTTCCTGAAGATCAAGGCTGCCTTCCCCGGAATTCCTCGTTGAACCAGAAAAAAGCCCTGCTCGATGAGCAGGGCTTTCGAATTGGTGCCAGCAGAGGACTCGGTCGCCGATGCGCGGCCCCGGGTTGCGCTTGCACGCGCAACCTTTTTCTAGTCCCCACCGACTGCCCTTTCTGGGCGTAGAAATGAAAAAGCCCTGCTCAATGAGCAGGGCTTTCGAATTGGTGCCCAGAAGAGGACTCGAACCTCCACAGTGTTGCCACCGCTAGGACCTGAACCTAGTGCGTCTACCAATTCCGCCATCTGGGCTTCGTCTCGCTGCATTGCTGCTGCGATGCGAAGAACGTGATTATGCTGAGCACGCCAGGTTCTGTCAACACCCTTTTCGCAGAAACCTTAAAAACAAAACCGGTCAGGCGCGATGTAGGCCGAAGTCGACTTGCGCCGGCCGGCCCGGCAGCGACAGGGTTGCTGTGGCCGGAGCCGTGCGCGATATCACCTTGCCCGCGCGCATCACCAGCAGCCGCGTGGCGCGCAGCCGGATGGCCTCGACCGGATTGGTCGCCTGGAGCAAAACCAGATCGGCACGGCAGCCAGGCGCCAGCCCGTAACCGTCAAGCCCCAGGATCGCCGCCGGGCTTTCGGTCACCGCCTTGAAGCAGGCGCGCATGGCATCGTGCCCCGTCATCTGGGCCACGTGCAGACCCATGTGCGCCACCTCCAGCATGTCGCCCGAACCCAGGCTGTACCAGGGATCCATCACGCAATCGTGCCCGAAGGCGACCGTGATGCCGGCCGCCAGCATCTCCGGCACACGTGTCATGCCGCGACGTTTCGGATAGGTGTCGTGGCGCCCCTGCAGCGTGATGTTAATCAGCGGATTGGCGATGGCCGCGACGCCGGCCTCGCGGATCAGCGGCAGCAGCTTTGACACGTAGTAGTTGTCCATCGAATGCATCGATGTCAGGTGCGATCCGGTCACGCGCCCCTGCAGCCCAAGCCGCACCGATTCGCTGGCGAGCGTTTCGATATGGCGCGACATCGGGTCGTCGCTCTCATCGCAATGCATGTCGACGCGCAGGCCACGATTGGCGGCCTCCTCGCACAGCAGCTTCACCGACGCCGCGCCGTCGGCCATCGTCCGCTCGAAATGAGGAATGCCACCGACCACATCGACGCCCATGTCCAGCGCCCGGCGCAGGTTGTCGAGCGCGCCCGCTGATCGCAGCACGCCATCCTGCGGAAACGCCACCAGCTGCAGATCAAGATACGGTTTCACGCGTTCGCGCACATGGAGCAGCGCCTCGGTAGCCAGCAGCCGTGGATCGCAGACATCCACGTGCGAACGGATGGCCAGCAACCCCTTGGCCACGGCCCAGTCGCAGTAGGCCAGCGCGCGCTCGACAATGGCGTCCTGCGTCAGCAGCGGCTTGAGTTCCCCCCACAGGGTGATGCCCTCCAGCAACGTGCCGGACTGATTCACGCGCGGCAGTCCATAGGACAGCGTGGAATCCATATGGAAATGCGCGTCCACGAAAGGCGGCGAGACAAGTCGGCCGGCCGCATCGATTTCTTCGCCGGCCGTCGCGGCCAGTTGCGGTTCCACGGTCGTGATCCGGCCATCGGCGATGCCAATATCGACATCGGTTCGGCCGTCGGGCAGGTTGCAGTGACGCAGGATGGTATCGAGCATGGAAGATTCGTTCAGGATGGTCAGCGTTCGCCCTTGCGGTACGGTTTCATCAGCGCCTGCGGATAGGCGGCACGCCGGGCTACCAGCACCAACGCAAGGATCGACAGGATATACGGCAGCATCAGGTAGATCTGATACGGCAGCGGCGGCAGGCCTGGCAGGCTGGCACCGCCCTGCTGCAGCCGCAGTTGCAGTGCGTCGAACGCCGCGAACAGCAGCGCACCAAGCAAGGCCCGGCCCGGCCGCCACGACGCAAACACCGCCAGCGCCACGCAGATCCAGCCGCGCCCGTTGATCATGTTGAAGAAGAAGGCATTGAACGCCGACAGCGTCAGGAAGGCACCGCCGATGGCCATCAGCGCGGAACCGGCCATGATCGCGCCAATGCGGACCACGCCCACGCGAATGCCCTGCCCTTCGGCCGCCGCCGGGTTTTCGCCCACCATGCGCAGCGCCAGCCCCAGCGGCGTGCGGTACAGCAGCCAGGCCAGCAGCGGCGCCGTCAGCAGCGCAAGCAGCGTCAGCGCCGTTTCGGCCGCCATGACCGTGCCGATCAACGGCACCCCGGCCCACCATGCCATCGGCGCGAACGGCGTGATCGTCGGCGGTGTCGATACCTGTGCAAAGCCCAGACGGTAGGCGTAGTAGGACACGCTCGTGGCCAGCATCGTCACGCCCAGCCCCGCCACGTGCTGCGACAGCGCCATAGACACCGTCAGCCAGCCATGCAGCAGGCCGAACAGCAACCCCACCACGGCGGCCACCGCCACGCCGCCCCACAGCGGCGCGCCGAGGTAGACCGCCAGCCAGCCCGAAAACGCGCCGGCCACCATGATGCCCTCGATGCCGAGGTTCAGCACCCCGGCGCGCTCGCAGAGCAGCACGCCCAGCGTGCCGAAGATCAGCGGCGTACCCACACGCAGCACGGCAATCCAGAACGGCGCGCCCGAGAGAATATCGATCAGTTCCATCAGGCCACCTTTCCGATCCGATCGAAGCGTACACGGTAGCGCGCCAGCATCGTCGCCACCAGCATCGCCAGTAGCGCGACGGCGACGATCACGTCGGCAATCGCGTTTGGCACGCCCACCGCGCGGCTCATGCCGTCGGCGCCCACCAGGATGCCCGCCACGAATATCGCCGATGCGACCACACCAATCGGATGCAGGCCGGCCAGCATGGCGATCACCACGCCCGTATAGCCATAGCCCGGCGACATATCGAGCGTCAGATAGCCGGTGCGGCCGGCCACCTCCACGACGCCGGCCAGCCCCGCCAGCGCGCCGGACATGGCCGCGGCCAGCAGCGTGACGCGCGCAACGGGCATACCGGCAAACGCGGCCGCACGCGCATTGGCACCCACCGCTCGCATCTGCAGCCCGAACACGGTGAACCGGTTGATCGCCCACACCAGCACGGCCAGCGTCACGGCCGCCAGCAGGCCGCTGTGCACGCGCGATCGTTCCAGCAGCCGGGTCAGCTCCAGTTCCGACACCAACGCCACCGACTGCGGCCAACCCATCGCCAGGGGATCTTTCATCGGGCCATCGAGCATCGTCGATACCGCCAGCAGCACGATGAAGTTGAGCAGCAACGTGGTGACTACCTCGTCCACGCCGAGCCGGATCTTCAGCACGGCGGGCAGCAGCAGCAACAGCGCGCCAGCCAGCATACCGGCCGCCACCATCAGGCCGAACAGCACGCCGCCCGGCAGCGATGCGGCCCAGGGCGCCGCCGCTCCATCGACCTGCCCGCCCACGGCCACCGCCGCGAGCGCGCCGAGATAGAGCTGACCCTCGGCACCGATATTGAACAGCCGCGTGCGAAATGCCACGGCAACAGCCAGACCGGTCAGGATCAGCGGCGTGGCGCGCGTCAGCGTCTCGGACCACGCAAAGCGCGAACCGAATCCGCCTTCCAGCAACAGCAGATAGGCTTTGCCGACGGGAGCACCGGCCATCGCCACCAGCAGCGCGCAGATCAGCAACGTGACGGCGATGGCGCCGACCGGTGCCATCACCAGTGCGGTACGCGACACCGAGGTACGGGCTTCAAGCCGCATGGGCCACCTCCCGGTCCGCGTGCGCGGCATCGACGCCGGCCATCGCCAGGCCAAGCGTGCCAAGCGTCCAAGCGGACGTGGCGCGCGCCGTGCTCAGCCGTCCGGCGTGAATCACGGCGATGCGGTCCGATAGCGCCATCAGTTCGTCCAGGTCCTCGGAGATCAGCAGCACGGCCGCGCCTTGTGCGGCGGCATCGAGCAACTGCCCGCGCACATACGCAACCGCGCCAATGTCGAGGCCCCAGGTGGGCTGGCTGGCCACGACCAGCGCCGGCGCCCGCGTGCCGCGCACGGAAAACGCGCGGCCCAGAATCAGCTTCTGCATATTGCCGCCCGACAGGGTGCGCGTCGGCACATCGATACCGCCGCCGCGCACGTCGAAACGACGCACCAGTTCGTGGGCGAAGCGGCGCGATGCGTTGCCGCGAATCACACCGCCGCGCACAAAGCTCCGGTTTCCAAGCTGCTCGACGATAGCGTTCTCCCAGACCGCGAGATCGCCGACCGCGCCTTCCGCATGGCGGTCTTCGGGAATACGCGCCACCCCGGCGCCGATCCAGCGCCGTGGCACCGCCGGCAATGCCTGGCCACGCAGCGTCACGCCGCCCGCCGACGCGGCCACCGTGCCGCTCATCAACTCCGCCAGCGCCACCTGCCCATTGCCCGATACGCCGGCAATGCCGAGGATTTCCCCGGCATGCAGGTCGAGCGATATTTCCTTGAGTCCCTGCCGGCCCGCCACTGGTGGCACGGTGACCCGGTCCAGCGATGCGACGACGTCGCCCGAAGACGTCGCGGCGGCCCGCGTGGGCATTTCCACGCGACGTCCCACCATCAGCTCGGCCAGTTCCGCCTTGCCCGTCGAGCCAGCGTCACGCTCGGCCACCAGTCGGCCGCCGCGCAGCACTGCCACGCGGTGGGACACCCGAAGCACCTCGTCGAGCTTGTGGCTGATAAAGATGACCGACAGCCCTTCGGCAATCATCTGACCGAGCGTGGCGAACAGGCGGTCCACTTCCTGCGGCGTCAGCACGGCGGTTGGCTCGTCCAGAATCAGCACCCGCGCGCCGCGATACAGCGCCTTGATGATTTCCACGCGCTGACGCTCGCCCACAGATAGCGACCCCACGCGCGCCTGAGGCTGCACCGCCAGGCCAAAGCGCGTGGCCAGGTCCTGGATGCGCGCACGCGCGGCGCTGCGTTGCTGGCGCCAGCGCCAGAGCGGCTCGGTACCGATCAGGATGTTGTCCAGCACCGAAAGATTGTCGGCCAGCGTGAAATGCTGGTGCACCATGCCGATTCCGGCAGTCAGCGCGGCGCGCGGGTTGCCCGGCGGCAGCGCCACGCCATCCACCTCCACGCCGCCCGCGTCGGCCACGTAATGGCCGAACAGGATATTGACCAGCGTGCTTTTGCCGGCGCCGTTTTCGCCGAGCAGAGCGAGTACTTCTCCACGGTGCAGGTCAAGCGATATGTCGTCGTTGGCCAGCAGCGAACCAAAGCGTTTGGTGATATGCGAGAGCCGGAGTACCGGCGATTCCAGAGGCATCGATGTCAGGATGAAGAAAAGGACGCGGCCCCGTCCACATGGGACGGGGCCAGTGAGGGGCGGCAGTCCGCGCGCTTACGGCGTTGACTTCGGCTCGGTCTCCACGACCTTGACCACGAACTTGCCATCGAGGATGGCCTTCTCCTTGGCCTTGACCTTGCTCATCGCATCGGCCGGCACCTTGCCCTCGAACGTGCCAAGGGGAGCCAGCTCGGCACCCTTGTACTTCATCAGCGAATACTGGCCGTAGTCCTCGTTCTTGAACTGGCCAGTCTTGACCTTGGTGAGCGCGGCACCGATCGTCGGCTCCATGTTCCACAGCGCCGAGGCCACCACCGTGGCCGGGTACTGCGGCTGGGTATTGATCACGTTGCCGATGGCCAGCTTGCCGCGTTCCTTGGCGGCGTCCGACACGCCGAAACGCTCGGCGTAGAGCACGTCGGCACCCTTGTCGATCATCGCGAACGCCGCTTCCTTAGCCTTGGGTGGATCGAACCACGATCCGATGAAGCTGACCGTGAACTTCACCTTCGGATTCACCTCGCGCGCGCCTTCCATGAAAGCGTGCATGAGCCGGTTGACTTCGGGAATCGCGTAACCGCCGACCATGCCGATATGGTTGGTCTTGGTCATGCTGCCCGCGATCATGCCCGTCAGGTACGACGGCTCCTGGATGTAGTTGTCGAACACCGAGAAGTTGGGCGCCTGAGGCTTGCCGGAGGACCCCATCAGGAAGGCGGTCTTCGGATAATCCTTCGCCACCTTGCGAGCGGCGCCTTCCACTGCGAACGACTCTCCGACGATCAGCCCGGCACCCTGTTCGGCGTACTGGCGCATCACGCGCTCGTAGTCGGCATTCGACACGCTTTCAGAGAACACGTAATCGATCTCGCCGCGCCCCTTGGCCTCGTTGAGCGCCTTGTGGATACGCGATACCCATTGCTGCTCCACGGGCACCGTATAGACCGCGGCCACCTTGATCTTCGCCTGTGCCTGCGCGCCGGGCGACATACCGATGGCGGCCAGCGCCACTGCCGCTGCCGCGGCTCTCAGCCAGGTACGACGATCGCTTCCCATGTGCATGACTTCACTCCCCTTTTTTGCGTTGTTGTGCGCGCTCTTGCGCGCTGGTTGACGTGGAAGGTTGAAATGGCCGCCGGCTCAGGCGGTGTCCGTTTCTGGCGCGTGCAGGCCGCAGCCGCGCAGCAGCAGCGTCACCAGGTGCTCGGTGGCGCGTTCAAAGTCCTGGGCATCGAGGGCGCTGACATCCAGCACCGCGCAGACCTGCGCTTCAAAATCGGCATAGGTCTGCGTGGCTGCCCAGATCGTGAAGAACAGGTGATACGGATCGACCGGGGCCATCAGGCCGCCGTCGATCCACGCGCGGATCACCACGGCCTTGCGCGCCACCAGTTCGCGCAGCGCCTGGCGCAGTACGCCGCCGATTTCGGGCGCGCCGTGCAGCAGTTCGTTGGCAAAGACGCGCGACGCATCGGGATGGCTTGCCGACAGCCGCATCTTGGCGCGGATGTACTGCTCCAATGCCGCCCGTGGCGGATGCTCGGCGCTAATGATGTCGGTCTCGGATAGCCACAGCTTCAGCGTGTGCGCCAGCACCGCGCGATACAGCGCCTGCTTGGTCCGAAAGTAGTAGTGCAGGTTCGACTTCGGCACGCCGGCCCGCGTGGCAATGTCCGCCATCGTCGCCCCGGCAAATCCCGCCCGCGCGAATACATACTCGGCCGCGTGCAGGATCAGGGCTTCGTTCTCCTGGCGGATGCGTCCGCCAACCTGCGGACCGATGCCATGTACGGCGTGTGCCTGGGCCAGGGCGTCCATCATTTGGTGCCGTACAGGCGGTCTCCGGCGTCGCCAAGGCCGGGAACGATGTAGCCATGATCGTTCAACTGCTCGTCGATCGCGGCGGTGACGATGCCCACGTCAGGATGCGCGGCCTGCAGCGCGCGCAATCCGGGGCGCGATGCAATCAGGCAGACGTATTTCATCGTGGTCACGCCCGCCTCCTTGAGGCGGTTGATCGCCGCGATAGCCGAGTTCCCGGTGGCCAGCATCGGGTCCACCACGATGACAAAACGCTCGTGAATATCCTCCGGCATCTTGAAGTAGTACTCGATCGGCTCCAGCGTCTCGGGGTCCCGGTACAGGCCGATATGTCCGACGCGCGCGGCCGGCAGCAGATCGAGCATGCCGTCGAGAAAGCCGTTGCCCGCCCGCAGGATCGACACCAGGCAGAGCTTCTTGCCGGACAGTACCGGCGACTGCATGGGCGCGATCGGCGTCTTGATGGCGATGGTTTCCATCGCCAGGTCTCGCGTGGCCTCGTACGTCAGCAACTGGCTGATCTCGCGCACCAGACGGCGGAAGTTGTCGGTGGTGGTTTCCTCGCTGCGCACCAGCGTCACCTTGTGCTGCACCAGCGGATGATTGACCACCATCACCGCGGGCACCGCCGCACCTTCCGTCTCGGCAAAGGCCTGCACGGCCGTGGGTACGTCGGTCATGTCGTTCATGGTGCGCTCCTTGGTTATCCGGGCACTCGCCTGATTCGGGCGCAGCGGGCCACATGGCCCGCCACGGTCCGGCTGCCTGCTGATCGGGTACTGCCAAGCCTTGTGGTACTGCCGCTAGAACACCGTGCCGTCGCTCTGGATCTCGAACGGCGGCGGACCGCCCGGCGGCCTGCGCTGCGCCGCTATGCGCCGGCCCGCTGCCCAGGTGCCGCCTTCCAGCACGCGCGCCAGCGGGAAATCCTCCGCCTTCAGACCCAATGCCTGCCGCACGGCGTCGGCAACGAGATCCAGCCCCGTGACGGTCAGCGCGCGCCATTCGACGATCTCAGGTTCATCCACCGTATGGGCGCGGCTGGCAAACTCGCGGTCGCGCGGCACGGTCAGCTCGAAGTCATAGAGCAGGCCGCCATTGCGGTACTCGGGCAGGCCCGTCAACGCATCGAGCCCCACCACCACCAGCCCGCCGTCTTCCAGCGGCTCCAGCAGCGAATAGGTCAGCCACTGCGTGAGCTTGTGGAACGGCACCAGGCCGTCGGGCGCGGCCGGATGGCGCCAGCAATCGCCCAGTGACACGCCCGCCATCTGCACGCGGCCCGGCCAAACGGGGCCAAGGGCCACCAGCAGCGTGCGCAGCACGAACGCTGCCTCGATCCGGTTATCCGTGGCATGCGCGGCCAGGTAGTCGAACAGGTTGCCAAGCCGTGCCGGCGTACCAAACACCGCGGGCGTGGCCTGCATGACTTCGCCCAGGCGCCGCAGCAGTCCGGCGCGCCCTTCCAGGCCCACCAGCGGATTGTGCTGGGCCACCTGGAACGCCGTGGCAATGGTCGATGCATCGATACGCGCCAGTCGTTCGGCATCGGCACGCAGCGGATCGCCGGACTCGGCCGAAAAGCCGCCGCGCGCGAACAGATCGAAGCTCGCCACGCCCAGCCCCTCGGAGCGCGTCAGCATCATGTCGCTGGCCGGGTCGCGATAGCGCCAGTCGGGTCCCGCCCCGGCATCGAGCAGCACGCTCGGAATGACCAGGTCGATGCCGATGCGCGCGCGCTCCGCGCAATGGTCGGCGCCCGACATGCCTGCGCGCTCGCACAGGATCTGCCAGCGGTTGATCGATTCCTGTCCGGGTCCGCCGCTTTCGAAATGGCGCCAGCGGCTGTGGTACGGCACGCGCAGATCCGGATAGCGGCGCCGGATCGTGGCGGCCACGTAGTCCGCGATGGCATGGATCCGGTCGGGATGCCAGGTGAAAAGCTCGGACTCGCCGGATGCGACGAATTCGGTCACGACTGCGCAACGCGTGCGCACTGCTTCGCCGCTCAGCAACGCGGAAGCGGGATGATCGACCGGCACCGGGCTGTGCCAGCCGCTGCCCGTGCCAGGTTCGTTTCCGATCGAACCTCCTGCGGGATGTTCGTTCATTCGTTCAACCCCCTGCCCTTTGCCAGGGCGAGTTCGTTGGCATCCGGCGGCGTGTAGCTGGTGAAGTAACCCGCCGCCACCTTCGCATCGATTTCCACGCGCGCATCGGCCGGGATCAGTTCATCGGGAATGGCCACCTGCTCGACCACCTCGATCCCCTGCGCCGTGAGCGCGCCATGTTTCATGTTGCTCATCGAGGCCCAGCGATCGATGCGCCGGATCCCGAGCCAGTGAAAGACATCAGGCATCAGTTCCTGGAATCGCATGTCCTGCACGCCAGCCACGCACTCCGTACGGGCGAAATATGTCTCCGCGCGGTCGCCTCCAACCTGGCGCTTGCGTGCGTTATAGACCAGGAACTTGGTGACCTCGCCCAACGCACGGCCTTCCTTCCGGTTATAGACCACCAGGCCAACGCCGCCCTGCTGCGCCATCTCGATACATACCTCGATGCCATGCGCCAGATAGGGCCGGCAGGTGCAGATGTCGGAGCCGAAAACGTCGGAGCCATTGCATTCGTCGTGCACACGGCACGCCACCTTGGTCTCGGGCTTGCCGAGCTGGGTGATATCGCCAAAGAAGTAGAGCGTCATGCCACCGATGGGCGGCAGGAAGACCTTGAGATCCGGGCGCGTGACCAGTTCCGGAAACATGCCGCCGGTCTGCTCGAACAGGCTGCGGCGCAGGATGCTCTCCTTGATATTGAAGCGCCGTGCGATACCGGGCAGATACCAGACTGGATCGATGGCAGCCTTGGAAACCCGCACATCGCCATTGGCGTACAGAATGTCGCCATCGGGCTTCAGCCGGCCCGACGCGATGGCCGCGCCAAGCTCGGGCATGTTGATGTGCGCGCGCGTGATCGCAATCGTCGGACGGATATCGAATCCGGCCTTGATGCGGTCCGCAAAGACCGACGACACCAGATGGCCCCACGGGTCGAGCGACACGATCTTGTCCGGGTCGCCCCATTGCGAATGCGGGCCGATCGGCTCGGCTGGCGCGGTATCGGTCAGATCTGGCCGATGGGCGCGCTGAAGACTGCCCGACGCCACGGCTAGCGCACGGTAGATGGCGTACGCGCCGGAGTGCGTGCCGATCACGTTGCGCTGCGCCGGATCGGTCAGGCTGGCGATGACCGGGCCGCGCTCCGCCGCGGTGGGCGCGCCCCAGTGAATCGGCTCGGCCGGCTTGTCACGCCGCGCATGCGAGGTCAGGACGATATGGTCGGACATGTTTCGCCTCCCCGGTGATAAACCGGAACACGAATCCTGACCAGATGGTCAGGTTTATATGTTCATACTAGGCAACGTTCATGCCAACGCCCAAGTGGGGTTGTTACCGTTAGTGGCATCCCGTACGCACTGTCCGGGTGCTGGCAGACGATATTCCAATGCCGGCGCCGGTACATCGCGGTGCATACGCACCAGCATTCGGCCGCGGGTGGAATTTAAGTCGTTGCCATTTCGATACGGCCTGATTCCATCTTCCATCGCCCAAACAAAAACGGCACGTCTCCAGAGGGACGTGCCGTTTGCATGCTTGATGTGGGGACGGGTCAGCTTTCCGCCTGCTGCCCCATGCGCCCGCGGGTACGGGCCGGCAGATCGGTGGTCAGCCAGTCCACCATTGCGCGAACCGGGTTCCCGGCCTCGACATAGCGGTGGAACAAGGCACCGGCGGCGTTGCTGAGAACCCAGGCGGCGACCATGCCCAGCGCATTGAGCACGGGCTTGCCCGGCGCCAGGTGGCTGACCAGCGCGTTGACCACCAGGCAGACCGGAAAGTGGACCAGGAACACCGAATACGAAATCCGGCCGAAGTACGCCGTCAGGCGCCCGCCCGGCCAGTGTTCCAGCCAGCCGCCACGACGCGAGACGGCCAGCAGCACCGCCGTGGCCAGCGCCACCGCAATGCGCAGCCGGAAGTCCACCGCCAGCGCGGCGATGCCAATCGCGGCCAGCGCCATCAGCGGCCACGGCGAGCGGCCGGGATTCGACGCCCAGAACGCCAGCGCCCCCATCCCGTACGCGCCAAAGAAATAGATGGCCCAGATGTCCCAGCTTGCATCCCGGTTGAACCAGAACAGCGAAGCCACGGCCAGCGCGGCCACGACGGGCACCCCCAGCGGCAGCGCTTCGCGGGCCACTGCGCGCGCCAACCAGAGCGCCATCACCAGCAGCGCGAACAGTTGCAGGTCGATCGCGATATACCAGACGCCGGCCGACAGCGCGTCCACATCGAGGATGTTGTGCAGCAGCAGCACGTGCGCGACGAATTGAGCCAGGTGCGGTGCCGCCGGAATCGAGTCGTGCTGCATCCAGGTACGCGCGATGGCTGCCCCGACGATCGCCACGAGAATGGCAGCGGAAAACGGCACCACCAGCTTCTGGTATCGCCGCCATATGGTAGTCAGCGGGCTGGCGGCGGTCAGGTATCCACCCGGCGCCAGGCTGCGGGCCGCCAGAAAGCCACTGATGACCAGGAACACCTGCACGGCGATGCGGGCGTAGTCGGCCAGCCAGCCAATCAGGCCGGGCGCGAGCGACTGGGCGACATCGGACATCGGCCCGTAGAACGCCAGGTGGTGCAACACGATCAGCTGAGAGCTGACCGCCTTCAGCGCGTCCACGCAGGCGAGCCGGGAAGGACGGGGGCTCATGTCGTTATTTGTTATGCGAAAGATACAAAGTGGGCGGCATTGTACCGGATCGGTGCAGGGGTATCCCTTGGACAGGTAATCCTCACCGTAACGGATGTAAGCCAGTGTACGAAGTGCGCCACACGGCATCTGCCGCACGCTCTTTCGCACCACTTACGAGCATTAGCTAATAAGAAACTAATTCTTCGCCCTGGCCGGGACCGGGTATACCCTTCCGTCTTTCCGTGCCTGATCCCGAATATGTCGCTGTCCGTAGCCCTGCCTTCCCTTCGACGCCTGCTGGCCGGCCTTGCCCTGGCCGCTGCCGTTCTGCCCGCCGCGTACGCCCAAAGCCCTGTGCTGGACAAGATTCGTGACAGCGGCACGATCACACTCGGCTATCGTGAGTCCGCGTTGCCGTTCTCGTTTGCCGATGACCGTGGCCAGCCCGCCGGATACGCAGTGGACCTGTGCCTGCGCGTGGCCGAAGCCGCGAAGCAGAAGCTGGGACTGAAGGACCTGAAGGTGCGCTGGTTGCCGCTGACGCCGCAGAACCGCGTGCCGGCCATCGTCAACGGCCTGGCGGACCTCGATTGCGCCCCCAATACCAATACGCTGGAGCGCCAGAAGCAGGTGGCATTCAGCGTGTCGCATTACGTTTCCACGGTGCGGATGCTGGTGCGTGCCGATTCGGGAATCAAGTCCTTCAATGATCTGCGCGGCAAGACCGTGGTCACCAGCGCCGGCTCCACGGGCGACCGCCATGTGCGACGCCTGAAGGGTGAGTATGGCTTCCACGACGTCTATGCCAAGGATCACGGTGAGTCGTTCCTGCTGCTGGAAACGGGCCGCGCCCAGGCCTTCGTCATGGACGACGTGCTGCTGGCCGGCTTGCGCGCCAAGTCGAAGGACCCGTCGCAGTATGTGATCGTCGGCCCCGCCCTGTCGGTGGAGCAGAACGCGCTGATGATGTCCAAGGCCGATCCGGAATGGAAGCAGTTGGTCGATCAGACGCTGGCCAAGACCTTCGCCAGCCCGGACGCCGCCGCGCTCCAGAAGCGCTGGTTCCAGCAGCCGATCGGCAACCGCGGCACCAACCTGGCACTGGCCCCGTCGGCCGAAGTCGTGAATGCATGGAAGCATCCTTCGGACGCTGTGACGGAGTAAGCATTTTTCGAGGCGCACCCTCGGAAAAGCCCTGAGTTGACGCCCCATCAGGCCTTGTCCACACTGGCCTGAGCCTGGTTCTACCTTGCGGTAGAACCGGCAACAACGCGAACCGCCATCGTGCAAACCAACCCGGCGGCAACTCAGAGGAGAATTCCATGAATAAATTGATCGCCACCGCCATCGCACTGGGTCTCGCCACGGCTTCCGTGGCTGCCATTGCGCAGGACAAGAAGTCCTTCGACCCGTACTCGCAAGGTGCCAAGGCTGGCGAGAAATTCGACACGTACAGCCAGGGCGCCAAGTCCGGCGACAAGTTCGACCCGTACTCGCAGGGCGCGAACAAGAGCACCCGTGCCGACCTGACCGACCAGTCGACCGCGCCGAAGAAGCCGAAGACCAAGAAGGCCGCGACGAAGAAGCCGACGCAGGGAAATTGAGCGGCGGCGCTGCCGGTTGCTCAAAGAAGAAAGGAGCCCTCCCGGGCTCCTTTTTTTCATGCACGGACGGCGTGGCAGGTCGTCTACCTGTCGTCCTCCTCCTTCACATCCATCTCCAGCGCGGTCACATCCACGCGCTGCACCTCGTTGTTCTGCCGGATTTCCGTGCGCAGAACGAATGCCTCCATCGGGCAATACCAGTCGGTCACGTGCAGCACGCTGGGCTCCAGCTTCAGCAGTTCGTCGCCCACCATGAGCGGGCCAAGCGAGGTGCGCTTTTCATAGGTGATCGGCATGCATTCCTTGCGGCCCATCACCGTGTTGATCATTTGCTTGCGGCCGACGTGGCGCGACCCGACGATGATCGATGCATGCAGCGCCTGCATGCTCCCCACCACTTCGTCCTTGCCCAGCGGATAGATCTTGAGCGATACGCTGGACTGGAAGGTTTCACCTTCGAGCGTGGCGCCCTCCCTGATGTCGAGGCCCGCATAGTTGAACACCCCGCTGCCATTGAACGACGCCTCGCCGAACATCCGCGCGTAGCGTGCCCGTGCATTGATCACGGCGTTACGGCTGTCGATGCGCGTGCGCGACGTGGCGGCGTTGCGGTCGATGTTGATTTCGTGCACCTGGTCCATCACCACCGGCGGGCCCATCAGCGCGGCGAACGCGGACTTCGAGCGGACTTCGAGCTGGGCGCTGCACCCACGTGCGGTGCGCATGACTTCGCGCAGCGTCATCGTGATCGACATCGGCATCGAGCCATCGCCTTCCATCTGGACGCGCGAGCCTGAGCGGAACCACGGCGCGTCGCAGAGTGCCGCCGCGCCGGGCATGGGTGGCGACATGCCGGACACGGGCACGGGCACCGCATCGGGCGCCGACGCCTGAGAAAATGCAGTGCCCATCACACCCGAAGTCAACAACAGCAGCAACGCCCGTTTCATGGCGATCGTCCAATTCAATGGCCGGCGGGCGCCGCATCAGTCTGCGGGCGATGTGCCGGAATGGCGCAAGTATTGCTCGAAATGCGCGCGACGGAAATGGGCCAGTCACACCGGGCACGGACCCGGCCAGACCACACCGGACACCTTCCGGGGGCGCGGCGGATGCCTCGCGGGGGGCTCAAACGGCGGGGCGAACAATGCGCCCGTGCTACCATTGCGCGCCCGTGGCAATCGCCGACGCCCAGAAACTGGTCTTTCTGGGTCGCAATCCGGCTGCCAGCGCGGGCAGCGCGCCCGCGACGGACCCCGTGTCCACCAATTCGCGCAGTGCCGCGTTGTGGGGTGTCCGCCACAGGGCGGCTATACGAACAGCCTCCGGGATCCCGGCCATTTCAGGAGAAATATGCGTAGTTCTTCGCCCACGCGCCAAGCCGGGCTGCCTGTCGGCATGGTTGTGCTCGTTGTCATCGGCGTCCTGCTGGTCTGGTTTGGCACACTCGACGCCCGCCACCTGCTGCGTCCGGACGAAGGCCGCTACGCCGAAATCTCGCGTGAGATGTTCGTGACGGGCGACTGGGTGACCATCCGCTACAACGCCCTGAAGTATTTCGAAAAACCGCCCTTCCACCTGTGGATCACCACGTTCGCCTACGAATTGTTTGGCGTTGGCGACTGGCAGGCGCGGTTGTGCGTGGCGCTGGCCGGCATTGCCGGGCTTGGCGCGACGATGCTGGCGGCCGCACGCTGGTTTGGCTGCCGCACCGGCCTGCTGGCCGGGCTGGCGTTGCTTGCCATGCCGATGTGGAGCGTGGCCGGCCATTTCAATTCACTGGATATGACGCTGTCGGGCGCGCTGGCCTGCGTGCTCGCCTGCATGCTGCTGGCCCAGCACCCGGAAGCGACGCCCCGGGCACGCTTTGGCTGGATGCTGGCCTGCTGGGCCGCGATGGGCGTGGCCATCCTGACCAAGGGGCTGGTCGGCATTGCGCTGCCCGGCCTGGTGCTCGTGGTCTATACGCTGCTGACGCGCGACTTCGGCCTTTGGCGCCGGCTGCACCTGCTTACGGGCATCGTGACCCTGCTCGTGGTCACCGTGCCTTGGTTCTGGCTGATTTCGAGCCGGAATCCCGAATTTCCGCATTTCTTCTTTATTCACGAGCACTGGGACCGCTATACGTCCACCGTGCACGCGCGCAAGGGATCGGTCTGGTATTTCGTGCCGCTGCTGGTGGCTGGCATGCTGCCGTGGCTGGGCCTGGTGCCGCGTATGTGGGAAGTGGTGCGCGAACGCGCCGGCGCGGTGCGTGGCATGGGCGGCAAGCCGTTCCAGCCTGCCCTGCTGAGCCTGGTCTGGTTCGCCGCCATCTTCGTCTTCTTCAGCATGTCGGGGTCGAAGCTGCCCGGCTATATCGTGCCGGTTTTCCCGGCCCTGGCCATCCTGGTGGCTGTGGCACTGGACCAGATCAACGAGCGCTCGTGGAATCGCCAGATCAACGCCTTGCTGGTGCTGGCGGTAGTGGGACTGATCGCCGCGCCCGTGGTGGCCACGCTGGACCGCCCGACCAATCCGAATGCAGTGTTCCGCGCTTTCGCCGTCTATATTGGGGTGGCGTTTGCCGTACTGCTGGGCGGCATGCTGCTGGCGCGCCGGTTGCTGCGCACGCGCGGCCTGTTTCCGAGCATTGCCGCCTTTGCGCTGTCGATGTTCCTGACTTGCACGATCGGCCTGATGGGACACGAGGTGATGGGCCGCCGGGCATCGGGCGTCGACATGCTGCCGGCGATCAAGGCCGTGCTCAAGGACGACATGCCGATCTATGGCGTGCGCATGCTCGATCACACCCTGCCGTTCTACCTGGGCCGCACGTTGACTATGGTCGAATTTGCCGACGAGCTGGAATTCGGCACGCAGCAGGAGCCGGGCAAGTGGGTGCCGACGACGGACGCATTCATCGCCAAATGGAAGGATGGCCAGCCCGCACTCGCTATCATGTCGCCGGAAACCTATGACAGCCTGGTTGCGCAGCATGTGCCGCTGAACGTGGTGGCACGGGATGTGCGGCGCGTCGTCGCCAGCAACTTCCCGGTGCCGGCCGAGGCCAAGGAACCCAGAAACACCCCATGAACCTGTCGACTTTCGCTTTCATCTTTACTGGCGTGCTGCTCAACGCCTGTGCGCAGCTGCTGCTCAAGGCCGGCACCAACGCCGTGGGCGCCATCACGATCGAACGGGCGACAATCCTGACCACCGCATTTCGCGTGCTGACGCAGTGGCCGGTCATTGCCGGACTGACGTGCTACGTGATCAGCGTCGGCGTATGGATCGTCGGCCTCTCGCGCGTGGATGTCTCGATTGCCTATCCGATGCTGTCTCTGGGCTATGTGGTCAATGCCCTGGCCGCCTGGTGGCTGTTTGGCGAAATGATCGGCCCCTTGCGTATGGCCGGCATCGTGCTGATACTCGCCGGCGTTTTCCTGATTGCCCGTTCCTGACGCTCATGACTGCTTCCGCTCCGCAGGATTTCCTGCCGTTCGTCCGCCCCCAGATCGACGAGGCCACCATTGCCGAAGTGGGCAAGGTGCTGGCATCGGGATGGATCACTTCCGGCCCCAAGGTGCAGGCCTTCGAGGCTGCGTTGTCCGAACTGTTCGGCGGCCGCCCGGTGCGCACGTTTTCCAATGGCTCGGCCACGATGGAAATCGCGCTGCGCATTGCCGATATCGGCCCCGGCGACGAAGTCATCACCACGCCCATCACCTGGGTGGCCACGGCCAACGTGGTGCTGACGGTCGGCGCGAAGCCGGTGTTCGTCGACATCGATCCGGTCACACGCAATATCGACCTGGATGCGGTCGAGGCAGCCATCACGCCGCGCACGCGCGCCATCATTCCCGTGTACCTGTCGGGGCTGCCCGTCGACATGGACCGCCTCTACGCCATCGCAAAGCGCCATAACCTTCGCGTGATCGAAGATGCCGCGCAGGCTATCGACTCACGCTGGCGCGGCCAGCGCATCGGCGCGCTCGGAGACCTGGTCAGCTTCAGCTTTCAGGCCAACAAGAACATCACCACGATCGAAGGCGGCTGCCTGGTAATGAACACGCCCGAAGAAGCCCGCCGCGCGGAGCGACTGCGGCTGCAGGGCGTGATCCGTACCGGCATGGACGGCATGGACGTCGAGGAACCGGGCGGCAAGTTCAACCTGACCGACGTCAACGCCGCCATCGGCCTGGCACAGCTGCAGCAGCTCGATGCCATCACCGCGCGCCGCGCCGAACTGGCCGAAACCTATTTCCGCTGCGCGGCGGACATGGGCCTGGCCGAGCTTGGCATCGAACTGCCCGTACCGCGTGATCCCGATGTCGCTACCACCAACTGGCACATGTTCCAGGTGGTGTTGCCGACCGATCGCATGCAAGGCGGCCGCGCGGAAGCACGCAAGCTGACGATGGAAGCGATGCGCGAGCGCGGCGTGGGCACTGGCGTCCACTACCCGCCGGTTCACCTGTTTACCTATTTCCGCTCCCTGGGCTGGCGCGATGGCATGCTGCCGCACGCCGAACGCATCGGGCGTGGCATCGTCACGCTGCCGATGTTCCCCGCCATGCAGGCCGCCGACGTGGAGCGGGTTTGCGCAACTCTCAGCGAAACATGCAAACGTCTCTCTCACTAAGTCCTGTCGAGGTCTCGGTCGTCATTCCCGTCTATAACGAGGAAGATGGACTGCAAGCGCTGTTCGAACGCGTGTATCCGGCGCTGGACAGCCTGGGCGAATCGTACGAGGTCATCTTCGTCAACGACGGCAGCTCCGACCGCTCGCCGCAGATGCTGGCTGCCCAGTATCACAAGCGCCCGGACGTCACGCGCGTGATCCTGTTCAATGGCAATTTTGGCCAGCACATGGCCATCCTCGCCGGCTTTGAGCACACGCGCGGGCGCATCGTCATCACGCTGGACGCCGACCTCCAGAACCCGCCGGAAGAGATTCCGCGCCTGGTGGCCGAGATGCGCAACGGTCACGACTACGTGGGTACGATCCGCCGCCAGCGCAACGACACCGCGTTCCGCCGCTATGCGTCGCGCGCGATGAACCGCCTGCGCGAGAAGATCACCAAGATCAAGATGACGGACCAGGGCTGCATGCTGCGCGCCTATGACCGCAACATCATCGACACGATCAACGCCTGCCGCGAGGTCAACACGTTCATTCCCGCGCTGGCCTATACGTTCGCGTCGAATCCGGTTGAGATCGAGGTCGGTCACGAGCAGCGCCATGCCGGCGAGTCGAAATACTCGCTGTACCAGCTGATCCGCCTGAACTTCGACCTGGTCACAGGCTTCTCGATCGTGCCGCTGCAGTGGTTTTCGGCGATCGGCACGATGCTGTCGATCACCTCGGCGGGCCTGTTCCTGGTGCTGCTGATTCGACGCTTCGTGCTCGGATCGGAAGTTCAGGGTGTGTTCACGCTGTTCGCCGTCAACTTCTTCCTGATCGGCATCATGCTGTTCGGCATCGGCCTGCTGGGTGAGTACATTGGGCGCATCTATCAGGAAGTGCGCGACCGCCCGCGCTACCGCATCCAGGCGGTGCTCGAACGCGATCCGGAACAGAACACAAAACCGGAGCCATCGTGCGCGCAGTAGTCTTTGCCTATCACAACGTCGGCGACCGCTGCCTGCGCGTGCTGCATGCGCAGGGCGTGGACGTGGCGCTGGTCATCACCCACCGCGACCGCCCCGACGAGAACATCTGGTTCCAGCGCGTGGCGGACACCGCCGCCGAGCTGAACCTGTCGTTCCTCTATGCCGAGGATCCGACCGACCCGGCGCTGGCCGACGCGGTGCGCGCGGCAAAGCCGGACGTGATCTTCTCGTTCTACTACCGCGCCATGATCCCGGCGGACGTGCTGGCCATTGCCCCGCATGGCGCGTTCAATATGCATGGATCGCTGCTGCCGAAGTATCGTGGCCGCGTGCCCGTGAACTGGGCCGTGCTGCACGGCGAGACCGAAACCGGCGCCACGCTGCATGCGATGGAAGCCAAGCCCGATGCGGGCTATATCGTGGACCAGACGTCGGTGCCGATCCTGCCCGACGACACTGCCGGCCAGGTCTTTGAAAAGGTCACCGTGGCCGCCGAGCAAACGCTCTGGCGCGCGCTGCCGGCCATGAAATCCGGACAGACGCCGAAGCGGCCGAACCGGCTGGCCGACGGTAGTTATTTCTCGGGCCGCAAGCCCGAGGATGGCCGCATCGACTTTGGGAAACCCGCGTCGGCCGTGTACAACCTGATCCGTGCCGTGGCGCCGCCCTACCCTGGCGCATTCACCGAAATCGGCGGACGCCGCTTCATCGTGGCGCAGGCGCGCCGCCTCGAAGCCGCGGCCGTGCCTGCCGGACTGCAGCCCGGACTGCATGTCGTGGATGGCCGCATCGTCGCCATCTGCGCAGATGGCGGTGCGCTGCGTGTACTGCAACTGCTGCAAGGCAGCAGCGCGGACCATGCCGATCCGGTTTCCGCACCCGAATTCCAGAACTTCATCACCGAACAGCACTGAAAGGATAGCGATGAAAAAGGTCCTGATTCTTGGCGTCAACGGCTTTATCGGCCACCACCTGACGCGCCGCATCCTGGAAACCACGCAGTGGGAGGTCTACGGCATGGATATGTCGTCGGATCGCCTGGGCGACCTGGTGAACCATCCGCGCATGCACTTCTCCGAGGGTGACATCACCATCAACAAGGAGTGGATCGAGTACAACATCCGCAAGTGCGACGTGATCCTGCCGCTGGTGGCCATCGCCACGCCGGCTACTTACGTGCGTCACCCGCTGCGCGTGTTCGAACTCGACTTCGAAGCCAACCTGCCCATCGTGCGCGGCGCGGTGAAGTACGGCAAGCATCTGGTGTTCCCGTCGACCTCCGAGGTCTACGGCATGTGCGCCGATGAGGAATTCGATCCGGAAGCCTCGCCGCTGATCTACGGCCCGATCAACAAGCCGCGCTGGATCTACGCCTGCTCCAAGCAGCTGATGGACCGTGTGATCCACGCCTACGGCATGGAAGAGGGTCTGAACTACACGCTGTTCCGTCCGTTCAACTGGATCGGTGCGGGGCTGGACTCGATCTTCGAATCGAAGGAAGGTTCGTCGCGCGTGGTGACGCAGTTCCTGGGCCATATCGTGCGCGGCGAGCCGATCAAGCTCGTGGACGGTGGCGCGCAGAAGCGTGCCTTTGCCGATATCTCGGACGGCATCTCGGCGCTGATGCACATCATCGAGAACAAGAATGGCGTGGCCAGCGGCAAGATCTTCAACATCGGCAACCCGAAGAACATTCACTCGGTGCGCGAGCTGGCCGAGATGATGCTGAAGATGGCGGCCGACTACCCCGAGTACGCCGAGGAAGCGCGCAAGACGAAGATCGTGGAGACGTCGTCGGGCGAGTTCTACGGCAAGGGCTACCAGGACGTGCAGCACCGCGTGCCGAAGATCGACAACACGGTCGAGGAGCTGGGCTGGAAGCCCGAGGTGACAATGGAGCAGGCGCTGCGCCGCATCTTCGAAGCGTACCGCGACAAGGTGGTGGACGCCCGCACGCTGGTCGACG
>NZ_JBYOJV010000041.1:0-19832 GCF_057798835.1 Cupriavidus sp. 291-E7
GCTATTACACACCGGACTACCGGTGTCATCTAGGCCGAAAGGTGCTTCACCAAGTGAAGGCGGTGTCAAGACCACGTCCAGCTGCCCATCGTTACCGAACAGCGCATCGAACTGCCTTCTGCAAGTTGCGGCCAAATCATAGGCAGCGACCAAGTCGCGATGGCTGTAGCCGACATTGTTTTCGGCAGTCTGCCGGATCGAAGGATGCAAGTCATCCGGCCGTGTCACAAGTTCCGGAAGGAAGCTTCGGCGGCCCTCTTGGCGGATGATGACCTGCTGTGCGGCTGTCAAACTCGCGAAATCGGCGGGCAACTCCAGGTCATATACTTCCGCACCCTCGCGAGACAGGGCGGTCGCCATCGATTCCAACGCAGTCTGACCTGATGCATCGACCTTACCCCAGTGTGGACCACGGTACAGGCCAACCTTGAGCCCCCGCAACGTCCGCATGGCATCGGCGTCCTCATCGCAAATCTGAAGTGCGCTGGCAACCAAATCCAGGTCGGCAACGCTGCGGCCATACCAGCCGATCGTGTCGAGGCTTGGCGCATAGACCTTGGCGCCTTCGGCACTGGTTACGCCATGCGTGGGCTTGAATCCGAAGATGCCGTTATACGCAGCGGGTCTAATGATGGAGCCGCCCGTCTGCGTCCCGAACGCCAGCTGGGCCATACCCGCGGCCACGGCAGCCGCGGAGCCCGACGATGAGCCTCCTGGCGTATGCGCAAGATTGTGAGGATTTCGCGTGGCCGCCGGCCGGCCGTTTGTCCCGAACTCTACCGTATCTGTCTTGCCAATGACCAATGCTCCCAACGCGCGCACGGTCGCGACGCACGCGGCATCCTTGCCGCTACGATGGTTGGCATAGGCAGACGCGTTGTACGTCGTCGGCATGTCGACTGTCTCGATGACATCCTTGACTGCGATCGTCAGGCCGTGCAACGCATGCCCTGGCTGCCGCTTGTCGAGTTCACGCGCACGTCGGATGACGGTATCCTCGTCGAGATATGAAAAGGCGCGAACCATCGGCTCGTTGCGTGCGATCTGGTCCAGCGTGGATCGCGTCAGTTCTTCACACGACAATTCGCGATGGCGGATCCGTTCGGATGCCTCGGCGGCACTCAGGGCAAATGGTTGCATGGCTCGATTGTCAGTCTGCGTGGATGCCGGATTGTTGCGCCACGGACTTCAGGCGCGGCAGCTCTTCCGCAATCAAGGCCTCCACGGCCTTGCCATCGGCGTAGCCGACTTCGAAACCGGTGGCCAGCAGCTTCTCCTGCATCTGCGGATTCGTCATCGTATCGGCCAGCGCCTTCTGCAGCTTCGCCTTGGTCTCCGGCGGCAGTCCCCTGGGCGCGGCGATGGCTACCCATGTCGAAATGGACGGCAGCTTCACACCGCTCTCCGCGAGAGTCGGGACATTGGGCAGGAGTGTCGACCGCTTGGCCGTGGTCACGACAATCGGCTTGATACGCCCTTCCTTGATATAGGGTAGCGCCGCGGGAACGGTATCGATATCGAACTGGATCTGACCGCCTAGCAGGTCATTCATTGCCGGAGCACTGCCCTTGTACGGGACGTGGGTCATGCGGATGCCCGTGGCGGTCTTGATCATCTCACCAGCAAAGTGGGCGGTGCTACCATTGCCAAACGACGCATAGTTATAGTCCCCCGGCTTGGCCTGCGTGGCTGCGATCACGTCTTGCAATGTGTGCGCTGACACGGATTTTCCGGCCAACAGCACCAGCGCGTTCCGGCCGAGCAGGCCAATGGGCTCGAAGCTCTTGACGGGGTCGTACGGCAGCTTCGGGGCGATGGCCGGCCCCGAGGTGAAGGTTGAGCCCGAGCTGATGAGCAGCGTGTAGCCATCGGCCGGGGCCTTCGCAACGAAGGCCGCGCCAATGACGGTGCCAGCGCCCGCACGGTTCTCGACCACGATGGACTGGCCGAGCTGTTCGCCCAGCTTCGCCGCCACCATGCGGCCCACCACATCGGTATTGCCGCCTGCGGGAAAAGGCACGACCAACTGGATCGGGCGCGACGGGTAGCCCGGACCCTGCGCCAGGGCAACCCCCGACATTGCCAATCCCAGCGCCATCACGACGAAGCGGCGTCCCAGCAAATGCTTTGACATTCTTGTATCACCCATTTTCATCCACCAAAAAAATCCTTGCGCCGCTCGGTCAAGCCGCCTGGACGGCGCGGTGCTCACTGCGCGCAGCCAGCGCTCCCGCCTCGCCAAGCTCCCAAAACACTGACACCATCATCGCCAGTCCCTGCGCAACGATGGTGAGCGGCAGATGCTCGTTTGCGGCGTGCTGCTTGCAACCCGGATACGAATGCGGAATCCATACCGTGGGCAGCCCGAGGATGTCGGAAAAGACATCGTTTGGCACCGTGCCGCCAAGGTTCGGCACCACTGCCGGCTCCGTGCCCATCACATCCTTCACCGCGGCCTTGGCCCAACTCACCCAGGGACTGGTGGGATCGAGACGCGTGGCGGGAGACCCGCGGACGAGCTTCACCTGCACATCGGGGAAACCTGCTCGGTCGAGATGCTTGCGCACGATGTCCTCGATTGCCGTCCAGTTCGTGCCCACTACAAATCGCAGTTGCAGGTGCGCATGCGCGGCAGGCGGGATCGCGTTGACCGGCTTCGCGTAGTTGCCTGCATGCAAGGTCAGCACTTCCAGCGAATTCCAGCCAAGCAGCCGTTCTGCAGCCGTGAAGCCCGGTTCGCCCCACGCGTCGTCGATCTTTCTTCCGAGGCTCTCGCTGTCGACCTTCAGCCGCGCAAGCGCGTCACGCACGGGGGCAGGAATCGGCGGCGGCAGAAGGTCTGGCACGAGGATCCGGCCCTTGCCGTCGACCATCGATGCAATGGCACTGGCAAGAACCACGCCTGGATTCTTCATGATGCCGCCCCAGTTGCCGGAATGCAGTCCGCCAGCACGCGGCGAGCAGGACAGCTCGAACACAGCGGAGCCGCGCGAACCGAGGAACAGCGTAGGCTGATCCTTGCTGACGCGTGGGCCGTCCGAGGCGATGAAGAGATCAGCCGCAAGCACCTGGGCGTTTTCCTTGCAAACTTGACGCAGTCCAGGCGAGCTGCGCTCCTCACCCAGTTCGAACAGCGCCTTCAGGTTAAAGCCCAGACGGCCATTGCGCGCCGCGATGACTTCGCGCAATGCGGTCAGATTGGTGAGATGCTGCCCCTTGTTGTCCGCCACGCCTCGGCCGTACCATGCGTCGTCACGCAGGGTCAGCAACCACGGGGACAGCCCTTCTTCCCATTGGTCGTCATAGCCCGGCACCACGTCCCCGTGTCCATAGGTGAGGACCGTCAGGAATTCTGGCGACTCGATGCGCTCCGCCAGCAGGAAGGGCGAACCGCCCGTGACGGGATTGGCGAGGTACGTGCAGCGAAATCCCATCGCAGTCAGGTCTGGCGCCAGAATCTCCCGGTAGTACGGCAGCAGATCTTCGTCCTTCGCATCGGGACCGCTGACAGAGCGATACGCCACGCGCCTGGCCAACGCTTCCGCGAAGCGGCCATCCTGAAAAAAACGCAGGGCGCTTTCCAGTGCCTTTCGCTTCATAGCAGCCTCAGTCATGCTTGACTCCCAGCGTAGCGGTCATGGAACGAATGCTCTTCAGCGTGCGCAACCCGGCAAGTTGCTGCACGAGGGCATCCAGCGCGCCGGCTGACATCAGCGAGGCACAGCACGCCACAACCTTGGCGAGCCGCTCTTCGTCGGAATAGGGGTCCTGAATCAGTCCCCGGGCATAGATGCGCTGCGCCTCGAACGTTCGACCATCCTTCAGCGTGATGGTGACGATGTGCGGTGGCCGATCGTCCGGGTCCTTGGGCTCGTCTTCGAACGCACGGGCTTTGAGGCGGGTCACCTTGAACAGGTCGCGCACTGCCTTGCGCTGGACGGCTTCGGGTGTGAAATCAGCCAGTGTGACCGTTCCCTGCAACAGGGCCAGCGCAATGTTGTAGTGCATCGAGAAGCGCGCCTGGAATTCGTCGACGGGATCGTCGTAGCGCAGGTTCTTCTTGTTGCTCGCGCCGACGAGAATATCGATGGTCTCGACGTCCGCTGCCGTGAAACCGTGCTTGCGCTTCAGATCGAGCACGCAGTCGATGGCGTTGTGCGCGGACCCACAACATGCGTGACGCTTCGGGGCCAGCCCGAACTCCTCGAGCGCCAGTGGCTTACCAAGCTTTTTCAGCGGTTCGTCCCAGCCGCGTGGTGCCGGCCCCCCATAGAGCGAAAGGAATCCCTGCGGATCCTCCAGCACTTCGAGGTTGCCTTGCAGGCCGGCGGCGGCCAGCCGCGCCGCCACAATCGCGTTCGATGCCGACATGCCACACTGGAACGACTTGGCCTCGGTGCCAAACTGTGCCTTGTTGCCCGAGGCCATGCTGACCGCCAGGCTCATCGCCGCCGCCGTTTGCGTCGCGTCGAGCTTGAGAAGGCGAGCGCACGCCCCTGCCGTGCCAATACAGCCCACTGTTGCTGTCGGATGCCAGCCTGCGAAGTAGTGGGAGCGGTTGACGCCGCGGCCCAGCGTCGCATGCAGCTCCACGCCAACGATGTAGGCGTCGAGCAGTTGCGCACCACTGGCGTCGATCTCCTCGCCCAATGCGATCAGCGCGGGCACCAGAACTGCGGATGCGTGCGTGAGCGCGGGATAGAAGTTGTCATCGATCTCCAGGACGTGCGCGGCCGTACCATTGACCATGGCTGCCCATGGCGCGGGGACCCTGGCGTCGGTACCCACCACCGTCGCGCCGCCGGCACCCCATGCTTCCAGGCCTTGTGCCACCTTGATGCTGACCGGATCGACGCTGCCGGCCACCATACACGCAATGGTGTCGCCAAACGCGTGCATCGCCCGCGCCAGAACAACGTCGGACCATTCGTGCTCATTGCTCGCGGCCCAGGCCGCAAGCGTCTCCAGAACTGACATACGCATACTCCAAGGCGGGATGCCTCATTGATCTTGAAGAAGGGAAAGCGAGAATCGGCGGAGGACGCGGCGCGATCAGTCCGTCGCGGCACCAGACGCGCGAATCACGTCGGCCCACTTCGAGCGCTCGCGGCTCACCCAGGCTGAGAATTCGGCCGGTGTGCCACCGACAACTTCGTAGCCCAGTTCGCGCATGCCCTGGACGATGTGAGGGTCCCTCAGCGACTGGTTCACCGTGGCGTTGAGCCGTTGTAAGACTGCGGAAGGCATGCCCTTGGGGCCGATGATGCCGGACCATGCGATCACTTCGAAGCCAGGAACACCGGCTTGCGCGACCGTCGGCAGGTTCGGAACCAGCGGCGAACGCTTCAGGCTGGTCACGGCCAGGGGCTTCAACTTACCGCCCTTTACCGCCGCCAGGCTTCCGGCGATGTTGTCAAAGACCAGGTCGACGTGACCGGCCATAACGTCATTGACCGCCGCAGGGGCCGTCTTGTACGGCGCATGAACCATCTGGGTCTTGGTCATGTACTTGAATAGTTCCGCGCCGACATGGCCTGAGGTACCATTTCCGGCCGAGCCAAAAACAAGCTTGCCAGGATTGGCCTTCGCATAGGCAATCAGGTCCCCGACAGATTTCACGGGCAGCGATGGCGACACCGAAAGCAGGTTCGGGGTGTATCCGGTTTGAACGATGAGATCCACATGATTGGCAGCGGTAAGGCCGGCTTTCGACAATGATGGGTTTATGCCCAGCGTCTGCGTGTTGCCATGTCCTATCGTGTAGCCATCCGGTGTCGCAGAGGCGATGGCCTGCATGGCAATCAAGCCACCGCCGCCGGACTTGTTCTCGATGACGATGGCCGTCCCGAGGCGCTTGCCCACGTCTTCCAGGATCAGCCGCATCAGCGTGTCCGGTGCCGACCCGGCTCCTGAGCTCAACACATACTTGATTGGCCGGTCGGGATACTCCGCCCACGCCGGCTGACTTGCGACCAACGCTGCCATCGCCGCGATCGCCGCCCAGATGCCCCTCATCAGTCGACGCGCAATTTTCCACTGTGCCGTTCGAATCATCTCTCGCCTTCGTGATCTGCCCCAACGCGCGCATCGCACTGGCGTGGTGCTCACCGCCGAGGTTGGTTTGCAAGACTGGTGCATCAGAAAAAATGATGCACCGCAAATGGGAGGTGCCTGGCCTGCCCGGTCGCTTGTGCGACAATGCATTGATGGTATTGGGATGACAGGCTCGGACGCAAACCAATCTTTTTGCGCCTTGCATCAAAGGAATTAATGGATGACTCGCTTGCCGTCGATGACCGCGCTGCGGTGCCTGGATGCCAGCGCAAGGCTGCTGAGCTTTACACGCGCCGCGGATGACCTGCACCTCACGCAGGGAGCGGTCAGCCATCACATCTTGCTGCTCGAACGTCAGTTGGGCGTGCCGTTGTTTGTGCGGCGTCGCAGCGGGCTGGAATTGACGCAGGCTGGGCGGAAGTACTGGAATGACACGTCCGTGACCCTCCGTCAACTCGAGCGCGCAACCGAGAGCATTATTACCACCGGCGGACTCGGTGGTTCGCTGAACCTGTCGGTGTCCTCCAGCTTCGCCAACTACTGGCTCATGCCACGCCTGCAGTCCTTTGTGGCGGCCAATCCCGACATCACCCTCAATCTATCGACCCGGGTAGGAACGGTGGATTTCTCCACGAGCGAGGATGACGCCGCCATCGAGTTCTGCAGCGGTCCCATGCCCGGTCTTGCCGCGAATCTAGTGCTGCGCGCGGAGCTGCGTCCATATGTGGCGCCAGCCGTCCTCAAGGCATTCCGGCGCGCCGAGCGGCTTGGCAACCAGCCACTGAGACGCGCGCAATTGGGTGAACTGCTCCGTGGCCACACGCTTATCCGGCGCGTGACGGTGTTGGACGCCTGGCCCGGCTGGTTGGCGCAAGTGGGGCTTGACACGGTCATCTCGGACTCGCACATGAACGGCGGGCCCCGTTATGCGCTGCTGTCCATGGCGCTCAACGGCGCCGTTGCGGGGTTGGGGGTCGCGCTGCTTCCGGACTTCATTGCCAGCAATGCCGTGGACTCGGGAAAGCTCGTCTGCCTATGGGACGACCCGTGGGTAGCGCCACGCGCGTACTACCTGCGCTGGCCCGAATGGCGCTCCGACCTGGATGGGCTCAAGCGGTTCGCCCAGTGGCTTGATGGCGTTTCGGCGAACTCGTCCGCCCGCCAGCCTGGCTAAAGCCTATCCTTCGTCATGACCGCCCGCCACCGTTCAGCCTGCCACTAGTGCCTGCTGAACCGGGTAGCTGTCCACGAACTGCTCCATACTGAAAATCTTTCCGCCCTCGAGCCGGTAAAGATGGGCAAAGGTTGCCGCCATGAACTTGCCCGTCTTGCGGTACATGCCGGAGTACTCACCAAACGCCGCCACCCGGTTCGCCATCGGCCAGGTAGGTGTGAACCTTGGCGCGGTAGCCCTCCCATTCGGTGCCCAGGCGATGGAAAACACCCGCAACGATCTGTTCGGGGCCGACGTAGGTGCCGGCATAAGGAAAACCAGCAGCCTCCGTCCAAGTCGCGTTGGGCGCGAGCGCCGCTAGCAGGTTCCTGCCGTTTTGCTCTGATGGCCCCTCGTAAGTGGCCTGGACGATGTCCAGATTAGTTGGCATCACCATCAACCCCACTTCATCTCGCCCTTGGCCACCTTGGCGCCAATCTGCAGCGCGGCCGCCAGACCGGCGCTCGGGTAGCGTTTGGTCATCGCAGCGATCAGGGCCGTGCTGTCCTTTGCACGCGCCAGCTCCTCCTCGAAGGCCAGAAGATAGTCCCGCGTGTATGCGACGGCCGAAACATCTAGGGCACCATCAATGGCCAAATGGCCAGGTACCACTACAGCAGGATTGCGACTGGCGATCGCCTCCAGGTTGCTGATCCATGCGGCCCGTGCAGCAGGCGTGGGGATGTCAGCCGTCCACACATGCAGTCCGGAGAAGACCAAGACTCCTCCGAAGACCGCCTGCAGCGACGGCACCCAAAGGTAACGGCGGTTCGCCAGGCCTTGGGCCGGCACAATCTCGATCGTCCGCCTTCGAGGCTCAGCGAGGCACCGTCGAAGGCTTCGGGAAACACCACATCGGCGAGTGTCCGCGGGCCATTCTCCTTCAACTGCGGCCCCCAGGTGTCGAGCTTCTTCTGTACGTTACCGCGGATCGCAGCAATGGTGTCCGAGGCTGCGATGACCTTCGCCTGGGGGAAGGCTGACTTGGTTGCTCCCAGGTTGAAATAGTAGTCCGGGTCGCTCTGGCTAATGTAAATGGTGGTGAGCGTCCTGCCTGACGCCTTGATCGCCTCAGCCACTGCGCGTCCATCGGGCAGCGAGAAACCGGCGTCGATCAGGATGGCGTCCTTGGTCCCCGACACCAGCACAGGAGCACGAAAGAAGCCCTTCTCGCCTGCGGGGAAATGCTGCCACTGCAACGGAGCGGAACCGACTGGCGTGGCAGCGTGGCCACCCAGTGCGGTGGCGGCGCCGGCGGTCGCGGCGGCTTGAATGAAGTGTCGGCGAGTCATCATGCGGGCCCCTTCTGTGCAACGTGCGGGTAGTGGGTCGGAGGTTGGACGCGGACGAAGAACAGCGTCAGGCAGTAGCGACTTGTTCGACAAAGGCATGCGGATTCGAAAATGCCGGGCATCGTCGATGCGCAGTTCTGCAGTGAAACAGTCGTTAGTAGGGGCTTTCCGCCGAATCACAGCCAAGGACAACCCCTAACTTGGCCAAACTCGGCTTCAATTACACTAGAACTTGGGCTTTTGGTACGCCACGTACATATAGTTGCCTGAACTTTTCGCTGATACACTCCGCCTCCGTCGAAAACCAATCAACGGAGTTTTGCAAGTATGGCCATCAAGAAAGTCGCAGCAGCCGCAGCCAAACGTGCACCGAAGAAAGTTGCCGCAGCGCCCGCGAAGAAGGCAAACGCCTTCGATCGTGAAGTGAAGGCAGCTCAGAAGCAACTCGACAAGCTTCGCGCCGATCTGGCAAAGCAGGTTGTTGCCGGCAAGACGGCCATAGTGAAGGCGGTCGCTGATCTGAAAAAGCTGAAGGAATCGGCACGCATTACACGTGCCGCAGAGAAGGTAGCGGCGAAGGAAAAGATTGCGGCAGCCAAAGAGAAGGCCGCCACCAAGGCAAAAGTGAAAGCCAAGCCGTCGGTGAAAACCAACCCGCCTAGGAAGACTGGCAGGCCGCAGGCGGCCGTCAAGCCGACGAGCGTCGCAAAGGTTGCACAGGCGGTCAAGGTCTTGAAACCTGCCAAAGCAGCCCCTGAAGTTGCAAGGCCCGCAGCGAAGCCCGCGGCAAAGGTCCGCCGCACGAAGGCCGCCGCCGTCTAGGCACCGGCACTGAAGGTTGAAACCGCAATCGTGTCAGCGTAAGAACTGCGCACGGTTGGAGTAAGCGCGGCACTCCCGCCCTCATTTTTCGGTTGACGCCAGATCAACCGGCCCCTCGAGGGCGGCAACCCTCTTTCGACTCGATCGAACCGACGTCTGTCACGCCCCCTTCTGCGCGCGGTCGGTGTTTGTTGGAAACGGTTTCGACAGCGATGAATTTGCTTGGCGGTTAATGGCATTTTTGACTGCCAGCCGTCAGGACGCATCTGTTTGGGCAATCGGTCCCGCCGCACTCAATATAGACACGGCACAACATTCGCTAATCACTCCGCCTCGAACGCACGGGTGAGACCATACCTCATCGGCGATGTGCCTTTCCTGGCAGAGCTCTTTTCAAGAGCCAGCAAGATGTCGTACGGGTGTCGAATTCGATCGCGCCGGAGAGGAGACAGGTGCAGGCCAGGCCTTACGTGACCGCTGCGGATGCCCCCCCCCCAAATGTGGGGTATGGAAAGCCGTCACACCGTTCGATAAGCCAATAAAAATCCCGCGCACCGAAACCGGTTGGGTAATCTCGCCGGGCCTTCCGATCAGATATCAGGGCAGCGTTATATCTCTGTGAGTGCGAAAGCACTGCTTGCATGCAGTCAAAACGGGGAAGGGGCGTGTTGTTGAAATCATCAACGGCGAGGGTGAGCGCGCATGCGGTAAAGGCACTTACGTACCCCGTAACTATGAGACTGTGACAGCAGTGACCCCGCTAGTTTGCGACAGATTTTGCGATTTCTGATTTGTCTGCGTCAGGTTCCCCATGACCATGCTTCAGAGAATATCGTTCAGTGCGAAGCTGTGGCTCGCACTCGCGCTGATGTGGACCAGCTTGCTCGTCGTAAGCGTCGAAAGCGCTATGGACGCTCATAGCCGAATACTTACCGAACGTCTGCAAGGGTTGCGGAATATCCTGGCCATAGCCGTACGCATCGCTGAGTCGTACCAAGAGCGCGTCGCCAGAGGCGAGCTGACCGAGGAAGAAGCCAAAAAGGCAGTACTAAAGCAATGGGAACTAATGCGATTTCACGATGGCGGCTACGTGTACGCATTCGATCGGAACTATATCCTATTGTTGAATCCCAGCAAGCCTTGGCTAGTGGGAAAATCGGTGGAAAGCCTAACCGACGCGGTGGGTGGCCGCCCTTATGTGGAACTGGCAGAGTTGGCATGGACCACCGACACGGGCCAAGTCGCCGCATTTGACAGACGAGCTGATCACACGCTTATCGAAAAAATTTCCGCAGTGCGTCGGGTGCATGGCTGGGACTGGGTAGTAGCCGCGCGGCTCTACATTGCAGATGTGAACACCACACGCCGCAATCTCATTATCGCGCGTCTTGCGTGGGCCTTGAGCGTAGGTGTTGTCTCGACTTTCCTGATGGCGCTCATTATCGACGGCGTCCGGCAACATGCAGGGCGCGACCATTTGACTCGACTACTGAATCGAAGGGGATTCGACCGTCGCATGGCATCCGCACTGACCGATCGTGAGTTGGCACTGCTCCTTGTTGATCTGGATGGTTTCAAAGCGGTGAACGATCGCCATGGACACTTCACTGGGGACATCCTGCTAAAAATGTGCGCTGTACGCATCCAGTCTGCAGTTCGTGACACTGACTCTACGGCCCGTTTTGGTGGCGATGAGTTTGCAGTTATTGCCACGGGCATATCCTCGATACAGGAAGCGGAGCGTATCGCTCAAGCAATAGTCTCTTCCATTTCTGAGCCATACCTTATCGATGGTCACTTCGTCGCTTGCAGTGCGTCAGTCGGAATTGCCCTGAACAGCGCCGGGCATCCCGCCACACAGAACGAACTCTTCCGGCAGGCAGATACAGCGCTGTACATGGCCAAGCGTGCGGGCAAGAACCAGTTTGTCGTGTACGAGCCGACCGAGGTGGGCGGCGCCAGCACGCCGCTGCACGGCACGCGGGCGTAAAATGGCGGGGCCCCCAGTAGGAACGATGCTTACCCATCGCACCCCCGGCGAGATCCGTATTCGTATACCACCCCTACCAGAGGTGTTGACACAGAACTGCTCGGAGGAGAGTTGACACTGCGACAGGTGAACTTTGTCCAGTCGATTGATCAGACCCACACCATCATCAACAGGCCACCTAAACCCGCGTGGTTAAAGGGAATGGCAGTGATAAACTGAGGCCTTACCGTCGCCTTTACGGTCAGAAGCGCATCTTTTGCTGGCGCGGGAGATGGAGCGATTTGCGGGGCGACGACTCTGGCAACACCATCGTCAATCGACATGCAGGATACCGAACAAGGGCGAACTTCAGCCCTTGCGCCGCGGCGCAATCCGCTGGAGAGAACTGCCGCCATCGGGCATCACGCAGTACGGCGCCGAACCCAGTCGGCAGCCTCCTCCACGGAGGACATGACTCGGCACGGAAAGTCGCGCTCGATGGCGAGGTGCCGCTGCGTCAAGAGTGCGTGCATGGGCCCATCGGTCAGGAGTGCGCAGTAGCCCAGCGCCGCTTCTGCATGACGGAAGTCGAACATGTCGTTGGCATCCAGCTTCTGCGTGCGGTTCCAGTGCAAGGGCGCATGCAGCAGAGCACCGATCTGCAGAGTGCACAAAGCCGGCGGGCCGGCGGGCTTACGGATGGCTGCCCGCAGCAAGCCGAGACACTACTTGGTGATCTCTTCCCGCTCCTCTGTTGAGGCCTGCGCGGCAGGGCCGAGAGCCTTCCTCGCCATGTCGTGCAGCACGTCGGCGGCGATCGTGGCTGCGATTTCCAGCACGCTATTGATCTCGTCGCGGTAGACTTGTGATCAACTCGGCGGTTGCACCCCGCGCGGTCAGGTCCGACTGCTTCATCAGTTCAAGGAACAGCGCATCGCTGATGGGACAGACCAGCCGCCTTGCAGCGACACCTGCAACGAGGGCGCCCAGAAGATCCGACGCGCCTGGGGGCCTCGGCGCCCGCATACGCGCGCTCCGCAGGTAAATCCAAAAGCACTTGTCGAGGTAGATGCGATCTCGCGCCATCACCCATTCGCCGAGTTCGATGACCCGGCGTCGCGCGTGCTCGTCGGCCGTGATCTGAGGCGTGGCGCGATGCAACGCGAATCGTTCGGCAATTTGGGTAGAGGTCACGGGGTTTCGCGTTTCTTGTCGGGTCGAACTGGCTTTGGCTTGAAATGGCCTGACTGGCTCAGTCTGTAGGAATCGAAGACCACGGTGCTGCAGCGACCGTACAGAATATTCGACCAAATCGCCATTTTTGCTGTTCAGCAAATCAAGCCCTTCCCACGCAGCCCTGCCCTGCTATCGACAGGTTGGACCGCGCAGAGCTAAGCCAGGGACATTACTCGGATCTTGAATCCGATTTTTACTGCGGCGAATTCCATCGGGCCGGCGAGGCGACTTCCCCGCGATTGAGTCCGGATATAAGTCCGCAACTACCCTGCTCGCCACCGACGAGATTCCTTGCAAAAGGGAGGCGACCATATAAGTAATGTCGAATCGAATTGTTTTACCTGCCCAGCTGCAGTCCCGAACTCAATCCCAACGAAATGGCCAACGCCGATATCAAGCAGGCGTCACCTCGCGGGCGCCGGCTCCGCACCAAACTGCAGTTCATAAGGCTGCATCGAGCCATCCGCGCAGTGTGCCTAAACGCATTCGACGCTACTTTCAGCATCATCCGGTCAAATACGCGGCGTGATTCAAGCATCATGAATGCCGGTTCAATAGCTTTTTCCCTGCTTGAGCAGCAATGAGCAAGTCTGAGGGAACGGCATCACCGACGCAATAGCCGACGGCCGGAACTGATTTTTGAGCCGAAATCCATCGGTTCGGACGAAAACTCAATTGGGCCATCTTGCACATAAAACATTTTTAACCACCAAAAAATGTGCGAACTTTCTAAATTAATCGCACAAATCCTGAAATAAACTTTAATTAAATCTGCATACAACAATATGCAATTAAAAATTGCTGCACATCTGAAATAAATATAAATAATTTGCCGATCTCCAATCCCCAACATAATCTTATGGTCGCCGAACAATAAATATCGCTTTAACGAAAAGCTAAAATGAAAGTTTCTGCCGCGCCGATTGCTATCGCAAGATATTATTGTGCGACGCTTCTGCGTCTCAGACCTTATAATTTCATTATATTTTACCAATAATAAATATAATTCATTCGATGATTTAGTGCCGAAAAAGTAGCAATTTAAGTCGGTGCCGGCATTTTTATTTTTCACCTTTTTCTGTGTGTGCCTGAAACGCCGGCAGGCACCCAATTTCGTGACGGATGATCTTTAAAATGAATAAACCGTTTGAATTTGAGGAAGTAGAGCTGTCCGAGGTGAGTGCGGCCACCATGAATGACTGGGCCAACTTGGGCGGAGCGCTTCGAGGAACGCCTCAACAGATCTTCTATGGCGGCTCGATGTACGTCTTCACCCGCAACACTGACAACACACTAGGAATGTGTACAGTGGCCTCCTCGGGTACCAGTGGGAGCTGGTCCAAGTGGGGAGGTACGCTGCAGTTCAACCCCGGTGTGGCCTCGTCGCCAAATGGCACAATTGCGGTTGTTGGTTTGATGCAAGCCGGTCAGATTCAGGTAACGTATATCAACCCGTACATTGGATCCTACACACCTTGGACGACCATCGGCGGCGGCCAGCCGGCCACCTTCGTTGGCGCGCCAGTGCTGGCGGTCAATTCCAACCAGCGGTTGGAAGCGTTCTCGCTCGATACGGGCGGTAATCTGTGGCATTGCTATCAGACGGCGGTATCGCCGGTAATCACGTGGTCGAACTGGTCGCGCTTAGGCGGTGGCTTTAATCCGCAGGCACAAGAGTTCACGGTGCTCTTGTTGCAGAACACAGGACAGCTGCAGGCGGTGGTGCTGGGTAAGGACAACAATCTCTACCAGTCGACCCAGTACGCGGGCGGCGGGGCCGACAGCTGGAGTCAATTTGCCGTTGTCGGCGGCGGTTCCAACCCGATGCCGCAATTTGTTAATGGGCCGGCGGCTAACTTCTGCGCGAACACCAACAACGCCACTTACGCGGGCTGCAACAGCCAATCGGCTCAGGGCAAGAATCCGCTGGTATTCTGCGCCCCCTCCACGAATCCCTCGTACAATTTCCCGACCTGGGGTGGGGTTGGCAATCTAACGGCAGATCAGTACCCGATGCTGTCGGTCGCCCCTGTGATCGTTAGCAACGCTGGCACACCCCAGCTCATATGGATGACGGATGAGCGCCAGGTGCTGCTCGTCTCGCAATCGCTGGCGTCGCCCTCGTTCTGGGTAAATACCGTGCAGTCGGTAGGTCGCCTCAATCCCAGCTTCACGGGATACATCAATGCGGTCGTTAGCAACGGCAACGTAAGCCTCGCGCAGGCCAATGCAGATGGCACGCTGTCATATATAAATTACATGGCACAGCAGTAAGATTTACTGGCGCGGAGAGGTCTGGAGATGGTTCCGGACTTCTCTGTCTTTGCACACTTCCACTACGGACATCAGCATTTAAGCGATCTATCTGCTAGCGTAAGCGATCTCGCCCGAACGAGAGCGCGTGTATTAAGGCGGGCTATCCGTTGGTACCGGAGCCACTACTACGCGATCTCGATCAGAAGCGCTCGGACACGCGGAGTGCCTGCTTGCTGATTCCTTAGTCCAACTGGGCGCTGCTGAACTCCATTCTGAGGAGCTGGAGGGCGAGCCTTGACGCGACCTGGCCGCACGCCAGCGCTCCAGTGTGGCCACTGCCACACCAATTCCCGACCACTTCCACTGCCGCACTCTCCGGCGGTAACAACTGTGCTACCGCCCGGTCCTTGAATTCTTGTCCGTAATGAGCCACTGCTCCCCGCTCAGGCGCTATCGGCCAGCGCCACTTCCTTACGGGCATCCCACAAAAAACATCCAACCCCGTATAAAAAGCACACTGATATTTCTATTTAGCAGAGGGATGAACTCAGATCTCATACCCTGTCCCGCTTCCTGCCAAGCGGGCGGCCTTTCCACCAAGCCAGGAGCACGATCATGGGCCGACCCGACATGACATGACATGACATGACATGACGCGATCACCATGAGCATGCGGAAATTGGAGCGATAAAGGCGACCATATAAGTAATCTCCCCTTTGGGCTAGATATGTCACCTCTTCTGCTATCTGGTAGGATCCCAGGGATTGGAGCGCATGAGTCGGACTAACTGAAATAGACTAAACCGTCCCAAGTGTTGTCGGCATACGTTCCGTTGACAATGTACTACTTTCGACGGATATTACGCAGTTCACTGGCCGAAACTTACGCTCGCGGCATGGATAAGATTCGTTGGTGGCATATAGGACTTCTGATTGTTCTGCTTAATACATCCCTCTCAGCAGCAGTCGGTATTACTGGCAAGGTAACCCCGTAGGGTCTCAATTAAAAACTTCAACCTGGCACTGTCCAACCAAGTCCACGCACATTGCGTACAATGCCGCTGCCGAACTTCTTGCGCAGGCCGTAAATAACAGCATCCACAGCATTGCTTTCGACCTCTTCGCCCCAACCGTATATACGCTCTTCCAAGTGCGCGCGAGAAAGGATGGCGCCGGGCCGCTCCAGCAGCGCCAGCATCAGAGCAAATTCTCTGGCGCTAAGCACTTCAACATGCGCGCCGTAGCTCAGCGACCGTAAGTTGATATCAAGGGCGACTTGCCCGTGCGTAAGCGTGGCTGATGAGTAGCCGGATTTGCGCCGTACCACGGCCCGGATTCGCGCCAGCAGAGTACGCGCCTCGAATGGTTTGACGACATAGTCGTCCGCGCCTAGGTCTAACCCGTCGATATGCGCATCGACGTCATCGCGCGCGGTGACTATCAGCAGAGGAGTCTCGTCCATGCGCTGCCGCATCCACTTCAGGATGTCTAGTCCCTCCGCGTCTGGCAGTCCGAGATCCAGTAGTATCGCCGTGTAAGAGCCGTCAACGATCGCTGACATTGCGAGATCACCAGTGCGCACCCAATCGACACTGCACTGGGCATCCTTGAGTGCCCGCGTCAGGCTCTGCCCGATCTGGGGGTCGTCTTCAATCAACAAGATTCTCATGGCTGTTTAGCGCCGGAAGATGGATGCGCGCGACCAAACCACTGTGGCCGTCGTCGCGATCCGAGAGCCATATCTTGCCGCCAAGATTCTGCACCACCGTAAGCACGATGGCCAGCCCGAGGCCACTGCCTTCCTCGCCCGTGGCGCTTCCTCGATAGAAGCGGCCGAAGACACACGTGCGCTCGAATTCCGGAATTCCAGGGCCATTATCGACAACTTCGATTTCAATGTGATCGTCGCATCGCCTCAAGCTGACGTCTATGCGGCAACCGGGGCCGCCGTAGCGGATAGCATTGTCGATTAGGTTCTTGAATAGCATGCGCAAGTCGGTCTCATGGGCGCTGACGCTGACTTCATCAAGCCTCTCCACGCCGAGATCTACTCCGCGATCCAGGGCCAGCGGCAGTAGATCCGCCACAACGTTGGTCACCATCTGGGGAAGATTCACGACAGCGGCCGGAGTATTGACGCCTATCTCGGCCCTCGCCAAGCCCAGCAACTGCGTCACGAGCGCCGCCGTGCGTCGGATTCCGCGCCCCAGTTCCTCCAGCCGTTCGCTCTGTGCATCGGGCGGTGCGTGCCGAAGGTTGTCCAACTGCAACTGCAGCGCCGTGATGGGCGTACGCAGCTCATGCGCTGCATCGGCAATAAAGATCCGCTCGGTCTGAATCAACGTGGAAAGCCTCGCCATCATATCGTTAATCGATGTGAGAAAGGGATGGAGTTCCTCTGGCGCAGTGCAAATGGTCACAGGCTCCAGGTGATTGAGATCCGCTTGCGCGACGCGCATGCCAATTTCTCCGAGTGGGCGCAGCGACAACCGCACAATGGCCCAGACAAGCCAGAACAGCAACGGCAGCAGTAGCAACACTGGCACGGCGACCCACATTGCCACCCGCCAAGCGTTATCCGAGCGAACAGATCGCTGTTCTGCGATTTGTACATGCGCATCCCCCGCCTTTAGCGCGAAGACATCCCAAAGATTGCCATTTGCGCCGTGCACGGACGAAAATCCCTGACGAGCGCGTGGCAGCAGCACAGTGGGATCGCTGGTATGACCCGGGAATGTGTCGTCCCCCGCCCGCCAAGTCTGTATCACGACGTGTGGCATCGGATGAGCGCTGTCGGCCTGTACCGGCATGCGAGCGGGGGCGGTTTGGATCGAAGCCGCTGCGGCTTGGAGATCGCTATTGAACTGGTTACCCATCTGCTGCACCACCACCCACGCCCCGAATGCCCCTAGCAACCCAGCTAGTAGAGCCACGCCCCCTACCGACAGGCTTAAGCGGCGATGCAGCGATCTCGCGCGTGCCTGATTAGTAAGCCGGCTCATTGATAATTCCCTTCCAAGCGAGGTCATACGCGTGGGTTGTAGTTTCCCGGGCTAGTCGCATGCGACCAATTCCCCGTGCGGATTCGTGCGGAAGGAAGCGAGCTTCGCCCGTCTCGCTGGGCCACTATGCTCGCGCAGCTACTGAATCGGTACTATGCTGATGGGGCGTCGTCACCATCCTTTCTATTTCATCATCGGTCAATCCGAAAGTAAAACGTGGGCCTTCATCACAAACATCTGTCCTTCCGAACTTCAAGGAGCCAGAGTTTGAGTGATTCAAGGCGCGCAATCCCTTCACCCTGACCGCGCGAATCTGGCGCGACGTACTGCTATTCCTCCCATAACCGGGTCCCGGTAGTTCCGTTCCTTTAGCCGTCTGTATCAAGGTTGCGCTCCGTGTAGTCGGGGAGAAGGCGAACTGCGCGTGCGACTGTCATAACGGCGGGAGAGAAAAAACCAACCTGCAAAATGCAACAGGATGCGACATCCGTGACACCCGCCTATGGCCCAAAGCACGAAACTCCTTCTCCTAGTCAGCCGAAAACTGCCAGTCCAGCACAGCCTCGGAATCAGACGGAATGGGGCTGATGGTTCCTAGCAGGCTGTTGAAAAGCACTCCGTCACGAAGGGCGCGGCGCAGCTAAACACAAATAGACATGGAAATGGCCGCTGAATTTCTGCTATGCCATGCGATTGGGCACCCCAATTCCGGGGCGCGCCGGCATGGCGCCGCGCGGCCGCCCCGCTTTGGCGGCTCTTTGCACCGCTCCTCGCGGCACCGCACCCAGTATTCGTGCAATTCGGATCAGATTGCTGGCCATCATCGTCAGTTTGAAGTGTTGATCTACGCGTTCGAGGCCACGATATACAGTTTGTCGAAGTCGTCCGACCGTCTTGCCCCAGCCAAAGTGCTCTTCAATTCGTTTGCGGATGACCTGGCTCACTCGGTAGCCCTCGTGCCGCGAGGTATTGCCATCGATGGCGCAGCCGCCAGCTCGTGCGTCGTTGCGTGCCATATAGGGCGTCACCCCGCGAGTTCAGCGGTCTTGAACGAAGTCGTGCGTGCCATAAGCGTTGTCCGCACCCCCGGTGGGTCAGGATTCAGTGCAAATCAACAGCTCGAAGCTCTTGGCGCGATGCGGTTGCACGTCAAATAGAGAAAAGATCGGGCCACTGAGCTCTTGGAGATGCCCGTATCCGCGACCGCCGAGCGCACGCTCCAATGTGTGGAACCACGCGGCTTCCCATGTAGGACTTTGCTGAGCAATTCGGCCACAGCTTCATCGTCATGGGTACGAGGTCGGCCCCGACTTGGCTTAATCGTGCAAGCCGGCCAGTCCATGTGCCACAAATCGCTTCTTCCAGAACGTCACCGCAGGTGGTGTTACCCCACACTGCGTTGCAATCTGCTGGAGTTGACCCTGTGATTCAGGACACCCAAACACCGTTAAGTTGATGATGTGGCAGCTCGCCGGAACTCGCGAGGCGAACGATATCTCAACGCTTTGTGTGGATGCCGCTCATTGTATTGCTCGAATGCGACCGTTAACTGAGAGAGCGCTGTTGGCACGTCGGGCCTGTTCATGAACGCAATGTAATCGCGTTTCATGGTCTTGACGAAGGATTCGGCCATGCCGTTGCTTTGCGGAGAACGCACGGGGGTGGTCAGTGGCTCCAGTCCCAGCTCCCGCGCGAAGGCGCGGGTACGATGGTCGATGTACGCCGACCCGTTGTCCGACAGCCATTCGATGGTGCGCTCGGTCTGCACAGCGCCAAAGCGCTGTTCGACGGCGGCCAGCATCACATCTCGCACAATATCGCCACTGTGCCCGCCGGTGGTTGCAGCCCAACTGATGGCTTCCCGGTCATGGCAATCCAGCGCAAAGGTTACGCGTAGCGGCGAGCCGTCGTCGCAACGGAATTCGAAGCCGTCTGAACACCAGCGAACATTGCTACGGTCAACAGCGACGCGGCCGTCATGGCGACGT
>NZ_JBYOJV010000042.1:0-18785 GCF_057798835.1 Cupriavidus sp. 291-E7
CCGTTCTGAGCGGTTCGCTAAGCTGCTCAGTGTCTTGCAGGTGCGAGTCCTGCCGCAGTAGTTGGTTAGTTTGACTGCGTAGCGATGGCGTACATGTGGAGGGCGACCGAAAACATGGGAGCAACGCCGGACAAACGTGTCCCCAGACCCAGTCCGTGGGAGCGCGCAAGTATGCAGCCCGTAACGAAAGTGAACCTGAACAAGCCTCGTAAATGTCAGCCACACGGTTGTGCTGGGAGAGTGTGGTGTAGGGTGGTTCCGCCGAGCCTCTAGAACGGGGGCGAAGGCCAGCGCGTCATGGTGGATCAACTAACCACTTGAAGCCATGACAGGAACTCGGGGTATTGAGGATGGGATGCATACATAGCACTGAGCGGAACGAACGAGACCTCTACCCGTCGCGGTCTAACCCGCCGCGTAATTGACGATATAAGGTAACCGCCGAAATTCGAAGAAATGCGGGATAGAGGAGTCGGAGGAGGCCATAGTACTGCTGATGGCGAGGACAACATAACCTCGTCGGAGGGAAGGGCCTCTGCTTCTGTCACGTTCTCTTTTGTAGGATGCACTGCGTGATTGCGAAAGCTAGAAACACGCCGCTAGAAAGTGTGCGAGTACTGCAACGGAAGCTATACCTGGCAGCCAAGACGAATCCGATGCGGAAATTTGGAGTGCTGTACGACAAGGTGTGTCAAAGCGACGTGCTATGGTCGGCCTACGAACAAGTGAAAGCCAATAAGGGTGCCCCCGGCATCGATCGGCAAACCTTCGAAGTGATTGAAGGCGAAATCGGTCTTGGCTCGTTCTTGGAAGAGATCCGATCTCGGCTCATAGCTAGGCGGTACAAGCCTCTGCCGGTCCGACGGGTGTATATCCCGAAGTCCGATGGAACGCAAAGGCCGCTCGGCATTCCTGTCATTGCTGATCGTGTAGTGCAGGCAGCGGTGAAACTCGTTATCGAGCCAGTTTTCGAGGCGGGCTTCAAGGACTTCTCGTATGGCTTCCGGCCACGTAAGAGCGCTCAACAGGCGCTGCGGGAGGTCTATAAGTGGCTGAACTTCAAATGCCACTGGGTTGTTGACGCGGATCTGAAGGCGTATTTCGACACGATTCCGCACGACAAGCTACTGCTGTCGGTGCGATCCAAGGTCATAGATCGGTCAGTTGTAAAGCTGATTGAGCTGTGGCTTAAAGCCGGGGTAATGGAGGATATGCGCGTCTGGACGGAAACGACTGGCACGCCGCAGGGAGGGGTGATCTCTCCTCTCCTTGCGAATCTTTATCTACATTGGCTGGATCACACCTGGGAGAGGAAGGCATTCGGCAAACGGCCGCACGATGCTCACATCGTGCGATACGCGGATGACTTCGTAATTCTGTGCAACGAGCGCCCGGGGTTCTATCTGGAACAGGCCAAGAAGGTGTTGGATCGTCTCGGTCTGACGCTTAATGCACAGAAAACGCGGATAGTGAATGCCAAGGAAGAGCCGTTTGACTTCCTCGGTCATCGGTTTGCGGCCCAACCGTCGAAGCGGACGGGCGAGCCGAAAACCTACTACTACCCGTCGCCCAAGGCGATGAAGTCGGTCAAGAAGAAGATTCGGGAGGTTGTCCGCTCAGGGCAGCACTGGCATCTGCCGCAGCTCATTAAGGAAAAGGTCAATCCGATTCTGCGAGGTTGGGGCAACTACTTCAAGACGGGCAACTCAAGGAAGCACTTCTTGAGCATCGCAAATTACACGACTTGGACGCTCTGCATCATGCTGAGGAAGAAGCATAAGAAGCGTGCTAAGGGGTGGAGGGACCACCCGCCGTCATGGTTCTACGATTACCACGGGCTATTCAAGCTGTACGCCCTCTCGGTAACCGGAGATGAATCAAGCCGGTACGCCCGCCCTATGCCGTTGTAACGCTGCAGGAAGAAGGCAGTCGGAAAGCCGTGTGCGGGAAAACTGCACGCACGGTTTGACGAGAGGCCGCTGGGGAGATGACTTCAAACCAGAGGCCTACTCTACGAGACCTCGTAACGGAAAACTCTAAAGAAGAACCCCGCCAAGTGCGGGGTTTTTCTTTTTGGTCGGCACCTTATGGGCAGTGGTGCGTTGGAGCGATCCGAGGAAGTACGAGAGACGAAGGACGAAACGATCGCCGCTCAAACATGCCGTTCGACGAACGGCATGTCCCGGGCAGTTTGTTCGAATATCGCGATCAACGCTTGCGCATCGTCCGACAGATGACGATCACGCCGTGTCAGCAGGAACGCGGACATGATGCTGCCTTCTTTTTCCATCGGAATCACTTCAAGACCGTGCTTCTCCATCTCCATCTTGAAGGTCGGGTACAAAACCGGCGAAATCAGGTCTGCTGCCTTTAGCAACAGAATCGTCGCCGAGAGAGATTGGCAGCGGGACGTTCTGGCTGGCGCCGGTAATCCAATCGACTCAAAGTATTGCGTGAAGGCCCGGTCGACATCGTCACCCACTTCACAGGGCAGCAACCATTCCTCGTCGATCACCGCCTTAACGCTGCTCGCTTGGATTTTCGGGTGCGATGGCCGGGCCACGGCGACCAGCGACATCGAAAACAGCGGCTTGGCCACCACGAAATCAGGGAACACCATGTTCCGCAGTCCGTTGACGACCGCGAAATCGACGCCATTCTCGAAGAGTTGGCCCAAAGCGGCGGAAAAGCTACTCTGATAAACGGAGAGCACCGCCCCGCGGCCTGCGCTGCGAAAGGCACAAAAGACCTTCGGCAGCAGTGCGCACGCAGCCAATGCGGAGAGACCCACGACGACATTCCCCGAGTGCTCACCCCGCATTTCCATTAGCTCGTCCTCGGCACGCTTCATATCCGCCGAGATAGCTCTTGCGCGCCGGTAGAACACCGACCCATAAGAGGTCAGCTTCACACCCTTTACCGATCGCAGCAGCAGTGGCACTCCCAGCGTCTTCTCCAACTCGCGCATGCTCGCGCTGATCGCTGGCTGTGTGACACCAAGGGCGCGAGCGGCACCATGAATACTGCCCTGTGCCACCACATTCAGGAAAACCTGCAGTTGTTGCAATGTCATGGGGCGCCCCCGCGAAACTAGTCGTCCTGGTTATCGTTTTCTTACCCAGCTGAGCGATAGACATCTTACAGGCCGCGGGCCGGCGATGTCGCCTGCTGGATGCCCGTGGACGGGCCCATGAACGTGAAAGGCGAGTCCTGCGCCGGCGCTCCGTCGAGGAGTTTTCACCGCGCGCTGGAATGGGCCGCCCGGTTCAATCGCCGCCGTCAATGAAGACCGTTATCAGATACCTCTCTGGGGATAGCTTGTTTTCTTTTGTTCGAATTTCATGCGAATCCAGCTGCTATCGTCATGCGTCGAAATGAGCGTGATGGACGGGCTGGCGGATTCTTGCCGCCACGCATAACCATCCATTGAATGCAGTCGTGCTGATAGTCGCTCGCGGCGAGATAGCGGCCGAACCGTCTTAGCGTCAATTTGCCCCGACGCTAACCGGGCGTATGGTGACCCCCATGTCCGGCTTTCACGCCCAGGCCGCCTCGTGGGGCAGCCTGGGCATTTTTTTACTGGATTTACCGGAGCCAGGAACAAATGAGGTGCGGCACTCAAGCAAGCAACTTCAGTTCTTCTTGGACACCTTGACCTTCGCAGCTAACCGTTGGCAGCCCAGACGACCGATTTCCGCCGATGGCACCGAGCCCCCGCGATACCAAACGAACGCTCCAAGACCTCTACCATGCAACACCATATTTCCCGCCTGCTGATTACCTCGGCGCTAGCCTTTGGCCTGCCTGCCGCCCATGCCTTGTCGGTCAATGGCGTACTCATTCCCCAGTCGGCTGTGACGGCCGCCCTGCAGCAAGCGGGCATCCCCGATGGCCCGCAGGAGCGCCAGTCCGTCACGCAGGAGCTGATCACGCGTGAACTGTTCCGCCAGGAAGCGGCGCGTGACAAGACCCTGAGCAAGCGCCGCGACGTGCAAAAAGCCGAGCGCGAGGCGCGCGACGGCGTCCGCACGCAGGCATGGCTCAAGGAACGGATCAAGCCTGCAGCGGTTACGGAAGGTGACATCAAGGCGCGATACGAAGCCATCGTGGCGGGGCTTGGCGAGAAGGAATACAGGGCGCGAGTGATTCAGGTGGACGATGAAGCGGCCGCCCGCGCCGCGCTGGCTCGCGTGAAAGGTGGGGACGATTTCGCAAAGGTCGCGCGCACCATGAGCACGGCGCTATCGAAGGGTAACGGTGGCGAAATGGGTTGGCTCAGCTTCAAGGTGCCGGTGCAGGAGGGCAAAACGCAAAACCTGCCGTTGCCGCTTGCGCAGGCAGTTGCCGCATTGCCGAGCGGCGGCGTCTCCGCAGCGCCGGTTGCCTGGAACAATCGCTTCTACTTGTTCAAGATGGACGAAGTGCGTCCTACCCAAGTGCCGGACTTCGAGACCGTCAAGCCTGGTCTCCAGCAAGCACTACAGGCGCAGGCGACGGAACGCGCCACGGCGGCGTTGGCCGCTTCGCTGACCGCCAAGGCCAAGATCAAGCCGTGACATTGCGCAGGTCGACCGCTCCGCATCTCAAACACTGACGCCAGGCGTCAGGCGTCATGCATCAGGCCATCCGCTCCGTGTCATACCCACGTGCCTTTCAGGCATTTATGCAACGGATGGACTGGCGCGACATTTCACAATGGTTTGCATTGGCGATACCGATTTTTAAGTTAAATCAGATCCTGGATTGTCCCCCTTGGAGCGTTTTATGGGTCTTCTTGATTTGATTGTCGGCGCCGCGGTAAGTAAGGCAACCAGTGGCAGTGCCAATTCATCTGCATTGCTCGGCACGGTCGTGCAGTACGTCACGAGCCAGCCCGGCGGCATCGCCGGTTTTCTTTCGCAACTGCAGCAAGGCGGACTTGGCGACGTCGTGGCGTCATGGGTAGGTACTGGCCAAAATCTGCCGGTTTCCGGTGACCAGTTGAGCCAGGCGCTCGGATCCGGCGTGATGCAGCAGCTCGCGCAGCAATCCGGGCTCAGCGCCAATGGCATTGCCGACCAGATCGCGCAATGGCTGCCACATCTGATCGACCACGCCACCCCGAATGGTGCGGTACCTGCCGGCCAGACCGGCGACCTGGCTCAGCAGTTACTGAGTGCCTTGCCGGGCCTGCTGGCCCGTCAGGCTTGAGCATTCCTTTCCATGCTGGATGGAGACTGACGCATGCATGACGGCATTGTTTTCTGGATCGTGATTGGCGGGGTGGCCGGGTGGCTCGCGGGGTTGCTCATGAAGGGCGGTGGTTTCGGCCTGGTGATCGACATCATCCTCGGCATCGTCGGCGCCTTCGTTGGCGGCACGATGGCAGCCACGCTCGGCATTCACTTGGGAACGGGCTGGGTGGGTTCGCTGCTCACGGCTACCGTTGGGGCGGTGCTGATCCTCCTGGTATCTCGGATATTCAAACGCGGGTAGTCGCCGCACCTCTCTGGGACTTGTCCCTGCGTAAGGAGAATCACATGGGAATGCTTGATTTCATCAAGAACGCCGGCGAGAAGCTGTTCGGCATCGGCGAGGCGAAGGCCGCTGAGGGCGACGCGGCGAACCGTGCAGCGGGCCAGGCGATCGAGTCATACATCCGCAAGATGGGGCTGGATGCCACCGGCCTGTCGGTCGAGGTGGACGGCGGCCAGGGCCTGGCAAAGGTATATGGTGTCGCCGCCGACCAGGCCACGCGGGAGAAGATCGTGTTGTGCTGCGGCAATGTCGAAGGTGTCGAGAAGGTCGAGGACAACCTTTCCGTCAGCGAGGCGGCTGCCGAGTCGCAGTGGTACACCGTGACAAGCGGCGACACACTATCGGCCATCGCGCTCAGGTTCTACAGCAACGCGTCGCGCTACAACGCCATCTTCGAAGCGAACCGGCCCATGCTGTCGCACCCGGACAGGATCTACCCCGGACAAAAGCTACGGATTCCTCCCCAGGCTTGATCGTCCAGCACGACATTGCGTATCCCGTCGACAGCGGGGTACGCATTGCTCATCCTCCGCTCCAACGAGAACGCACCACCGGGACCGGTGCAAAGCGTCTTCATCATCGCCGCCGCCCGACATCCCACAACATGTTTGACTTCCTGAAACGGCCGCGCCAGCTTGATATTGCTGTTGATCTCGGCACTGCAAACACGGTGGCGTGGACCCAAGAAGACGGAGTGATCGTGCTTGAGCCATCCCTCATGGCGCTACAGCGCAAGAACTTCTCGACGGCGGCTCGTGTGACCAGGGCGGTGGGTTCGGAAGCCGAGCGCTTCAATGGTCGGCCATCGCCGGATGTTGAATTGATTCGTCCCAGGCAATCTGGGACAGTCGGCAATCCGTCGCTAATGGGAACGCTTCTGGCCGGCCTTCTGGCGAAGGCTGGGCATCGAAGGGCTTCCGATTGGAGACTGCTTCTTTGCGTGCCATCCGGCTCTGGAAACAATGAGAGACGTGCCGTGCGTGACGCCGCCCGCGTCGCCGGTGCGAAGAGTATTCGATTGATTGACGATGGGCTGGCGGCAGCCATCAAGATCGTCCCGCAGCTTGAGATGAACAGGAGCTGGATGGTCGTTGATGTCGGCGCATCGGCGACCCGTGTATCGATCTATTCCGGTAGCGCCATCTGGCAAAGCGTAGTCGGCAGCACGGGGGGGAACTGTTTCGATGCGGTCATTGCGCGCTACCTGAGGGATGAGCACGCCCTGCACATCAGCACCCGCATGGCGGAGGCAATCAAGTGCGGGCTGCCGACCCAGGCCGAAGGGCTAGAAAAATCGCTTGAAGTCAGTGGACATTGCCTGAGCTCAAGACTGCCGCGCAAGGTGGTTGTGGACACGTCGGGATTGATGGCACATTTGCGGATCGTTTGTGGAGAGATTGTCCGCACCGTGCGGCAGGCCCTGGCTGGCGTATCTCCGGAAATCTCGGTTGCGATTGCCGAGCAAGGGTTGCTGCTGACGGGTGGTGGGGCATTGTTGCCGAGCCTGTCGACGTGTCTGGAGCAGGGCACGGGTCTGGTCGTGAGGTGCGCGGTCAATCCAATTACCTGTGCCATCGAAGGGGCGGGAATCGCCCTCTCGAATGTGGCCTTGGAGCGGGAGGTGATCGTACCCGCTTCGCAGCTCGATCTCCCCACGCCTGCCTATCGCTTGTTGCCGGTGAACCATCGAGCCGTTTGAACATCATCGGGCCTGGCTGCACCGCCAGCCGTACGCGTGTGTTGCGACGACGAACCTCGCCAACAGGGCTGCGAAGCTGGTCGGCGCACTCGCGTGACATTGTCCAAATTCAGTTGAAGTTATTCATGCAATCGACGCTATTCATCCACGGACACTCGATGCTGTGGCAGTTGCACGCACAGGGATGGGGAGGCTGTGGTCTCGGGGCCTGGGCGACCGATGGTCTGTCTCAAAACCTGCATGGCTTGAAGTCCGCGTTACCGTTGCGCGATCGGTATTCACCGTTTCGCGGATCGCTCGTGCTGTACAAGCTGATGTGTATTCGGGGGCAGCATCCTGTCTGGGCGAGCAACCCGACGGCAGATGTCGCGTTTTGCTATCAGGCTTGGTCGGCATTTCGGGAGGGTCATACCAACATGCCGCGGCCAGTGTCGCAGCGTGGACGGACTTCCATCGGCTTACGCCGACAAATGCCATGCTGAGGCCGCCTCCTGTCGCACTTCGGCAATATTGGATTGGAACGGGTGCGCTGCTGGTCAGCCTGGCGCTTACTGGTTGCAGCTCCCTGTTGAGTGAAGGGACAACGGCCGTGGCCGGCATGGGTGGGGCCGCCATCGCCGGTGCGGTGACGGACAACGCCGCCATCGCAAGCGGCATCGGCTTGGGTGTGCAGGCGGGCGCGAAGGCAGCGCTACAGGCCAGCCAACGCAAGGTACGCGGTGCGGCACAAGATCAGATCGCGCAAGCCGCCGGCAAACTGAAAGCGGGCGGCGTCGCCAGTTGGCAGACCGCGCATGCCTTGCCCCTGGAGCCTGACGAACGGGGACGCGTCACGGTGACCCGCATGCTTGGCGATAAAAAGCTGGTTTGCAAAGAGATCATCTTCTCGGTCGACGATGCGGACAAAGGCAGCGCTTTCTATATCGCCGCGATTTGCCAGGATGCCCAGGGCTGGAAATGGGCATCGGCCGAGCCCGCCACCGAGCGTTGGGGTGCGCTCCAATGAGGGTGCTGGTGATGACGCTCGCCACGGCCAGCTTGACCGCCTGCGGCTCGATCGGCGACCTGTCGGGCGCGGTGGCGGGGATCGCCACTGGTGCCGCAACCGCCAATCCCGTCATTGGCTATGGCGTGGCGGTTGGCGTGAGCGCTGCGGCCGACGCCACCAGCAAGTATGTCCTCCGCAATTGGCAACGCGCGGAGCAGGACCAGGTAGCAGCCGTCATTGGTCAGTCGGCGGTTGGTACGGAACAGCCTTGGAAGATCGAGCACGCGATCCCGTACGGCAACCAGCAAGGCACGGTGCGGGTCCTGCGTGTCATCGACTCGCCGCTGACACAGTGCAAGGAAGCGCTGTTCTCGGTCCAGGAATCCGAGTCGGACGGCAAGGCCGCCACCGCGAGTTGGTTTGTCACGACGGCATGCCTGCGGCAAGGGCAATGGAAGTGGGCGGGCGCGGAGCCCGCCGTAGCGCGTTGGGGCAACCTGCAATAGCGCGACGTTTCGCGGACGCTGGAAGTCACGCATCCGGATGCCGCGCGCCTGGCATCAGTCCTGGCCTTCGAGCAGGTGCCGGTAGATCAGTCCTCCGATCGCGCCGCCAATCAGCGGAACCACCCAGAACAGCCACAGTTGCTCGATCGCCCAGCCACCTTGGAACAGGGCCACACCAGTGCTGCGTGCCGGGTTCACCGAAGTGTTCGTGACCGGAATGCTGATCAGGTGAATGAGCGTCAATGCAAGCCCGATGGCCAGCGGCGCAAAGCCGGCGGGCGCGCGCTTGTCGGTGGCGCCGTGAATCACGATCAGGAAGATGGCGGTGAGCACCAGTTCGGCAACGATTGCGGCTTGCATGCCGTAGCCGCCGGGCGAGTGATCGCCATAGCCGTTCGAAGCAAAGCCGGCGGCCGCGTCGAATCCGGCTTGCCCGCTGGCAATCAGGTACAGCGCACCCCCTGCCGCAACGGCGCCAACTAACTGCGCGCCAACGTACGGCACCACGTCCTTCGCGGGGAACCGTCCACCGGCGAACAGCCCCACGGTAACAGCCGGATTGAAGTGCCCACCGGAGATGTGGCCCACCGTGTAGGCGAAGGTCAGCACCGTGAGACCAAATGCCAGAGAGACACCGGCAAAGCCAATACCCAGATCGGGGAACGCGGCGGCCAGCACCGCGCTGCCACAGCCGCCAAACACCAGCCAGAAGGTGCCGAGGAATTCGGCGGTCAGACGCTTGCTCATGTTCATGGAGAACTCCTTTTGAACAGGTAGAAAGAAAGGTGAGAAAAACGGAGAGTGCGGACGCCATCCGCATTGCCGTGAAGGAGATCGTTCGACCAGGGCCATGACGAAAAGCGTGCGTCGCTACCACGCCGTCGTTGTCACCGCGAACGCGGATTGGAGGGGCAAAAGAAAACGGTCAGCCCCTCATCGAAGCTGACCGTTCCCCAACCTCGCCACAGCGGCTCTGTGACGAGATTCCCAGCGCGGCCGGGACACCCTTTTTACCCCGGCTTAGCGCACCACACGCATGTTGCCTGGAGACTTCGTGGCAACGTTTCAAAGGTACCCGAGGCGTAGCGGCCAAATGCAAACGACTGTGAAGCGCCGTGGATCTTGCGGACTCATCGACGTCGGCATCGACAAAAAAAAAGACGGCCGCTTACGCAGCCGTCCAGTCACTCCCATGTTCGTCGCCACGATGATGCAGCGACACGGCGGATGCTAGCAAGACCATCCGGCCGCATTGCAACCAAATGAAAACGGTATGCGATTGTGGCGATGAACTAACAGACGAATCCGGACGGATGTTTTGTCAACCGGGGTGCAATGGATAAAACAATATAGTACATTTACATAAACCATTTACCGGTTTAAGTCATCGATAACATTGGTTTATTTAGATAAAAACATCTTATCTTGTGGCCCCCAGGCCGTCTTGGTAAATTTGGCTCGCCTGTACGCGACGCTGAAAATCGACGTCGCTCCGGGTGTCCGCCACAAAATTATCTCCGCGCAGCGGGGGAGCTCCAAGTGAACAAGTGGCCGACTGTTCTTGGTTGTGTGGTGACTGCCAGAGCTTCGTAGAAGGCTCGCCAGCATCAGGATTACCACCAGGTTATGAGAAGGCGGGAGCCACGAACTCCCGCCGTCATGCCTGACGCAGAGACAGGGGTGAGCCATGAGAATTGCATGTGTCGAGGACAACGAAGCACAATCGCAGCTTGTTCGCAGCATTATCGAAGACGTGGGTTATGAATGCGTCTGTTTTGACAGCGGAGAAAGTCTTCTCCGTGCGCTGCGTAATGATGTGTTCGATTTATACGTTCTGGACTGGAGACTTCCGGGAATAAACGGCGACCAATTGCTGGCTTGGATTCGGAATAAGGTGGGTCCCCGCGTACCCATCCTGTTTCTGACCAGTAATTCATCGGAAACCAGCATCGTTTCCGCGCTTTCCGCCGGCGCGGACGACTACATGATCAAGCCGGTACGACGTGCCGAGCTGATCGCTCGGCTCAAGGCCATTCTGCGGCGAGTGTCCCCTGCGGCGGACCGCCGCATGTGCCTGGGTCCATACGTTCTGGACGAACTGGGCCGCAGCATTTCCCTGCACGGAATTCTGATCGAGTTGACGCCACGGGAATTCGACCTGGCCGCTCTATTTTTCAGAAACATCGGCCGCCTGGTACCGCGCGATGCGATTGAGATGGCCATCTGGGGCCGCTCACTGAAATCCGATTCGCGCACGCTTGACACCCATATTGCGCGGCTGCGCATCAAGCTCATGCTGAGGCATGAAAACGGCGTCCGTCTGGTGTCCGTATATTCGCGCGGCTTCAGACTCATGCCCGCGCCGGAAATCCACCAGACAGATGCGGGAGGCTTGCCCAATGAACGTCGGGCAGATCCGGTTGGCACAGGAGGCGAGGCCATCGGATCGGGAAGAGCGGGTATCACGCCTCTCAAGGCTCAGGCGGCGTTCTAAGCAGGCAAGACATGAATCAAGTGCGAGTTGGAATATCCGTTCTCAGCCATGCCAATCAGAACATCTGGGAGAACGGCATTGGCCAGAACGTCGTGTTTCTGGCGGAATGCCTCCGCGGCAGTGAGTGGGTCAGTTCAGTCATTCTGATCGATGTGGGCGACCAGGGAAAAATGGCGCCCCAGGTGGATCTGGCATCCATTCAGTTGCGGATGGTCAGCCAGCGTGAGGCCAGCGACGAGGTCGACCTGATTATCGAAATGAGCGGGGCGTTGAACTCGGAATGGTTGAACCTGATGAGAGCGCGCGGCAAGAAAGTGGTGTTTCATTGCTGCGGCCAACCCTATGTTGCGCTTGCGGAGCCGACGGTATTCCGGAAGCAGGCAGTGGCATTACCCGCACAGCGGTGTGATGAAGTCTGGCTGCTGCACAAGGACGCCGAACTTGCCCCAATGATGCGGACGCTGCATCGATGCCCGGTCGTGGAGGTGCCTTATCTGTGGAGCGATCAGTTCATCCGGCAGCGGGTCAAGGATGTGGCAACGCATGGGCTCCGTTTTGGCTTCGATGCCGATTCCGCCGCTTCGCAAGGGCTTCGCACCGCCATTTTCGAGCCGAACATTTCGGTTGTGAAGACTTCGAGCATTCCGATGCTGGTCTGCGATGAGGCGTATCGGGCGGATCGGAATTCGGTCAGCGCCATGCATGTGCTCAACACCTTGCACATGCGGGACCATCCCACCCTGCTGCACCTTGCGAACTCGCTGGACCTGGTTCGCCAGCACAAGGCGACGTTTCACGGCAGGCACGATGTGGCCGGCTTCATGTCGCAACACGCGAACGCAGTGGTCTCGCATCAATGGATGAATCACCAGAACTACAACTACTTCGATGTCCTGTTTGGTGACTATCCGCTGATTCACAACTCTCCTTGGCTGAGCGAATTCGGTGCGGGTTACTACTACCCAGGTTTCGATGCCGTTGCCGGCGCGCGGCAATTGCTGCGTGCCGCGCGCGCGCACGCGGACAACCTGGAAGGGTATCGCCAGAGGTCGAAGCTGGTCTTCGATGCCGTCGACCCCGCCAACCCCGCCAATCTCGCGGCATATGAGCACCGAATCCGCGCGCTCATGCAGATCTGACGATCAAGACTTCATTCCGGATACAGCTATGAGTCATTCACATCCGTCGATGCCGGAGCGGCTACGCGTCGGCGTTTCCATTTACGTACGCAAGGACCGCCAGTCCATCTGGGAGAACGGGATATTCCAGAACTGCATTTTCCTGGTGATGCTCCTGATGCGGTCTCCCCGGATCTCCCAAACCTATCTGGTCGCGGGCGGCGGCGACGGGACGCCCGATGACGCCCGGGTGTTTCTCGCGGACGCACCGGTGCCGATTATCGACATGGCCGCCGCATCGACCATGCTCGACGTCATGATCGAGATGAGCGCGCAACTGGATAGCGCCTGGGTGGTGAACTTCCGGCAGCGCGGCGGCAAGGTCGTCAGCATGCGCGTAGGCAACGACTACGTCATCGACATCGAGCGCATGATTTTCGAGTTGCCGCCGGGGATGCTTGTCTCCGGGGCACCCTACGATGAAGTCTGGACGCTTCCGCAGTACGAGACGACCTGCGCTCCATATTATCGAAGCGTCATGCGGGCGCCGGTACGTACCATGCCGCATCTGTGGAGCCCGATGCTGCTGCAGCGCGAAGCCGCCAGGCTGCCACCAGGGCGAACGTTCGGCTATCAGCCCGGCCGGCGCCGCTGGCGCCTTGGGATTTTCGAGCCAAACATCTGCATGGTGAAGACCAGCCATATTCCCTTGCTGAGTTGCGAATCCGCGCATCGATCCCACCCAGATCTGACGGAACGTGTGTGGGCCTATAACACGCGGCAGATGGTGGAACACCCCACGTTCCAGCAGTTTGCCAAGGACCTGGATATCGTCAGGCACGGCCTTGTGTCATTCGAGGTGCGCTATCCGTTCTGTCAGGTCGTCGCCGCCGATGTGGATGCCATCGTCGCCCATCATTGGGAGAACGCGCAGAACTACCTGTACTACGAGGCGTTGTTCGGTGGCTATCCACTGATCCATAACTCCGGCCTGATCGGTGACTGTGGGTATCGCTACAGGGATTTTGATTGTGAGGACGGCGGCGCTGCTATCAGCCGGGCCTACACCCACCACGACGAGAACCTGGCGAGCTATCGGCACGACGCGGCGCGCTTCCTTGCGGAGCTGGACCCCGAATCGGAAACCAATGTGCACGTCTATACGGAAGCCCTGTGCGCCTTGTACGCGCGCGCATGACACTACCCGCCACGCCCCAAGAGAACATGAACGGTCTACGCATCGGCATTACCATCGGTCTTCATCAGGAAGGCGAATCCGTCTGGAACAACGGCATCAAGCAGAACGCTCTGTTTCTGGCGGAAACACTTCGCCATTGTCATGGCGTGGCGGACGTGCTGTTGGTCAACACTACGTCTGTTCCCATCACCCGTGAGCTGCCGTGGAACCTGGACAGGTGGCCAACCATCAGTTTTGAGCAGGCCAAGGATGCCGTCGACATCCTCGTCGAACTGGGAGGGCAGATCGATGCGGAGCAAACCAGCTACCTGAAGCAGCGTGGTGTCAGGCTGGTGTCGTATTGCTGTGGATTCGAATACGTTCACGCGATGGAATCGATCCTCTTCGGCAAGACGCTGTGGGGCGATCGACTGTTCGTCAACCAGCGCTACGACGATATCTGGATCATTCCGCAGGTATCCGCCATTAGCAAACCGTACTTCGAAGTGCTGCGGCGCAAGCCAGCCACCATCGTGCCATTCGTATGGAGTCCGGAGTTTCTGGAGGCGCGCACCCGCGATCTCCCCGGACATGGGGTCTACAGAGTAAGAGGCCGGAAGGCCAAGCGGCTCAGTGTCATGGAGCCGAACATCAACGTGTCGAAGTTCTGCCTCTATCCGGTGATGATTGCCGAGCTTGTGTTCCGGCAGCGCCCGCAAGACATCGAGATCCTGCAGGTCACGAACGCCGAGCGCATTGCGAGAGAAAGCACTGAGTTCATTAGCCTGATGAACCATCTGGACATCGTGCGGCAGCATAAGGCTGTGTTCCTTGGCCGCCATGACACGCCCACCTTTCTGGCCACGCATACCGATATCGTGCTCTCACACCAGTGGGAGAACCCGCTGAACTACTTCTATCTGGAAGCGTGCTGGCAAGGCTACCCGCTCGTGCACAACGCCAGCCTTTGCCAGGACCTTGGGTACTACTACAAGGGCAACGACCTGGCAGCAGGCGTTGACTGCGTACTGCACGCCGTGGACGCACACGATCTGGACTTCGAGCCATATCTGGCAAGACAACGACGGCAAATCGACCGGTACCTGTGCACGAACAGGGCAGTGCTGGACCGGTACTCCGGGTTGATTGCGGATCTGATGCGGAAGCCAATCTGTTAAAGAAAGTTCAAGTTCGTTTTTGGCGGTTTAAGCAGTTCTCCGGTTTGCAATTGTTGGATTTCCGTTCTCACCCTGAACCTACTATCCGCTCCAGTGGGCCCGATCAACGTGCGCGTTCGTGTGGGCAAAGTGCGAATCATTCGGAGGGGTGGGGTTCAAGATGAATAAGGTATTCAAGAGCGTATGGAGTGAGACGTCCGGCACGTGGGTCGCTGTTTCTGAAATTGCGCATGCACGTGGCAAGCCATCGCGTGGCACATCGGGAGCGCCGGGGGTAGCTGTCGCGAGCCCGAGCCTGAAGGCAATCTGCCTGGCCGCGGCGGCGGTTACCGGATTCGGGATGACTGCCGATATGGCCTGGGCCGGCGGTATCGCCAACTGTAATGGCTCAACAACCAACGCGGTTAACAACCAAGGCGGTTCAGCTACCTGGAACCTGAGCACTTACAGCGGCTCTGAAGGCAACTGCGGCACTGGATTCGGCGTCATCCTCTCTGAGTCGCCCAACGCAACTGGCGGTCTTGCTGGCACCAAGGCCTATCTGTGGGTCGGCCAAACGGGTAATAGCGCAACGGGTTCGATTACGCTTTACGGGCCTGGTGGGATCTCCCTGAACGGCACGACTTCGCTCAATAACAAAAACATCACCAACCTGGCGGCCGGGTCGCTCGCCGCCGGCTCGACCGACGCGGTCAATGGTTCGCAGTTAAGCACCACCAACAGCAGCGTGTCATCGCTGTCGACGTCTGCTTCGACGGGGATCAGCACCGCGCAGAGCGGTGTGGCGTCGTTGAGCACCGGCCTGAGCACGACCAACAGCAGCTTGACGTCGCTGTCGACATCCACCTCGACGGCGGTGAGCACGGCGCAGAGCGGCGTGAACTCGTTGTCCACTGGACTGAGCACGACCAACAGCAATGTGACTTCGCTGTCGACGTCCACTTCGACGGCGGTGAGCACGGCGCAGAGTGGCGTGAACTCGTTGTCCACTGGGCTGAGTACGACCAACAGCAATGTGACCTCGCTGTCCACGTCTGCGTCGACCGGGATCAGCACCGCGCAGAGCGGTGTGACGTCGTTGAGCACCGGCCTGAGCACGACCAACAGCAGTGTGGCCTCTCTGTCTACGTCGACCTCGACGGCGGTGAGCACGCTGTCCACGGGCCTGAGTACGACCAACAGCAATGTGGCCTCTCTGTCCACGTCTGCGTCGACCGGGATCAGCACGGCGCAGAGTGGTGTGAACTCGCTGTCCACGGGCCTGAGCACGACCAACAGCAATGTGACTTCGCTGTCCACGTCTGCGTCGACCGGGATCAGCACCGCGCAGAGCGGTGTGAACTCGCTGTCCACCGGGCTGAGTACGACCAACAGCAATGTGACCTCGCTGTCCACGTCTGCGTCGACCGGGATCAGCACCGCGCAGAGCGGTGTGAACTCGCTGTCGACCGGCCTGAGCACGACCAACAGCAACGTGACCTCTCTGTCTACGTCGACCTCGACGGCAGTGAGCACGGCACAGAGCGGCGTGAACTCGCTGTCCACCGGGCTGAGTACGACCAACAGCAATGTGACCTCGCTGTCCACGTCTGCGTCGACCGGGATCAGCACCGCACAGAGCGGTGTGAACTCGCTGTCCACGGGCTTGAGCACCACCAACAGCAATGTGACTTCGCTGTCGACCTCGGCGTCGACTGCAATCGGCTCGCTATCGACCGGTCTGGCGAACGCGGTCCAGTATGACGACGCAAGTCATGGAACGGTGACCCTGGGTGGCGTGGGGGCCACAACACCGGTCGCGTTGAAGAACGTCGCCAATGGCGTGAGCGCCACCGATGCGGTGAACTTCGGCCAACTGACCTCGCTGTCCACGTCTGCCTCGACGGCGGTGAGCACAGTGCAAAGCGGCGTGACCTCGCTGTCCACGGGGCTGAGCACCACCAACAGCAACGTGAACTCGCTGTCCACGGGCTTGAGCACCACCAACAGCAATGTGACGTCGCTGTCGACGTCTGCGTCGACAGCAGTTGGATCGTTGTCGACGGGCTTGAGCACGACCAACAGCAACGTGACTTCGCTGTCGACGTCTGCGTCGACCGCAGTGGGCTCGTTGTCGACGGGCCTGAGCACCACCAACAGCAATGTCTCTTCGTTGTCGACATCCGCTTCGACGGCGGTGAGCACGGTGCAGAGCGGTGTGAATTCGCTGTCCACGGGCTTGAGCACCACAAACAGCAATGTGACTTCGCTGTCGACGTCGGCCTCCACGGCGATTGGCTCGATGTCGACGGGCCTGAGCACGACCAACAGCAACGTGACGTCGTTGTCCACGTCCGCATCGACCGCAGTCGGCTCGCTGTCGACTGGCCTGAGCACGACCAACAGCAACGTGGCCTCGCTCTCGACGTCGACGTCGACGGCAGTGGGTTCGCTGTCGACCGGCGTTAGCACGGCACAGAGCGGCGTGGACTCGCTGTCCACGGGCCTGAGCACCACTAACAGCAATGTGACTTCGCTGTCGACATCCGCTTCGACGGCGGTGAGCACGGCACAGAGCGGTGTGAATTCGCTGTCCACGGGCTTGAGCACCACCAACAGCAATGTGACGTCGTTGTCGACGTCTGCGTCAACCGCAGTCGGCTCGTTGTCGACGGGCTTGAGCACGACCAATAGCAATGTGACATCGTTGTCGACGTCTGCGTCGACCGCAGTCGGGTCGTTGTCGACTGGCCTTAGCACCACCAACAGCAACGTGACCTCGCTGTCGACATCCGCCTCGACGGCGGTGAGCACGGCACAGAGCGGTGTGAACTCGCTGTCCACGGGCCTGAGCACCACCAACAGCAACGTGACGTCGCTGTCCACGTCTGCGTCGACCGCAGTCGGGTCGTTGTCGACGGGCCTGAGCACGACAAACAGCAATGTGACGTCGCTGTCCACGTCTGCGTCGACCGCAGTCGGCTCGCTGTCGACTGGCCTGAGCACGACCAACAGCAACGTGGCCTCGCTCTCGACGTCGACGTCGACGGCAGTGGGCTCGCTGTCGACCGGCTTGAGCACGGCACAGAGTGGCGTCGACTCGCTGTCCACCGGTCTGAGCACCACCAACAGCAATGTGACATCGTTGTCCACGTCTGCGTCGACCGCGGTCGGCTCGTTGTCGACGGGCCTGAGCACGACCAACAGCAACGTGACGTCGCTGTCCACGTCTGCGTCGACCGCAGTCGGCTCGCTGTCGACCGGCCTGAGCACGACGAATAGCAACGTGGCGTCGCTGTCCACGTCGACGTCGACCGCTATCGGTTCGATGTCGACCGGCTTGAGCACGGCACAGAGCGGTGTGAATTCGCTGTCTACCGGCTTGAGCACCACCAACAGCAACGTGACATCGTTGTCCACGTCTGCTTCCACGGCCATCGGTTCGATGTCGACGGGGCTGAGCACCACCAATAGCAATGTGACGTCGCTGTCCACGTCTGCATCGACCGCAGTCGGCTCGTTGTCGACCGGCCTGAGCACGACGAATAGCAACGTGGCGTCGCTCTCGACATCGACGTCGACGGCGGTGGGCTCGCTGTCCACCGGTGTGAGCACGGCACAGAGCGGCGTGGACTCGCTGTCGACCGGTCTGAGTACGACTAACAGCAATGTGACGTCGCTGTCCACGTCTGCATCGACTGCCGTCGGCTCGCTGTCGACGGGCTTGAGCACGACTAACAGCAATGTGGCGTCGCTCTCGACGTCGGCTTCCACCGCAGTGGGGTCGCTGTCCACCGGGCTGAGCACGACCAACAGCAACGTGACGTCGCTGTCCACGTCTGCGTCGACTGCCGTTGGCTCGTTGTCGACGGGTGTGAGCACGGCACAGAGCGGTGTGGATTCGTTGTCGACCGGTCTGAGCACCACCAATAGCAATGTGACGTCGCTGTCCACGTCGACCTCGACGGCCGTTGGCTCGCTGTCGACTGGCCTGAGCACGACCAATAGCAACGTGACGTCGCTGTCCACGTCTGCGTCGACCGCAGTGGGTTCGCTGTCGACGGGTGTGAGCACGGCACAGAGCGGTGTGGATTCGTTGTCGACCGGTCTGAGCACCACCAATAGCAAT
>NZ_JBYOJV010000043.1:0-17108 GCF_057798835.1 Cupriavidus sp. 291-E7
ACCTCCATGATCTTCCATCTTGTGCACTCCGATGCCGTCGGCCCGTGAGGAGGAACCACCTGCATCCAGGCTTACCCTAGCGGACCCAGGGTTGGGAGACGTTCATTTCATTGCCTCAGCTTCGGCGGGCGGGATATAGCCAAGGGGTTCCATCAGCCGGTGGTGATTGAACCAGGCTACCCATTCCAGCGTGGCCAGCTCAACGGATTCACGCGTCTTCCAGGCAGTACGACGATGGATCAGTTCAGCCTTGTACAGGCCGTTGATCGTCTCGGCCAAGGCGTTGTCATAGCTGTCGCCCCGGCTGCCAACCGACGGTTCGATCGCTGCCTCGGCCAAGCGCTCGCTATAGCGAATGCTGACGTACTGCGAGCCCCTGTCGGAGTGGTGGATGAGAGAACCATCATTGCCAGGCTGGCGAGCGTAAAGCGCCTGTTCAAGTGCATCCAGAACGAAGTCCGTGGTCATCGACGGACTGACCCGCCAGCCGACGATGCGCCGCGCGAACACGTCGATCACGAAGGCCACGTACAGCCAGCCCTGCCACGTCGAAACGTAGGTGAAGTCCGAAACCCAGAGCTGGTTCGGCCGCTGGGCCCTGAACTGGCGGCTGACCAGATCCGGTGGGCGCGCTGCTCTCGCATCTGGAGTCGTCGTGCGAACCCGCTTGCCGCGAATCACGCCGCGCAGATTCTGCTGCCTCATCAGCCTCTCGACCGTACAGCGTGCCACCGCGATGCCTTCCCGGTTCATCTGCTTCCAAACCTTGTCGGCCCCGTAGACCTGCATGTTGGCCTGCCAGACTCGCTTGATCTCGGGCCGTAGCCACTCATCGCGTTTGGCTCGCGCAGAGCGCCGCGATGGATCGCGAAGCTGCGCAGCATGGCGCCGATAGCCCGACGGAGCAATCTGCAAGACCTTGCAGATCGGCTCGACCCCGAAGGCGTCGCGATGCCGCTCGACAAAGGCCTTCAGGACTTCAAACGGCGGTCGAGCTCCGCCTGGGCGAAAAACGCGCTCGCCAGCTTCAGGATCTCGTTGGCGCGGCGCAACTCCTTTACCTCACGCTCCAGCGCCTTGAGGCGCTCACGCTCCGACGTGGTCACGCCATCGCGCTCGCCACTCTCGACTTGCTCTTGTTTGACCCACCCCAACAGTGTCTGGCTTGTGCAACCGATCATCGGTGCGATGGATTCGACTGCCGCCCACAGCGACGGATGCTCGCTGCGCTGCTCTCGAACCAGACGTACAGCCCGCTCTCGGACCTCGGGGGAAAACTTGGTTTGCTTGCTCATGGGCTCCATTCTCTCAAGAATTGAAGCCTCCACTAAACCCGGGGCGGTTCAGGAGTGTGGACTTCTGTTTTACCAGCGATAAGGAGCCAGAGTCGCTCCAAAATGCTGTGGATCGATCCGGCGCGCCACCAGAAGAAGGCAACTAGTGCGACGCTGATTGAAACAATGGATAGTCGCGAGAACAGAGGGCTTTGCACAAGAGTTGAAAGTGAGTCCACCTAGCTTGTTCCTTGCAGATGATGAGAGACCTGGATGATTGATCTGGCCCCGACACGGGTCGGGGCGCACGGGACAGTACGTTTCAGAGGATTTTGCAGTCGGTGCCACATTCCGCCTGCGCAAGCAGATTGTCATTCCACTTCCCATCTGCATGAGTTCTCAGGTAGGGGGCCTTTCCGGGCACTTTCACCACGCCGATGTAGGCGCGCTTCCCGGTGACTTTGTCGACCGTGTAGAACGCTTCCGTTTTCGACTCGATGCGAGAGATAGCTGCCTCCCTGGTAAGCCGCCATTTGTTCACCGAATGCCCAATGTGGGTGATGTGCTCGTGCGGACTGTTCCGCAGCGGCTTAGTGACGCAGTTCACTTCGTACTCTTTCATTCTCTTTCCCGTTAGGTTGTTTTGCATCAATCGCAATGATGCGATTGAGATGAATCGTAGTTGAACTTCTTCGCGCCCGCAAGCACAATCTTGCATCAATCGAATTGATGCGAAATGAACTGGATTCTGAAGAGCTTGGTCGATGTCCAGGCCGGTCACCCCTTTCGAGGCAGCGTACCCGTTGTTGAGGAGGGAAATGCGTACGCGCTGCAGATGCGCGATTTGAGTCCCGGCGGCGAGATAGACTGGCACGGGCTGGTTCGCACGGAAGTGGATGCACACAAACATGTGCAGTGGCTGGAGTCGGGCGACGTGCTTTTTGTTGCCAAAGGGGCACGCAACTATGCCGTCTGCCTGCGCGAGGTTGGCAAGCCCACCGTTTGCTCGCCGAACTTCTTTTTGTTGCGGATCAAGTCCCCGACACTGATTCCCGAGTTTTTAGCCTGGCAGATCAATCGACAGCCCGCCCAGCGGTACCTTGCCAGCAATGCCCAAGGCTCGGATCAATTGAGTATTCGACGCCCGGTATTGGAGGCCTTGCCGTTAGCGGTACCACCGCTTCATCAACAGCACACGATTGTCGCCCTTGCAGAAGCCGCCGCGCACGAAGAGCGTCAGATGCAGGCCTTGATCCGCAATCGTCAGCAGCAGCTCGATGCCTTGGCGCTCGCCTTAACTTCGAGCGAAGCCCAATCGAATTAAATTGACATCATGACGTCTATCTCTATTCAACAAGATTCGATCAATGCCGCAGTCTGGGCGGCTTGTGACACATTTCGTGGTACGGTGGACCCAAGCATCTATAAGGACTATGTCTTGACGATGCTATTTCTGAAATACATCTCCGATGTCTGGCAGGACCACTACGAGCGCTATAAGACAGAACATGGTGATTATCCAGAGTTAATCGAAGAACTGCTTAAGAATGAGCGCTTCGTGCTGCCCCGCAGCGCAAACTTCTACACCTTGCACGTGGCCCGGCACCAGCCCGGCAATGGCGAGCGCATCGACAAAGCTTTGCATGCCATTGAGGAGGCCAATCTCACTAAGTTGCGTGATGTCTTCCAGGACATTAGTTTTAACTCGACCAAGTTGGGCGACGAGGCGCAGAAGAACGACATCTTGCGTCATCTATTGGAAGACTTTGCCAAGCCCGAGCTAGATCTTCGCGAGGGCAGAGTCGGCAACCTAGACGTCATCGGTAATGCCTATGAATTTCTCATAAAGAACTTTGCATCCACGAGCGGCAAGAAGGCAGGTGAGTTCTATACCCCTCCCGAGGTGTCACAGCTTATGGCTCGCCTCATGGAGCCGCAAAAAGGAGACGAGATCTGCGACCCGACTTGCGGCTCCGGTTCGCTGTTGATGAAATGCGGCCAGCTTATTCGGTCCAACACTGGGAGTCGCACGTATGCATTGTTCGGGCAAGAAGCCATCGGAAGTACTTGGGCCCTGGCCAAAATGAACATGTTCCTGCATGCGGAAGACAACCACCGGATCGAATGGGGTGACACTCTGCGCAACCCGAAGCTGCTCGACAGCAAGGGTCTGCTAAAGCATTTCGATGTGGTGGTAGCCAACCCGCCGTTCTCTCTGGAGAAGTGGGGCTATGAGTCGGCGGCCGATGACGCCTACAAGCGCTTTCGCCGTGGCGTACCGCCGCGCACTAAGGCCGACTACGCCTTCATTCTGCACATGGTCGAAACAATGAAGCCCGGCACCGGCCGCATGGCCGTGGTGGTGCCACACGGCGTATTGTTCCGCGGGGCGGCCGAGGGCAAGATCCGCCAAAAGCTAATCGAGGAAAACTTGCTTGATGTGGTCATCGGCTTGCCAGAGAAGCTCTTCTACGGCACCGGTATCCCCGCTGCTATCTTGGTTCTGCGCAAGAAGAAGGTCGATGACAAGGTGCTCTTCATCGACGCCAGCCGCGACTATCAGGAGGGCAAAAACCAGAACGTCCTGCGTGCGCAGGATCTGAGTTGCATCGAGCAGACGGTGCGTGCCCGCCGGAGTGTGGACAAGTACGCCTACTTGGCCAGCCCGGTCGAGATCGCTCAGAACGACTTTAATCTCAATATCCCTCGCTACGTAGACACCTTTGAGGAAGCGGAGACCATCGACCTAATTGCGGTGCGCGATGAGCGGCGAAAGCTCAAGGCTGAGCTGGCAATGCTGGAGGAAAAGATGGCCGGCTACATGAAGGAGCTTGGCTATGAGTGATCTGGAACAGGTCGATAAGCAGATCAGCAGCCGACGGGAGAGGGGCAAGGGGGCGAAGGATGTTGTCTAAAGGCTGGAAGCGCCAATCGGTCGCCGACATATGCCACATGCAGAATGGCCATGGTTTTGGTCCGGCAGACTGGGGCACGGAGGGTTACCCCATTATCCGTATTCAGAACCTGAATGGCGGCAATAGTTTTGATTACTACTCAGGGCCGGTGGAGTCACGATGGCTCGTAGAACCGGGCCAACTGCTATTCGCATGGGCCGGCACCAAAGGGGTCTCATTTGGTCCAACCCGCTGGAAGGGGAAAACGGGTGTCCTCAATCAGCATATCTTTAAGGTCAATTGTCGACATGGCATTGACAAGGGCTGGCTTTACTGGGCCCTTCGTCATGTGACGGATCGCATTGAGGCCAAGGCCCATGGCTTCAAAGCAACACTCGTACATGTCAAAAAATCAGACATCGACAGGCAAGAAGTTTTGGTGCCAGATTTGCCAACCCAACGTTGGATCTCAAGGACCCTTCAGGTGTGGGATGACGCCGTCTCCACCACGGAAAAGCTCCTAGTCAATAGCCGCAAGCAGAAGCAAGGACTAATGCAAGAGTTGCTCTTTGATGGCCGAGAGCGGCTGAAGAAATATCCGCTCTCGGCCATCTCTGAGCGCGTGCAGCGTTCTAGCGATGGTACCGAGCATCCGGTACTGATGATTTCGTCAGGTGCTGGATTTGTTCGGCAAGATCAAAAATACAGCCGCTTTATGGCGGGAAAAAGCTTGAACAACTACGTTCTGTTGAGACGTGGTGAGTTCGCCTATAACAAGGGCAACTCAAAATTATACGAATTTGGCTGCGTCTTTCCTTTGGAAGACTACGAAGAGGGCTTGGTACCTCACGTGTATGTTTGCTTCAAGCTTAATGACCGATGCCATCCAGGCTTCTTCAAATACCTCTTTGAAGCTGACTATCTCCATGATCAGTTGGGGGCTCTGGTCAACACGGGGGTAAGGAATAACGGCCTACTGAACATTCGGCCGGCATATTTCATGAACGTGAAGGTGCCTGTGCCGCCGATGGAGCGTCAGCGATATATCGCTGACGTATTGGCGGCTGCCTCCGAGGACGTCAGACTTCTCCAAGCGGATCTTGAGGCCTTGCAAGCGCAAAAGCGCGCACTCATGGCCGACCTGCTTACCGGCAAGTGTCGCGTCCGACTGCCGGCGATCACAGCGGAACCGGAGGTCGCATGAGTGGCGTCCCCCAAACGCGCGAGCAATACAGCGCCCACTTGTCCGCATTGCATTTGCTCATCAACCTGGGTTGGCACTTCTTACCCACGGCAGAGGCCCTGGCTCTACGCGGCAGCACGCGCGAAGTCATTCTGAAAACGCGACTGATTGAGGTGCTGCAAGCCCGCCGGTTCGAGTACAAAGGGGAGCAGTACCCGCTGTCACCCAGCGGAATCGACCAGATCGTTCGGCAGGTGCAGACGCTGAATTTGGTCGAGGGCTTGCTACCGGCCAATGAGCGGCTCTACCAGATGCTTACATTGGGTGTGACGGTTACCGAGTTCATGCCTGACGGAAAAAAGCACCAGCCCACTATCGCATTGGTTGACTGGCTGGACGTGACCGCCAACCGCTGGGATGTGACAGAGGAGTTGGAAGTGCTCTCCACCCACGGCACGCACCACAGGGTGCCTGATGTGGTAGCTTATGTGAACGGCCTGCCGCTGGCGGTGATCGAGGTCAAGCGACCTGAGACCGCGCACACCGGTAAGGCCATGATGGATGAGGGCATCAGCCAGCAATTGCGCAACCAGCGCCACGATGAGATTCCGCACCTTTTTGCCTATGCGCAGTTGCTGCTGGCCGTAAGCTACACCGAAGGGCGTTACGGCACCGCCGGCACGCCGATGAAATTTTGGGCGCGCTGGCGTGAAGAGCAGTTCAGCGATGCGCAGCTCGGTGAATGGAAGAACCAGCCGCTAAATGAAGATGTGCAAGCTGTGCTGCTGGCCGGAAAGCCTCCAGAGCTGCAAGCCTACTGCCGCGAGCTGTGGGCTCGACCCCTGCTTCCAACCGATCAGGACCGCTTGCTGGCTGCATTGCTGAAGCCCGAACGCTTGCTTGAGTTCCTTCGCGTGTTTGTGCTGTTCGATCGCAAGACCGGAAAGGTGGTGGCGCGGTACCAGCAGTTTTTCGGCATCCGGGAGTTGCTGGAGCGCATTAACCTACGCAAGCCCGACGGTGGGCGCGAAGGCGGCGTGGTTTGGCACACCACAGGCTCAGGCAAGAGCTTCACTATGGTCTTCCTGACCAAAGCGCTAGTGCTGCATCAGAGCACTCAAGCCTGCCGCGTGATTGTGGTGACCGACCGTCTGGACCTCGAAGACCAGTTGGCGCGCAATTTCATGAATAGTGGGGCATTCGGCTCGGCCGTGGCCACCAAAAAGGATGGTGAAAAGGCCAAGGTCGGCTCGGGCCGTGACCTGGCAAAGCGCATCGGCCATGGCACAGAGCGGATCATCTTTACACTTGTCCACAAGTTCGCCACGGCGTCGAAACTGCCCGAATGCTACAACCCCTCAGCTGACATGATCGTGCTCGTGGACGAAGGTCACCGTAGTCATGGCGGCGAAACGCACGAGCGCATGCGTAAGGCTCTGCCCCGCGCTGCGTACGTGGCCTTTACCGGAACGCCGTTGCTGAGGAAGGACAAAACGGCCAACAAGTTTGGCCCCATCGTGCACGCCTATACTTTGCAGCGCGCGGTGGAGGACGGTACTGTGGCGCCGCTGCTATATGAAGAGCGCGTCCCCGAATTGACGATAAATGAGGATGCCGTCAACCGCTGGTTCGACCGCATCACGGCGGGGCTCAGTCCTGAACAGTCGGCTGACCTAAAGCGCAAGTTCGCGAACAAGCAGGCGGTGTATGGCGCCGCCAACCGCATCGAGTTGATTGCTTGGGATATTGCCCAACACTTTAGTGAGAACATCAAGAAGCTTGGCTTGGGGCTTAAAGGTCAGGTGGCTACGGCCAGTAAGCTCGAAGCCATCCGCTACAAGCAGTATTTGGACGACACGGGCCTAGTGAGCAGCGCAGTCATTATCTCGCCTCCCGACAGCCGCGAAGGCAACACCGAGGTTGACGAGAGTAATTTGCCGGAGGTGCAGAAGTGGTGGAAAACCCATGTGGGCAAGGACGCCGAATTCTACGAAGAACAGATCCTGCAGGACTTTAGCAGCGACGGTGATCCGGATCTCCTCATTGTGGTGGACCGGTTGCTGACGGGCTTTGACGAGCCGCGCAACACGGTGCTCTACATCGACAAGCCGTTGAAGGAGCACAATCTGATCCAAGCCGTAGCTCGTGTGAATCGTCTGCACGAGGCCAAGCGCTACGGCGTGCTGGTGGATTACCGCGGCATCCTCAAGGAATTGGACATCGCGGTACGGGCTTATCAAGATCTGGAGGCTCGCACCCAAGGCGGATACGAATTGGCCGACATCGAGGGGCTGTATCACCAGATCAGCACGGAGTACAAACGGCTGCCCAGCCAGCACGATGCGCTTTGGGCGATCTTCGCTGAGGTGAAGAACAAGCAGGATCTTGAGCAATACCGCCAAGTCTTGATGCCGCGCTACGCTGAAGATGAGGACGGCCAGACCTACGACACGCGCCAGAAGGTGCGCGAGCACTTCTACGGCGCATTGACAGCGTTTGGCCTGTGCCTGCAGACCGCCTTATCGTCACGCAGCTTCTTCGAAGACCACAGTTTCTCGGAAGCCGATGTGCGGCGCTACAAGGAGGATCTGCGCTTCTTCACCAGCCTGCGCACAATCGCCAGGCAGGATGCGCTTGAAACGGTGGACTACAGCGTCTACGAAGAGCAGATTCGCCGCTTGGTGGACAAGCAGGTGATCGGCAGCTTGGTGCACGAGCCCGAGGGCGTGTATGTGGTCCACCAGTTGGGCCAGCCGGAAGCCACGGAGCAGTGGAGCGAGGAGAAGACGCGCAACGAGACGGATATGATCCGCACGCGTTTGAAGAAGACCATTGAGCAGGACCTGGCCGACGACCCCTACGCGCAAAAGGTGTTCGCCGACCTGCTGAAGCAGGCAATCGCGGAGGCCGAGGCCATGTTCGACCATCCGCTCAAGCAATATGCGCTGTTCAAAAAGTTCGAGGAGCAGGTCAAGGTGCGCGACGTAGGCAACCTGCCTGATGGACTTGGAGAGAGCAAGCACGTACGCGCCTATTTCGGCATCTGTCGCTTGGTGCTTGGCGAGGACGCCTTCGAGCAGGCCGACCAGACCGCGTTGATCCAGCAAGCCAAGGATATCGATGGCGTGGTGCAACAGGCCGTGGCCGAGCATTCGCTGAATTCGCAAAATATCGAGGCGTCCATCCGCAAAGCGCTGCTGCCCGGGCTCTTTGGCCTAATGGGGCTCGACAAAGCAAAAGAGGCGATCGACCAGGTGATTCAGGTCACGCGGGTGGGGTTGGCGCGAGAGGGGCACTGAGATGGCTCAGTATTCCGTCGCCTATGGCGACGAGCGCATCCGCTTCTCGGTTCGCTTTCTCCCTCGCCCTCAACGACGTGTGTCGATCCACGTGATGCCAGATGGCGCGGTGCAAGTGGATGCCCCAGAGGGAGCAGCCCTGCTAGACGTCAAGCATGCTCTCCGACAACGGGCAGGCTGGGTGTGGCAACAACTGCAGGCCCAGCGCGAGCGTAAGCTCCATGTGCTGCCCAGGGAATACGTCAGCGGGGAGACCCACTTCTACCTAGGCCGGCGCCACATGTTGAAGGTGCAGCCGGCACATGGCGAGTCCTCCGGGGTGCGTATGTGGCGTGGGTGCCTGGAAATCGCGACGACAAAGCGCGATGCGCTGGCTGTGCGCCGCTTGCTTGAGGCGTGGTACCGCGAACGGGCGGCCGAAGTATTCGCGCGCGTGATCGCGGAAATGGCTCCTCGCATGGGCATCCGCCAAGTGCTACCGCCTGCGCGACTGCTGTCGATGAGAACGCAATGGGGTAGCTGCTCTTCAAAAGGCGAGGTGCTGCTCAACCCCCATCTCGTGAAAGCGCCAAAGGCGTGCATTGAGTACGTGGTGGCCCATGAGTTGTGCCACCTCAGAGAGCACAATCACAGCAAACGCTTCTACCGGTTGCTGAGTCAAATCCTACCGGACTGGGCTGAACGCAAGGCCGAGTTGGATGGCCTCGCGGAGGTGTTGTTGAACCGGTAACGGCTGGGATCGGGGCGTGCCAGTGATTCGGCGCTGACTCGATGGACATATCAGTCGTCGACGACTCGCTTACCAAAGCCGGGAGGTGGATGCACGATACCGGTCATCGCGTCTGGACAGCGGCCAAAAGCAAAGCCATATTCGTTGCGTGGCGTGCGAGGTCTGCATCCTCAATTTCGCGAGCACCTATCAGCGTCTAATACCAGCCATACGTCGTGAGCATCGGGTCCAACGCAGATGCACAGTAGAGCAACGCTGCTGCTGAGCCAGACATAAAATCCATTTCATCTCGCGCTCAGCGAGCGACCTGAGGCGATAAATTAGGGGTTGCACTTCGCCCTTCTAGCTTTGAGCCATCGCTCAAGAGCCTCCCCCTCGATGACTGTAACCTTCAATGGTGGGCCTTCTATTGTCGTCACTTTCGCAATCTTGGGAGGACTCTTGACGCTGGAGGTACCTGCGGGTTCCACGCCAGCAGCTCGCGTCCGTACAACTGCCTCACGAATTCCTTCGCATGCTGCTTGGTGAAATTCTTCGCTAAGAATGAATCTGGCAAGGCGAGTAGTAGCCATGGCAATTGCAGTGAGGGTCGTCACATACAAAGTACGCGAGCGTCGGCCACATCGCCAGCACAACTTCGTATCGCAGCAGCATCAGCAATGCCTGCAGGGACATTCTGGGTCTGCTAGTTCAGTTGCGAGCCCCCCCTTATATGGAGTCCGATGTGCAATAGCATCATTGGGTCACCCCGTATCCGCCCCTCTTCTCAATTCGCATTGATAGTTCGCGGCTTGCTTTCCGTCTGACCGCATCTCGCCTAAAAGAGCCTATTGAGGCGCTTTATGTTCGTATCGCTATAACTGTACAAAATCCTTTAATTTCAATAGCTTACGCATCAATTCCTTCTTGAAATGTGGTTGACAATGTACTTAAATGGCTTCCTGATAGCCGACAGTGTGTCGTACCAACTGCCTTTCCCAGATGCGATGCTATGAGTAGCCCATTCTCCACTTTCCTCCGAGACCTACGTGTGCGCAGCGGGATGCGCCAGCACGAACTCGCGAGGCTGCTGGGCTACGAGCAGGCCTACGTCTCAGCCATTGAGCTTGGAGCGAAGCCTCCTAGTGAAGAGTTCCTGGGAAAACTGAATCGAGGATTGTCTTTGAGCGATCGAGACATTCTCGAGATGCGGCTCGCGGCAGAAAAATCGAAGCGGCGCTTCGTGCTGCCACCGGATGTGCCAACCGAAACCTATCTGCTGTGCCACGAGCTTTGGGAAAAGATTGACCGGCTATATCCCGCTCAAATCCGAGCGCTACGTGACTTGGTAAGGATCGACGAACTTCTTGCGGACGAGCCGACGTATGGCCCGACACGGGTGCGTCGTCGAAAAGCGAAGGAGGATGCCGAAATGTAAAAACGGGACAAACCTTGGCGGCTTGCCCCGTCGCTGACCTCGCTAGGAGGCCGATACTTCCAGTTGGCGCTTGAAGTATCCCTCCACGCAGTCGGCTGGTCAAGGCCGCCCTTTCATCGATCATCGGTTCGCAACGGTCTTCCCTTGGGATAACAACCTTGGGGTGGGAGTTATTACGCCCGAAAACCGGAACTGCTCTAGGCGACATCCCTAGGATTGCCGCCGGGCCGGTGGTCGCCTCGAAATAGCGCTAAGTGACATGGCCGACAATGCCCGACTACATCGCCTCTTCCCCGCGATTCCCGCGAAGAAATCCACTTCCGATAAACCCGCCATACCACGGCACCCGCAACCCTGTGCGGCCTTCTGGCCGAGGGTTCAGGGGAAAGTTCGCCTCGCGCAAGATGCGCCGAATGGTTCGATGCGAAAGCTTGCTAGAGATGTGGTGTCTTCACCTCGCTGAATTTGCTCGGGGCATCGCTTCCTATCAGGAGCAGCCCATCTGCATTTCATACCGATGCGGCGGACGAATGAGGCGCTACACACCCGATTTCAGGTTCTCTTGGGACGACGGCAGGGAGTGGTATGTGGAAGTGAAACCTCGCAGCCGCGCGTATACAGAAGAAAACCAGGAGAAGTTCGCTGAGATCGAGCGGTACTTTGACGGGAGCGGCGCAAAGTTCGTCCTTCTGACCGAAGTTGAACTGAAGCATTCGCATCGTCTTCCTCAAGTCCAATATCTACTATCAAAAATCCCGTCAGACAGCGCGTACGAAAATCCGCAAATCGCTTCGACCTGGGAGGGCCGCGATCAAATGACTTTCGAAGAGGCGGAAGAGCTTCTAGGCGGTAGGCTCAGGGTGATCGAGGGTCTAGCTCGTCGCGAACTTGCTTGTGACCTCACTCAGCCCATCGAGGCACATACGGCTATCCGCCTTTTTCGGGAGGACGACGATGTCGCACTCTTTGTTTAGACGAGGCGCAATACTAGTGATCGATGAGGCGTACCTCAAGGTCACTGAGATAGTTGGCGACAAATTTCAGCTGCGTGCCGCTGCTGACGGGTCGCTTAGTGACTACAGTCGACAAGACCTGCTACGCCTGTATGAAACCGGTCACCTCAGGCTTACGAATCTAAGAAATTTCCCGGTAGACGACACCGGGCAACAATCTCCGGGGTGGGTACAGCGCAGCATTGAGGACTTCCCTGAACCTATACGCAAAAACGCCTTGTGCAAGTGGAGATATCTCACTGCAATCTGCCCGAACGGTGTGCTTGGCATGAGTCGACGCCTTGTCGCCGAAGCGATCAAAGAATGCGCGGCGGCAATCGGTCCCGGCCAGATGCCGCCAGACCTATCGACGTTCTATCGTTGGCGCAAGCGGTGGGTACTGGGTAACTTCGACATTCGCGCCCTCATCGATAAGTGGGAGCTAAGAGGGCGAGCCCCGAAGACCGACTATCCACAGGAAGTGCTGGACCTTATTGTCGAAGGCATCGAGAAGGTCTACCTGACAGAGCAACGCGAGACCAAGAAAGAGCTGCGAGATTGGATCTGCGCCACCGTTATCAAGCTGAACAAAGGCCGCCCACGTTGTGAGGCGTTGCCATGTCCGTCAGCGAGACTCATAAACCGTGTGCTAGAGCAGTATGACAAGTATCACGTGCTCAAGCGCAGATACGGGGAGCGCATTGCACGCCAGAACCTTCGACTCTATGGCAGAGCCTCCAAATCCCTACGACCACTACAGCGCGTAGAGGTTGACCATACACCCTTCGACATCTTGGTAGTTGATGAAGTCCTCAATATGCTACTGGGCAGACCCTGGGTCACGGTCATGATCGACCACTATTCACGTATGGTCGTGGGTCTCTATGTCAGCTTCAGAAAGCCGAACGTAGATTCGGTTCTCCGCTGCTTGCGCCACGCCATCCTGCCTAAGACCTACATCAAAGAAAAATTCCCGGCGATCACTGGCGAGTGGCCCTGCTTCGGCTTTATTGAACTGCTCGTGTGCGACAACGGCCTCGAGTTCCACGCTAGTCATCTCGAGACCGCATGCGCCGACATTGGTACGCACATCGCTTACTGCGAGCCTCGTGCACCGTACCTCAAAGGATCTATCGAGCGATTCTTGAAGACGCTCAACTATTCCTTCACACACATGCTACCGGGCACAACTCATGCGAAATACGACAAGAGACTCGGGTACGACTCCGAAGGACGTGCCGTCCTCACTTTGGGGGAACTGAACGAGGCGCTGCACCGATGGGTCGTGGACATCTATGGCTCCGAGTTCCATCGAGGAATCCAGGCTGCCCCATTGCAGAAGTGGAACGAGGGCGCACGCATGGACCCGCCGACTCTCGTGGAGGATCCCGAGAATCTGAAAGTCTACTTGGGGCGGTCCGAAGTACGTCAGCTCGGACGGAACGGCATTCAGATCAACTCCCTGTCCTACGCCTCCGACGAACTGCAGCGCATACGCGGAAACAAGCGATCGGTGCCGGTGACGGTCAGATTTGACCCCGACGATTTGGGAACGGCATATGTCTTGGGCAATGAGAGGAAGGAGTACATAGCGGTTCCGTGCACGAACTCCGCGTACGCGAGTGGGCTCACTTTGGAACAGCACACCTATCTCGGCAAGAAGGCACGGCAAGATTACGCGAGCCTGCCATACAAAGATCGTCTGATGGCAGCGAAGCTAGAGCTTAGGGCGTTCACCACGCAACTTCTCGAGATGCGCAAGGTGCCTAAAGCAGGGAAGAAAAACGCTGCACGGGCCAAGGAAGCTCTTCAGCGGCACGCTGAGACGCCATTTCCGAAGCAGGAAAGCGCTCGCATCGGCGATCAGCAAATCGAATCGATTTCATCTCTTGTTGAGGAATGGATACTGAGCGAGGAGGTTCAAAGCTATGACGCCGAATGACAGCGCGCCCTCGAAGGGGGCAACATCAAATGCGGGCAAAACCCAGGCAGGACGAGGAAAGCCCAGGCAAGCCAGAGCAGTGCGAGATAGTGGAGAAGAGCCCTCGACCCAGATAGATCTCGTCTTTGAAAAACGGCATGGCAAGCTGAGGGTCGACGCTGATCGCTGCTACGTGGATTTTAGGAGCAGGTTGGTGCGCTATCCGGTTTTTGAAGACGCTATGCGCGCGATCGAATGCTGCCATTTCGTGGGTCGGCACATGCTTGAAGAGCCGGATTGTTTGTTGATCACTGGGGTATCTGGCTGCGGAAAGTCGACACTTCGAAAAGCATATGCTGCAAGATATCCCCGTGAAGAGTTGGAGGATCGCACCGTAATTCCTGTCCTTGGCTTGGAGCTCCCATCTGCGCCAACAGTGAAGAACGTAGCGGAGCGCATTCTTATGTCGATGGGCGATCCATATGCGGACAAGGGATCCGCCGAAAGCAAAACGGCAAGGATCATCACACTGTTCCGCGAATGCCGGGTCGAGATCGCGATGCTCGATGAATTCCAACAGTTCGCCGACAACTCAGGCGGAAAAATCGAGTACAAAGTGGCCGACTGGCTCAAGCAGTTAATCAACGCCACTCGCGTTCCATTTGTACTCCTCGGATTGCCTCGTTGTACGAGCATTCTCGAAGTGAACGAACAACTTCGTCGCCGGTTCTTGCCCCAGATACGGCTCGAGCCATTCTCGATTGAGCGCCGCAACAACTTACTCTCTTTCGCCAGCGTGCTCAAGACTCTGGATGAGCGACTGCCGTTTGCCGTTCAATCGGCAATTGGCAAGCCATCCGTTGTAGAGCCCATGTTCTACGCGACACATGGACTGATCGACTACCTGATGAAACTTGTCAGTGAGGCGCTACGACTTGCTCTACTGAGCGGACGAGAGACCGTCGACATGGAGATATTGGAGAAAGCTTTCAAGATCAGCATCTGGCCCGGTGCTGACACGGAGAGCAATCCGTTTAGTCCAACGTTCGCGAAGCGCCCTCTCACCAGGCGAGGGGAGCCGTTCTATGGTTATCAGTAACCGGGGCAGATATCCGAGGCTACTAGTTCGGCCGACACCGGCGAAAGGGGAAAGTCTCTATGGCTATCTGTCCAGGTTGGCGGAGCTTAATGGGCTGGATGGAATCAGTTGGGGCGTATGCTCGGAGGGGACGTTGTCGGAGGCAGACAAAACACCTGACGAGACCGTTCAGTATCTAGAAGAGGCCGCGGGCTTGTCGGAGGCGGACGTACTCGCGTTGTCGTATCGCTTGTCACACAATTTGGCCTCCGGCTGTTGTTGTTTCATGGGGCGAACCATGCGGAGTGAGTATTTCAGAAGCGGCCGGTCCGTGGTCTGTCTGGCTTGCCTGAACGAGCACCACAGTGCACCGGCACTGTGGGACTTCCGGCTCATCACCGCATGTGTTCGCCACAAACAATGGTTACTAGATCGCTGTCCCACGTGCAAGGTCATGCTCTCGCTACACAGGCGTAGCCTCAAGCGATGTCCTCGAGGGCACGAACTGAAATGGAACTGCGGCAGCGGCCCAACGCCGCCGGATGCCGTACTGGAATTTACACAGACGCTTGAGGAAGAGCTTCGCGGCGATCTTCGACCGGCGCCCGGTCGAAGCGATGATCTCGTCGATATAGCGTTGGCTGCGTTTGACCGCGCGCGCAAGGACATCTCACAAGGAGTCGGACGCTTGGAGCTAGATGCCTCTCATATGACGGCTACCCAGCATTTGGACGTGCTCGCCGTCGCCCGCATTGCACCTGTCGTTACGAACTGGCCGATGCCACTTTTTCATCTGCTACGGAAAGAACGATGGGGCGAAGCCGATCGTAATGCCTTTGGATGCCCTGACATCCACTATGCCAACGCACATCCCATATTTGAGCGGCTCCTCGGGGGCGATATCGTGCAAACAGCTTGCGCGCAGTTTGCAAATCTCTATCGGCGAGATATGGGGGAGCAACTGTACCGGCTGACGAGATGGATGGAATCTGCCGAGTCATGAGGTCATGTCTAGTATGAAGAAGCCGAAGACCGCCGCCGCCACATTGACGAGTGCATCCCGCCGTTTACGCGGCCGAAAAACTGAACGGGCGAAGGCCGAAGAACAACGGGGCGTTCCACCGGTATTCCCCCCATTTCTAGCGGTCGCTGGAAGTAGAGGCTAGGCCATGATGGCCGATCGTTGTTTCGGGGTAATGCCACCGAGCGCCATATTGGGGCGTTCGTGATTGTAAGACCATAGCCATTTTGTCGCGTAGTCCTGGACTTCGGCGACGGTCTCGAACAGGTAATGCGCCAGCCAGTCATACCGCACAGTCCGGTTGTACCGCTCGATATAGGCGTTCTGTTGAGGCTTGCCTGGCTGGATGAACTGCAACCTGATTCCCCGCTTGCGGGCCCAGTTCTTCAATGCTTCGCTGACATACTCCGGGCCGTTGTCACACCGAATCGCCTGCGGCGGCCCTCGCCACTCGATGACCTGATCCAGAGCGCGGATCACTCGCGGTGATGGCAGCGAGAAGTCCACGTCGATGCACAGGCCTTCCCGGTTGAAGTCGTCGATGACATTGAACAGCCGAATGCTGCGGCCGTCGGCCAACTGGTCGTGCATGAAGTCCATCGACCAGCTTTCATTCAACGTCAATGGCACCGCCAACGGTTCGGGCTGCTCACGCACCAGCCGCTTGCGGGGCTTGATGCGCAGGTTCAACTCCAACTGCCGGTAGATACGATAGACGCGTTTGTGATTCCAGCCAAAGCCTTTGACGTTGCGCAGGTACAGGAAGCACAGACCGAACCCCCAGTTGCGCTGGTTGTGGGTCAGCTTGACCAGCCAATCGGCGATGACGTCATTCTCCGTCGAGCTCTTGGCCTGATACCGATAGCACGTCTCGCTCACGCCAAAGGCAGCGCAGGCCGTCTTGACCGTCAGGGCGCGTTCTCGCACGGCACGCATGGCCATCTCACGTCGGTGAGATGGCCTTACCACTTTTTTTCGATGGCTTCCTTCAGGACATCGGCCTTCAGGCGTTCCTCGGCATACATCTTCTTGAGGCGGGCGTTCTCGGCTTCCAATTCCTTCATCCGTGTCATCAGCGCCGCATCCATGCCGCCATATTTGGCCCGCCATTTGTAAAAGCTAGCGTTGCTCATGCCGTGCTCCCGGCATAGCTCCGGAACCGGTGTGCCGGCTTCGGCCTGCTTCAAGATGGCGATGATCTGGCTGTCCGTGAATCGGGAGGTCTTCATGCAAATTTCCTAAGGTACCGCTGATAGAAAATTCTACTTCCCGCGACGCTTACTTTACGGGGGGAATACC
>NZ_JBYOJV010000044.1:0-15345 GCF_057798835.1 Cupriavidus sp. 291-E7
ACTCCAGTACGAGTCGTTCCTTTGACGCGTGCTGCGAGTTTGAGCAGATCAGGTATTTGCGCACCGTTTCATGAAGGTCGCCCCAAGATTCGACTTCGCCCCAGAACGTCATTTCGAGTCTGGTGGCGTCCGCGTAGTCATAGTTGTTGGCGTACGGCGGTGAAGTCACCACGAGGTCAATCGATCCGTCAGGCACACCTGCCAACGTGCGCGCATCGCTCTGCAACAGTATTGCCTTTCTGTCGGCCTGTTCTCGCTGCATGTACGACATATCAGCGAGCATGATTGCCGCCTGCGCAGACAATGCCTCCGTGGGCGTGGTGACATTCACCTTGCGCTTGTTTGGCAATACGTATTGCCATTGGGCGGTGCCCACATGGCTGGACGGCCGAAGGATCGAGTTGACTGCGAGAAACAGCAATGCCCTGATATCTTCGGATAAAGACGGCGCTACCTTTAGGCACGCCGCTTTCAATTTGAGTAGATGAATCAGCGTTTCCCGTTCGTAGCACTTCTCGAGAAGTGTCGGAACGCTTGGCGGAGCCTTGAAAGGCGAACGCGCGGCCATGTCTTCAACGAGAGCGATAGCTTGCTCGAATTCGCTTGCTGAAGCCGCCCACGACAGCTTTCCCCTTGCCAGACGATACACAAACGGATGGGACTCAACGCCGAACGAAGCAACGCCCTGGCGGTCAGCTTCCACGCAAACGGTGCCGGAACCAACGAAGGGGTCCAACACCACCTTTGCGCCGTACTGGGAGATTACGCTGCCGGCCCATTCCGAAGAAAAGCCGGCGGAATACCGGAACCAGCGGTGAACCGGCAACTTCATGTTCGGAGTGAAAGTGCCGGACTGTTCCGTGTCCAATTGTGAGCGGGTCTTGGACAGTAGTACTGGAGTGTCGAACAGCTCGCTTTGGACGGAATGCGAAATCTTCATCAGGAATGTGGTCAGGCGCCGGGGGGGGGGGGCTGCGTCGAATCGCGCATGTTACCCCACACCGCATAGTCGAACAGACGAGCACAAATCCGCCCCATTGGAGGCGATGTTACAAGTCAAGCTGGAAGAAGACACAGTTGTGCAACTAGAGGTCCGGGATGGGCGGTTTGTTATCGAAAGGAAACCCATCTTTTCGCTCGATGCTGTTCTTGCCGAACTTGAAGCCGGTGCCGAGTTGCAACCCCTGTGCGATTGGGGGCAGCCGGTAGGAAATGAGTTTGGAGGCTCAGACAAAACCTAATTTTTGAAGGGATGTCCTAAATGAGTGATACAGAAACAAAAGCTGAAATCGAAACGGCACCAAAAGCCGCAGCGGTACGCGCTCCGAAGGCGTGCGAGGTCTAAAACCTGTATCGGGGCATGAGCAGGGAGGGGACAAGCTCTCCGTCGTGATTCTGAGCACCGAACGCTTGAACCTTGTGACAAAACTGGCTGCAATTGTCCCTGTGACGACGACGTTTTCGCCGCCGCACACGGAACGCGCAAAGCTGGAAGTCCAAATCAAGGCCGCAGACCGGCCGAGCGTGGCTCTTCCGTTCCAGGCGCGGACGATTGACTGGCACGCACGTAAGGCAACTTATGCCGGCTACGACGCCTCTCCGGAGGAAATGGGCGAAATCCGAGCCCGAGTCGCCGCAGTGATGGGCATCGCGTAACCATCAGAAAAAAGCCCCGACTGCATCCGCTCCCCGTCGTTTGCACGCTGACTAGACGCCAACTCCCTCCGCATCCCCCGTCTCACTGCACCCATTACAGGCCGCATGCTCGTCCACGTCGCTGCGGGCGTCAGGTAGTTCCTCGAAAGTATGGTATCAGGCACGCCGCATAAGCCAACTCATCTGCGCTCCCCTTGTAGGTCATAAAAATGTATGATATTTTCTGACATATGCAACGACTCGATTACTCCGTCCCTGCACAAATCATGACCCGCGCTCGGTCCCAAGGACCTGGCGGCGTATTTACGCCCTCAGATTTTCTGGATGTGGGGGGGCGAGCTTCCGTGGATCAGGCTCTCTCCCGCCTGGTGAAAAAAGGGGATCTTCGGCGCTTAGCTAGAGGCCTATATGACTTCCCGAAGGTCCATCCGAAACTTGGAGCACTTTCACCCACTCCAGATGACGTGGCTCAAGCTTTGGCGCGGGAAACCGGTTCGAAGGTCCAAATTGACGGTGCTCGCGCGGCAAATGCTCTCGGCCTAACGACACAGGTACCCTCGAAAAGTAGCTATCTGACGAACGGTCCCTCCCGCCGCGTGGTGCTGGGAAAGCGAGTGGTGAACTTGCGACATGCCTCGCCGAAACATTTGGTAGCACCAGGAAGCGCGGTAGGAAACGTTATTCAGGCGCTACGTCATGTTGGTCCCCTGCGAGCGCCCGATATCGTGCAGGTGGCCACGAAGCGCTTGTCGCACGACGACAGAAAGGTCCTCGCGTCTGCTGCCATTCATGCGCCGGCTTGGATGCGGCCGACACTTGTGGCGATCGCGAACGCTATGTCGATCGACATCGATGGATAAGGTTGCCAAACTTCCAGCCAACGACCGTGCCGCCCTCTTTGGCGAGTCTGGCGCCAGCAGGGGGATTGCGGATACGATCATTGAAAAAGACTTCTGGGTCTGCTGGACGCTGCGAAGACTATTTAGTTTGCAACGCAAGGACGCCACCACACTTGTATTCAAAGGCGGCACGTCCTTGTCGAAGGCATATAGCGCAATTCGTCGCTTCTCGGAGGACATCGATCTGTCCTTTGATCGTGCGGAGCTCGGTTATACCGGTGATCGTGACCCCGAGAAAGAAGGGATCAGTCGAAAGACTGCAGAGCGCCTTATCAACGATCTTGTGAGTGATGTGGAGAAGCACATCGCTCAGAGTCTGCTGCCGGCTCTGCAAGCACAGTTGGATGAGCAGTTGGGAGAGCCGACGGCGAACGGCTGGCGCCTGGAGATCGATGCCAACGATCCTCAGACTGTGAACTTCTACTATCCTGCTTGTCTACCCGGCGAAGAGTATGCGGGAATGGGCTACATCACACCGCGCGTGAAGCTGGAACTCGGCGCGCGCGGCGACCCTTGGCCCGTGGAAGAAAAGTCCATTCGGCCATATGCCGCCGAGGATTTTCCTGAATTCTTCGAAGATCCCGAGACGATCGTCACGGTGCTATCTGCGCGGCGTACATTTTGGGAGAAGGCAACGGCTCTGCATGCCGAGGCGCATAGGCCGAAGGAGCATCCTACGCCACCATACTTCTCGCGACACTACTATGACCTGGCCCAGCTTCTCGACATGGAGGAGGGTAGGGTGGCAGCTACGGATTTCGAGCTTCTAGGGCAAGTAGCAAAGCATAAGGCCACTTTCTTCCGCTCAGGTTGGGCAAGCTATGACCGTGCGCGGCCTGGGACACTTCGCCTCGTTCCGGACGATCATCGGCTCAAGGACTTGCGGGACGACTATCTAAAGATGCATCCGATGATGTTTGACGATGAACCACCATCGTTTGATGACATTCTCGCCAAAATCCGACTGATTGAAGCAACGATAAACAAATAGCCTCGTTGACTCTCCTCGAAGGGCGGACCTTAGCAGGTTGAGTGGCCCAGGGAATAAGCAGGTCGGAACTCGATCCGGCCTACGTGACAACGGGATTTTGCTTGCAAAGAAGGGCCAGACGAACGTCTGGCCCTGTGTTCCTGATCAGAACAAGGCTCGTCCATGCGCGCCTCGCTCGAATCGCAGACTTAGGGGTGCCCTTGATATTGCTGCAGTTTACCGGGATAGCGACCCCGAGTATTCATGCGGGTTTCGGGGCAACGGCCAACACGATAGTTATGTAAATCAAAGGGTTACTGACTCAAGATTTTGAAAGCGGAAAGTTGCGCATGAGGCGCGTATTAGGCGGCTCATTGCGTCTCAGTGTTGTTGCCGTTAATCTCGGCGGTCCGTCTACCGCTTGGGAGAAAGCGCGATGGATCACTGGCAACTGGCGTACGAAACGTTGGCTTCCACTTTTTCCGACCGACCTCACACCTGCCGACGCCGCTCTTCACGTGCCTCACGAGGAAGCGATCTCATGTCTCGTTTTTCCATACCACCAACATGAGGGGCTGTTTCTATATTTCAAGATCAAATGTTTCCAATCAATAACAGTCCCTTGCTACGCGGTCGATGCATATTGTCAACAGACCCTAATTGCCAAAGATGTATTTATAGGTGAACCACCGGCCTAAAATATTTAAATGCAATAGATCCATTTTCAGGGGTAAGTTTGTTCATGAATATATTTTCATTATTTAAAGATCCAATGCTGAACTTTCCGGTTGGTGCCACTACGTTCACTTGTGCCGCATCTGCAAATCGTTGAGCCATCGATGTGCCATTGAACTCATTTGCAGCATAGCAAACTCCGAGGAATAAAGTGTTATTTTCACTACTTAGAGAATTCCTGAAGCCGGGCAGTCTTGCCGCTATCTTTTCGGCCAGGTCTTCTATTGTTAGTAGTTTTTCTGTACCTTGAATGCCAATGGCAACCTTCCACTGTCCGTTGTCTATGGTTGAATGTGCAGCTATAAAAGAATTTGTGGCTTGAAAATCGGTGATTCCCTCGGTAATTGTCGGGTTTATGGTAATGGAGCGTGGAGCGAAGTTTGGGATCCACACAAAGTCGGCGACATAATTAGAGGTTGAAAATGCCATTGTGGCAGCTGCGTGCAGCTGGTTTTCAAGGAAATCTCCCCTGCTAGGCGTTGGGCCTGAAGTGGGGGAGCGCTGAACGGAGTTATTGCGTCTAACTGGTGTCGAATTAATGGGGCTCCCACCGCTGTAGGGGTTGATACTGCCAGCCCCAGCCCCAGCCCCAGCCCCAGCCCCGACGGCTCCGAACAGGCCACCAACAACCGGAACGGCGAGGCCCATTAAGGAGGGAATGAAGAGCAGGCGTCCGTTATCAAAGTGTACGGCTCCGCTGACCGGATCTTGGCGCGCCCCAGCAAAGCTGGGGCGAGGCGCGGGCAGGGGTGCGAAGACCCGTATCTCGAAATCTTTCTCGATCGTGTCCTGCGTGTCGGATACTTTGACTCGGAAACCATATTTGGCATCCTTTTGCGGCGTGCCTCGAATCCATCCATCTGAGCCGATCGTAAGAGGCGGAGGGAGTTTTCCCTCCGAGAGCGAAAAGCTTGGCGTTCCCGAGTTTCCGGTGACTTCGATGCGGGCTTCGTATGGCTCACCTTTTCGGGCCGCGGGAAGCGATGACGTTGTGAAATGAACCATTTACCAATGCTCCTCAGAATAAGTTCACTTTAGAGTGATGCTTACTTAAGCACATTAATTGTGATTGTGACAAATCGCTCCTTATTGTCTTTGTCGATAATCTTATAATCTAAGTGTGTCACGCCCTCATAGTCGGGTGCCGCATCAAATGACAGTACGTATCGCCCATCTTTTTTGGTCAATGCGGCTTTGCCGGCATCTTTGATCGAGATCGCCGAGACTGATGTCTTTGGCAGTGTTGGGGGTTCTGTCGTAGTAAGGGTTCGAGAGCAGAACTCGGGCCTTGGAAGTTTGGTGATTCATCGAGCCAGTCCGTAGAATTGCTCAGCGAAGGACGCCTGTTCCCCCTCGGGGCAGTGCAACTGCCCCTTGCGAATCATGTGCATGGTTTCGATGCCGGCCAGAATTTTGGCGGCTGAGCGAAAAGTCTTGAAGGCGAGCATCGGACGGGTTCGTCGTTTGATGGCCCGGTGATCCTGCTCGACGAGATTGTTCAGGTATTTCGACTGGCCCAGCTCGATCTCTTCGCCGGTATCCGTGATTAGGGCATGCATGGCAGCGGTATTGGCCCCGCTCTTATCGATCGTGATGGTCTCCGGTTGGCCGTGTAGTTGGATCGCCCGATCGAAGAAGCGCCGGGCGGCGGCCAAGTCCCGCCGGGCCGTGAGCAGGAAGTCCACGGTGTGGCCCTGCGAATTGACCGCCCGGTACCGGTATTTCCACTGTCCACCCACCCGCCAACGGCGACCCACCGGGCGCTTACGTTGTCGAAATACCTTGGCCATGGCCGGCAGAATCTTCAGGACACATCGGTGTACGGTGGCGTGATCGACCATGACCCCGCGCTCGACCATCATTTCCTCCAGATTGCGCAGGCTCAACCCATAGGCGGCGTACCAGCGCACGCATACCAGCATGATCTCTAGCGGGTAATGCAATCGCTTGAGAACTTGGTGCAACGATGACGGGGCGAGCTCAAGGTGGACGGCTTTCATCGCCCAACTCTACTTCATTCTTTCTTGCTGCGACAGAACCGAAATTACTGACAGGCCCCCGCAGCCAGATTATATGATAACGCCAACTCCGATGAATTCGCCCAGGTTTGCCCTTAATCCATTTCTTGCGGCCCTTTCGCCTCTTTCTGCGTAGAGGTCGGCTCTAGCAACTCGGCTGAACATTCCATTCAATGCTCGATATGATCGTGCAGCAAATGGCGATGTCATCGGTTCAAAAACTTCAGGTGTGTTACCGACCAGTCGGTCAGGAAGATGTATCCCCTTATATCCATAAGTATAAAACCCCTTATACCCCCGGGTCGGGATGCCAAGTTCGTTTGCAACTATTTGAGCTTGTGATGCTCCCCCGCCATTCGCGCTGTGGCAACTGTACAACCTGATGCGCTGCGGGGATATTCCGCGCTCATTTATGAAATTTCTAATAATGTCTGCAAGTTGCGCTCCCGAGACAAATCCTCCCCCATCGACCGCAGTTAAAAAAGCACTTCCATGAGCCTCGACTTCAAGGTGATTTGTATTTCTAACAAAAGTAAAGTTGATTGTTCTGTTAATGTCAGGGGGTAATTCTGTTGTCGACAGGGGGGGCGTGATTGCACGTCCTGAGCTAAACATACCCTTGACTATTGACTCATAAAGGTCATTGATTTTTCTACGTCCATTCGCCATTGAGCCCTCGCTAGCGCCACAGGCGTAGGGATTTATGCTTCTGCTGCCAGCCCCAGCCCCAGCCCCAGCCCCAGCCCCAGCCCCAGCCCCGATGGCTCCGAACAGGCCTCCAAGCATCGGAACGGCGAGGCCCATTAAGGAGGGAATGAAGAGCAGGCGTCCGTTATCAAAGTGTACGGCTCCGCTGACCGGATCTTGGTGCGCCCCAGCAAAGCTGGGACGAGGGGCGGGCAGGGGTGCGAAGACCCGTATCTCGAAATCCTGGCTGATCGTGCCTTTCGCATCGGATACGCTGACAGTAAAGCCATAGATGCCATTGCCGGTCGGGGTGCCGCGAATCCATCCATCTGAGCCGATCGTAAGGGGCCGAGGGAGATTACCTTCTGAGAGCGAAAAGCTTGGCGCTCCCGAGTTTCCGGTGACCTCGACGCGGGCTTCGTATGGCTCACCTTTTCGGGCAGCGGGAAGCGATGACGTTGTGAACTGAGCCATTTACCAATGCCCCTCAGAATAAGTTGATTTTAGAGTGATGCTTGCTTAAGCACATTAATTGTGATTTCTCCAAATCGCTCCTTATTGTCTTTGTCGATAATTTTGTAAGCCAAGTGTGTTACGCCCTCATAGTCGGGTGCCGCATCAAATGACAGTACGTATCGCCCATCTTTTTTGGTCAATGCGGCTTTGCCGGCATCTTTGAGCGAGAGATCGCCGAGGCTGATGTCTTTGACGGTATTGGGTGCCCTCACGCGTTTTGCCAAGTCGTGCTCGAAAACAGTTTCGCCCGCATTTACATCAAGGGTAAAGTTCTCGGCGCCAAGATTGCTGGCTTGGAACTGAGCTTCAAGCTTGAGCATGTCTGCTCGTAACTTGGCAATTTCGTTGTGCTCGGTTTGCAATTGCCCAAAATTCACCGCATCCGCGTCGTTCGTCCCTGCCTTTATGCCTCGAACAATTCTGTCGATCGATGTTCCATCCGTGCGCGGGCCCGACAAATCGATGACGCTGACGCTAGGATTTTGAGCCAACTTAAACGCTGAACCAGACGCTACGCCAATGTCCTGAAGCTGCTTCACGTTGACGGCGTCATGCGGAGCCAAGCCATCGGCAACGTTTGATAGGATGCGGGGGCTACCGCCTCCTGACATATCTATTTTTGTGGCCTTCTTTTCGCTTTCTCCCGAGCCAAACACTAATGCTACCCCTACAACGCTGAGCGCATCTTTCCCGTTGGAGCCTGGATCTCCCTTGTCACCTTTCGCGCCCGGCGTACCTGCAACTCCTTGGGGCCCCGTGTCGCCCTTATCCCCCTTTACTCCTTGGATACCGGCCAGTCCCTGAGGTCCTTGGTCCCCCTTGTCCCCCTTGTCCCCCTTGTCTCCTTTGGCTCCGGGTGTGCCAGTTGCCCCTTGGGGCCCTGTGTCACCCTTCGCTCCCTCATATCCCCGAGGCCCTTGTGGACCTGCGGGGCCTACTGCGCCTCCCGATTTGGCAGCAACATAGCGATACAGTTGCCCGCCAGTAACCGCGTAGGTGCTGTTTTGTGTTATTTCGGCTTCCTTGAGATTGCCTAGCGAATAATTTTGAGCGGTCCACATCTTGCTCGCCAAAGACCAAGTAAGCGAGTTACGACCAAGGTTATTTAATATTAAGGAAATTGCGGAAAAACAAGTGCCATCGTCCGCATCCCCCCCTTTTGAGCAACGGTTCCATACGCCATTGGTCGCGGAGATGACACTTTCGCCAGCGATGTCGGCGTTGTCGTTCGGTGGGAACAGAATTTTTGACGTGTCAACATCGAGGCCGGACATCGTATTTCCAGGCAGCTTGAATTGCCCTTGAACCTCTGATATGAAACCGGCCATGCTTTCCCGCGAATTTGCAGAAATAGGGAGGGAAGCCGCGAGAAGGGCACAAACAAGGTTGGCAGTCGTTGAGCGCATCATGATCTTCGGAATGGTTTGCTATGTCGAATTACTACTTATTGGGATTTTCTGCCTAGAGGGATCGGCGTACAATACCCATAAGGCGTGTAGCTATACTCCTGTGTCTTGTCGCCTATTGTGGCGCATAATATGCGGTTTTGCGCATCGACGCTGGCCAATATGGTCGACGGTTTACCTGCGTCGCTCTGTCGTTGAGCAACGCTGTTATTCGCCACATAGATAGACTGGGCCACGTGGTCCCTGGCTGCATCTTGTTTCTGGCCGATTTTGCCTATCCATTCATTGGTAAGTGCGTCGCCTTGGTAATACATTCGGTGGATGGTTGAATCCTGCTCTACTCGCTGCCACACCATCCGGTTCATTGCGTCGTAACCGTAGTCACTTTTGCCTTCGCTGCCATCGATGCTAGCAATGCGCCCCAAGGCGTCGTACGTCAAGGTACGACCAGCATCATCCTGAATTAGCCTTCCAGCGTTGTCATAGCGCAAATGAATTTTTGCTGGGTAACCGTGAGCAGTGAGACTGTTGACTATGGTGCTTAATTGGCAGGGATCTTTGTATTCATGGTACCGCTGGGCCGTGTTGACTTCGCCGTTTTTCAGCGTGGTCTTGCATTCAACAATGTTGTCAAGCGCGTCGAACAGGAAGGTCTGCTCCGTAAATGCATTGCCGTAAGGATCCAGAGGCAACTGTTCGCCGCTAGCGGTGTATTTCACTAGGCGATCGCGTTCATCGTATTCAAATGTTTCGGTGCAAATTGTTTTTCCATTGTGCTTTTGAGTGCGTTGCTTCAATTGGCTATTGGGATACCATGTTTGTTCGATAATCCTTGTGTCGCTTGCGTTATGTGTGAACGTACGCAGCGTTTCGCGGCCGAAGCTGTCGAGCTCTCGTGCCGTCTTCAGAGTGTTGCCTTCACCATCGGTTGCTGTCCACTCCAACAGTTGCTGAAGTGCGTCGTATGCCAGCTCGGCAGTGATGCCCGGCTCACTGAGTTTGCGCATCTGACCGATGGAGGCTGCAGCAGTTGAATACTCCAATTTCTGCACGTTGCCGTCGATGCCGGTGCTTTGCTGCAAGGCACCACCCAGCGAATATTCGTAACTGATGGGATACTCCCCGCCCGACAGGATGTCCTGTGCCTCATTTTTTAGGCGACCGAAGGGGCTTGTCCATTGGTTCTCGCCGGAGCCTTTCTCGGTTGCGCTTAGCAACTGCCCTGTGTGCCGGTTGTATGCAAAGGACTGGATTATCGTTGGGCTATTGGCTCTAGTTGCGATAATTTCCGTTGGCACTTCATACAACCTTGCATCCCTCGGATAGTGCGCGTTGGCCCCATCCGGTTGAGTGACTTCAATGGGTTGCTGTGCGGCATCTGAGGCGTACCGGAGGGAAAGAGGGCGTCCGCCGGTTGTGGTCTCAATTAATCGACCGAAGCCATCGAATTTTTGAGATCCCAGTACGACCGCCTCGCTTTCCTTTTTTCCTTTGGGTTGGAGGCTGACCAGAACCACGAGGGGCGCGCTACTGAATGGCGCGTACTCCCGGCGAAGGACTGAGCCGTCGGGTAAGGTTGTTTTCGTTACCCGGCCGTAAGCATCATAGTCATACAGGGTCACGTGATTGTTTTCATCGATGACGTGGCGTAGTTGATTTGCGCCATCCCAGACATGTTGCCGGGAGAGGCGATTCGGACTATCTTCCGAATCCCACGCTTGCTTCTTTGCATCGTAGGCCAACCGCAATTCTGTTATTGGCAGTTGATTTCGTGGGTCCAGGAAAACTATGCGCTTGGCTGTCGCCAGGTTGCCCTGACCTTCCGTCCATGACGTTTCAGTCAATGCGATGGGGTCGACGATTTGGTGCTCAATGAGGCGATTTTCTTGACCAACCTGTTCTCGGAGTGAACCCCAGGCATCCCATTTTCGTGTGAGGGTGTAATTCAGGGGCGTCGCCCCCGTTTGGCCTTGGGGGCGAAGGACTTCTGTCGAGGCGCTCCATGCATTGCGCCCCAAGGGGTCGTATCCGTATGTCTGCACGGTTTGCCAGCCAAGCGTGCCGTCACTATCCTTTCTTTCTTCGCGGATGACCCGCGCTAGTCCGTCGTAACTGATGCGGGAAAGATTGCCGAAGATGTCTTTGTATTCCACTTGGGTTGGCACGGCTTCATCGGTCGACGACGGCGTGTAAGTCCACGTTTCCTCAGCCAAGTATGCTGGTTGGTCGGGGTGTGTCTTTTGGCTAGTCAGGCGTCCCAATGCATCGTACGCGTAGGCAATTTGATTGCCCAAGGCGTCGGTTTCTGCCAGCAAGCGCCCCGTGAGTGCCGACTGAGTGAGCCATGTGGATACGCTCAGCTTTTGGGTGTCTTCCTTGTTGCCAGGCTCGGCATCGACGATTGTCGTGAGCTGCCGCGCAAGAGATTTCGTGATGCCGTGCTCCAGCTGAAACTGGGCGGAAGTAAATTTGAGAGTTTGGGCGCTAGGGTAATCTGTGCCGTTGCTATGGACAACGGTGGCTCGAGAGCTTATGCGCCCGTGCTCGTCGCTATCGGTATTGATGGTGTATGTGAATGTCTCGGTAGACAGTTTTGTTCCGTCAGCAGAATGGGTTACCTGTCGCGGCAGAATTGCCCACGACAGCGTGCTGCCTTTGCGGACATCCAGTTTTTGGTATTTCCATTCGGTTTTTAATGACGGAACATCTTTGTAAGCAGTGCCCTCATAAGGGATTACTGTGCGGCTTCGGATGAGCTGGGTAAATCCATTGGGCTCAGTTGGGCAGTCTAGAGTGGTGTTACTGGCCGGATAATACTCATAGGCGGTTACGGTGCCATCTGGCGCGGTTCGTTTTGCCAGGTTGCCGAACTCATCGTATTTAAAATGCTCGTAGACCGCGACTTCACCCTCGTGGGTTGCGGGCTTGCCCAGGTTTCCATGTGGATCATATGCAGAACCGGTGCCATCGCTCCACGTCGTGATCTTCGTTTCTGGCAACTGAAACGTAACAGGTTGATCCTTAAAGACGATGCCAACTTCTGCGCAGTACTTTGCTTCCCATTGGGTTGTTAATGAGCCACCGATTTCGCGCTCGATTTCTAAAATTGGTAGGTGATAATTGTTGTAATGTCGCTCAATACTGCGGGCTGCAACGCCACGAGCCTGATCGCCATCGCGTGTTTCTATAGACCAATAATCGTAGGGGGTTAGCTGGTTGTACAGGTTGTCATCATCAGGGTGATGAGATGCCACTAACGCTTCTCCGTAGCCGAAATAATTCCGAGGGGATGTGTCATTCTGAGACGAATATTCGTAAGTTGTCGTTTGTGTGGGCTGACCAAACTTGGGGCTTTGTTGATATTTGATTGCTGCAGGCAATGCTCCTTGGACCGTTCCAGTATCAAACCTCATGACCCCAGCCTTATACTGGACGGATTCTTCCAGCATTGTGGGTGAGATAACCTGCTTGAGCAGTGCTTGTCCGTCAATCTGAATCGCAGGATCTGCCTCATAGCCGAGCGTCCATCCGAGATTGGGGGATACACTAGTGCTAATGATTTTAGTCAGATACTCTTTGGATAAATTCAGCTTGAATGATGAGATTTCTCCCGTATTTGGCCATAGCACTATATCGACCACATCGGTGCCGTACGTCAGGCTGCATACCGTGCTGCCTTGAGCATCTGTAATGGCTGTGAGTTGCGGGCTGTTAGCTCCGGGCCTCCATGCTAAGTTGAGCATGTAGCCGAGCGGACTTTCGATGCGCTCTGGCACGTAGATATTCCCACGTTGTTCCGAGAGCGTTTGACGCTCACCAGATCTGAGGGTGAGAGTAATTTTGCTGCCACTTGTTGCAAGGCGAACGGCGTCGAGTTTTTGTTGGCGGACGATCGGCGTAGCTGTGCCGCCAGCATCTTCTGTCTTAAAGCGCTCCCCTGAGCCAAGCACAAGTATCCGATTGGCGCGGTCATAGAACGCTAGCCCGAGAGACACGCCTTTACCCAACTGAAACGGATTGCCGATTAGGAGGGGGGAGTAACGTAGCACGAGTGGTAGCGCTGGCCCGAGTGTATTGTTGCCAAAGACAGTCCCGAGCGGGAAGTTGAACATGAACAGACCAGTGCGCGGATCGACCCCGCCCTGTGTCGCGCTAGAGAAATTGAAAGCCTGTGTAAACGGTACGGTCGTAGTTGGCATGGCGGCTAGCGAAAAGGGCGACACAGCGGGCGAGGGAGAGGTGGTTCCGCAGCCACTGCCCAAGTGGCTCGGTGCTGTAGCGGAACCTTAGAACTTAGTTTCGCACGTCGGTGAAATACCTCGCACGACCTGTCCACCATCTTTCTCGTTTGTGTCGGTTCCTGAAGCGACTAAGCTAAAATAGCCGTATATCGGCAAAAATTGTTATAAAAAATAAAATATATAAATCAAAACTAGATCTGTGCGGTAGTTGGATGAAAATAGTTATCTTTGAGATCAATAATGATATTATTCAGCAAATACCTGACACCCGCATGATTGAGGGTGTCACCTTCTCGTCGTGCGAGTGGGCAACAAACCGAGGCCTTGGCACAACATGGGGGATCGTCAACTAGTTGAGCTATGTCTGCGCATAGGCGCCCCTCTGTATCCATGAGCTGGAAAATTCTTCAAAGGGATACGTATTTGATTAGTCACGTTCACGCAAGCGAGCGGGTTTTGCTCCATTTTTCCGGGGAAATCAATATGGCGCTCGCCAGATGGTTATCTAAGGAATCGCTGATCAATAAGGTTTGACCCCAAGGGCAAGCGTGGACGGCCGCCGGCAGTCGGCGCATTCATTTGCCGCGCATTGGGGGGATGGAACCACCTCATCCTCGGACGGTCAGCGTTTCAAGGCCGGCGGGCGGGCGGAGAGCACCGGCCACGTCAATCCGAAGTACGGCTCCGAGCCCGGCCGTATGATCTACACGCATATTTCCGACCAGTATGGTCCTTATCACAGCAAGCTGGTGAACGTAGGCGTTCGTGATTCCACCTATGTACTCGACGGCCTGCTTCATCACGAGTCGGATCTACGAATCACGGAGCATTACACGGATACCAATGGGTTCACCGACCACGTCTTTGCCCTGATGCATCTGCTTGGATTTCGATTCGCGCCGCGTATTCGCGATCTCGCGGAAACGAAGCTGTATTGAACCGCCCCGGGTTTAGTGGAGGCTTCAATTCTTGAGAGAATGGAGCCCATGAGCAAGCAAACCAAGTTTTCCCCCGAGGTCCGAGAGCGGGCTGTACGTCTGGTTCGAGAGCAGCGCAGCGAGCATCCGTCGCTGTGGGCGGCAGTCGAATCCATCGCACCGATGATCGGTTGCACAAGCCAGACACTGTTGGGGTGGGTCAAACAAGAGCAAGTCGAGAGTGGCGAGCGCGATGGCGTGACCACGTCGGAGCGTGAGCGCCTCAAGGCGCTGGAGCGTGAGGTAAAGGAGTTGCGCCGCGCCAACGAGATCCTGAAGCTGGCGAGCGCGTTTTTCGCCCAGGCGGAGCTCGACCGCCGTTTGAAGTCCTGAAGGCCTTTGTCGAGCGGCATCGCGACGCCTTCGGGGTCGAGCCGATCTGCAAGGTCTTGCAGATTGCTCCGTCGGGCTATCGGCGCCATGCTGCGCAGCTTCGCGATCCATCGCGGCGCTCTGCGCGAGCCAAACGCGATGAGTGGCTACGGCCCGAGATCAAGCGAGTCTGGCAGGCCAACATGCAGGTCTACGGGGCCGACAAGGTTTGGAAGCAGATGAACCGGGAAGGCATCGCGGTGGCACGCTGTACGGTCGAGAGGCTGATGAGGCAGCAGAATCTGCGCGGCGTGATTCGCGGCAAGCGGGTTCGCACGACGACTCCAGATGCGAGAGCAGCGCGCCCACCGGATCTGGTCAGCCGCCAGTTCAGGGCCCAGCGGCCGAACCAGCTCTGGGTTTCGGACTTCACCTACGTTTCGACGTGGCAGGGCTGGCTGTACGTGGCCTTCGTGATCGACGTGTTCGCGCGGCGCATCGTCGGCTGGCGGGTCAGTCCGTCGATGACCACGGACTTCGTTCTGGATGCACTTGAACAGGCGCTTTACGCTCGCCAGCCTGGCAATGATGGTTCTCTCATCCACCACTCCGACAGGGGCTCGCAGTACGTCAGCATTCGCTATAGCGAGCGCTTGGCCGAGGCAGCGATCGAACCGTCGGTTGGCAGCCGGGGCGACAGCTATGACAACGCCTTGGCCGAGACGATCAACGGCCTGTACAAGGCTGAACTGATCCATCGTCGTACTGCCTGGAAGACGCGTGAATCCGTTGAGCTGGCCACGCTGGAATGGGTAGCCTGGTTCAATCACCACCGGCTGATGGAACCCCTTGGCTATATCCCGCCCGCCGAAGCTGAGGCAATGAAATGAACGTCTCCCAACCCTGGGTCCGCTAGGGTAAGCCTGGA
>NZ_JBYOJV010000045.1:0-14610 GCF_057798835.1 Cupriavidus sp. 291-E7
GGCTGGCATCCGACAGCAACAGTGGGCTGTATTGGCACGGCAGGGGCGTGCGCTCGCCTTCTCAAGCTCGACGCGACGCAAACGGCGGCGGCGATGAGCCTGGCGGTCAGCATGGCCTCGGGCAACAAGGCACAGTTTGGCACCGAGGCCAAGTCGTTCCAGTGTGGCATGTCGGCATCGAACGCGATTGTGGCGGCGCGGCTGGCCGCCGCCGGCCTGCAAGGCAACCTCGAAGTGCTGGAGGATCCGCAGGGATTCCTTTCGCTCTATGGGGGGCCGGCACCACGCGGCTGGGACGAACCGCTGAAAAAGCTTGGTAAGCCACTGGCGCTCGAGGAGTTCGGGCTGGCCCCGAAGCGTCACGCATGTTGTGGGTCCGCGCACAACGCCATCGACTGCGTGCTCGATCTGAAGCGCAAGCACGGTTTCACGGCAGCGGACGTCGAGACCATCGATATTCTCGTCGGCGCGAGCAACAAGAAGAACCTGCGCTACGACGATCCCGTCGACGAATTCCAGGCGCGCTTCTCGATGCACTACAACATTGCGCTGGCCCTGTTGCAGGGAACGGTCACACTGGCTGATTTCACACCCGAAGCCGTCCAGCGCAAGGCAGTGCGCGACCTGTTCAAGGTGACCCGCCTCAAAGCCCGTGCGTTCGAAGACGAGCCCAAGGACCCGGACGATCGGCCACCGCACATCGTCACCATCACGCTGAAGGATGGTCGAACGTTCGAGGCGCAGCGCATCTATGCCCGGGGACTGATTCAGGACCCCTATTCCGACGAAGAGCGGCTCGCCAAGGTTGTGGCGTGCTGTGCCTCGCTGATGTCAGCCGGCGCGCTGGATGCCCTCGTGCAGCAACTTGCCGGGTTGCGCACGCTGAAGAGCATTCGTTCCATGACCGCTACGCTGGGAGTCAAGCATGACTGAGGCTGCTATGAAGCGAAAGGCACTGGAAAGCGCCCTGCGTTTTTTTCAGGATGGCCGCTTCGCGGAAGCGTTGGCCAGGCGCGTGGCGTATCGCTCTGTCAGCGGTCCCGATGCGAAGGACGAAGATCTGCTGCCGTACTACCGGGAGATTCTGGCGCCAGACCTGACTGCGATGGGATTTCGCTGCACGTACCTCGCCAATCCCGTCACGGGCGGTTCGCCCTTCCTGCTGGCGGAGCGCATCGAGTCGCCAGAATTCCTGACGGTCCTCACCTATGGACACGGGGACGTGGTGCCGGGCTATGACGACCAATGGGAAGAAGGGCTGTCCCCGTGGTTGCTGACCCTGCGTGACGACGCATGGTACGGCCGAGGCGTGGCGGACAACAAGGGGCAGCATCTCACCAATCTGACCGCATTGCGCGAAGTCATCGCGGCGCGCAATGGCCGTCTGGGCTTTAACCTGAAGGCGCTGTTCGAACTGGGTGAGGAGCGCAGCTCGCCTGGACTGCGTCAAGTTTGCAAGGAAAACGCCCAGGTGCTTGCGGCTGATCTCTTCATCGCCTCGGACGGCCCACGCGTCAGCAAGGATCAGCCTACGCTGTTCCTCGGTTCGCGCGGCTCCGCTGTGTTCGAGCTGTCCTGCTCGCCGCGTGCTGGCGGACTGCATTCCGGCAACTGGGGCGGCATCATGAAGAATCCAGGCGTGGTTCTTGCCAGTGCCATTGCATCGATGGTCGACGGCAAGGGCCGGATCCTCGTGCCAGACCTTCTGCCGCCGCCGATTCCTGCCCCCGTGCGTGACGCGCTTGCGCGGCTGAAGGTCGACAGCGAGAGCCTCGGAAGAAAGATCGACGACGCGTGGGGCGAACCGGGCTTCACGGCTGCAGAACGGCTGCTTGGCTGGAATTCGCTGGAAGTGCTGACCTTGCATGCAGGCAACTACGCGAAGCCGGTCAACGCGATCCCGCCTGCCGCGCATGCGCACCTGCAACTGCGATTTGTAGTGGGCACGAACTGGACGGCAATCGAGGACATCGTGCGCAAGCATCTCGACCGAGCAGGTTTCCCCGATGTGCAGGTGAAGCTCGTCCGCGGGTCTCCCGCCACGCGTCTCGATCCCACCAGTCCCTGGGTGAGTTGGGCCAAGGCCGCGGTGAAGGATGTGATGGGCACGGAGCCGGCAGTGGTGCCGAACCTTGGCGGCACGGTGCCAAACGATGTCTTTTCCGACATCCTCGGGCTGCCCACGGTATGGATTCCGCATTCGTATCCGGGTTGCAAGCAGCACGCCGCAAACGAGCATCTGCCGCTCACCATCGTTGCGCAGGGACTGGCGATGATGGTGTCAGTGTTTTGGGAGCTTGGCGAGGCGGGAGCGCTGGCTGCGCGCAGTGAGCACCGCGCCGTCCAGGCGGCTTGACCGAGCGGCGCAAGGATTTTTTTGGTGGATGAAAATGGGTGATACAAGAATGTCAAAGCATTTGCTGGGACGCCGCTTCGTCGTGATGGCGCTGGGATTGGCAATGTCGGGGGTTGCCCTGGCGCAGGGTCCGGGCTACCCGTCGCGCCCGATCCAGTTGGTCGTGCCTTTTCCCGCAGGCGGCAATACCGATGTGGTGGGCCGCATGGTGGCGGCGAAGCTGGGCGAACAGCTCGGCCAGTCCATCGTGGTCGAGAACCGTGCGGGCGCTGGCACCGTCATTGGCGCGGCCTTCGTTGCGAAGGCCCCGGCCGATGGCTACACGCTGCTCATCAGCTCGGGCTCAACCTTCACCTCGGGGCCGGCCATCGCCCCGAAGCTGCCGTACGACCCCGTCAAGAGCTTCGAGCCCATTGGCCTGCTCGGCCGGAACGCGCTGGTGCTGTTGGCCGGAAAATCCGTGTCAGCGCACACATTGCAAGACGTGATCGCAGCCACGCAGGCCAAGCCGGGGGACTATAACTATGCGTCGTTTGGCAATGGTAGCACCGCCCACTTTGCTGGTGAGATGATCAAGACCGCCACGGGCATCCGCATGACCCACGTCCCGTACAAGGGCAGTGCTCCGGCAATGAATGACCTGCTAGGCGGTCAGATCCAGTTCGATATCGATACCGTTCCCGCGGCGCTACCCTATATCAAGGAAGGGCGTATCAAGCCGATTGTCGTGACCACGGCCAAGCGGTCGACACTCCTGCCCAATGTCCCGACTCTCGCGGAGAGCGGTGTGAAGCTGCCGTCCATTTCGACATGGGTAGCCATCGCCGCGCCCAGGGGACTGCCGCCGGAGACCAAGGCGAAGCTGCAGAAGGCGCTGGCCGATACGATGACGAATCCGCAGATGCAGGAGAAGCTGCTGGCCACCGGTTTCGAAGTCGGCTACGCCGATGGCAAGGCCGTGGAGGCCTTGATTGCGGAAGAGCTGCCGCGCCTGAAGTCCGTGGCGCAACAATCCGGCATCCACGCAGACTGACAATCGAGCCATGCAACCATTTGCCCTGAGTGCCGCCGAGGCATCCGAACGGATCCGCCATCGCGAATTGTCGTGTGAAGAACTGACGCGATCCACGCTGGACCAGATCGCACGCAACGAGCCGATGGTTCGCGCCTTTTCATATCTCGACGAGGATACCGTCATCCGACGTGCGCGTGAACTCGACAAGCGGCAGCCAGGGCATGCGTTGCACGGCCTGACGATCGCAGTCAAGGATGTCATCGAGACAGTCGACATGCCGACGACGTACAACGCGTCTGCCTATGCCAACCATCGTAGCGGCAAGGATGCCGCGTGCGTCGCGACCGTGCGCGCGTTGGGAGCATTGGTCATTGGCAAGACAGATACGGTAGAGTTCGGGACAAACGGCCGGCCGGCGGCCACGCGAAATCCTCACAATCTTGCGCATACGCCAGGAGGCTCATCGTCGGGCTCCGCGGCTGCCGTGGCCGCGGGTATGGCCCAGCTGGCGTTCGGGACGCAGACGGGCGGCTCCATCATTAGACCCGCTGCGTATAACGGCATCTTCGGATTCAAGCCCACGCATGGCGTAACCAGTGCCGAAGGCGCCAAGGTCTATGCGCCAAGCCTCGACACGATCGGCTGGTATGGCCGCAGCGTTGCCGACCTGGATTTGGTTGCCAGCGCACTTCAGATTTGCGATGAGGACGCCGATGCCATGCGGACGTTGCGGGGGCTCAAGGTTGGCCTGTACCGTGGTCCACACTGGGGTAAGGTCGATGCATCAGGTCAGACTGCGTTGGAATCGATGGCGACCGCCCTGTCTCGCGAGGGTGCGGAAGTATATGACCTGGAGTTGCCCGCCGATTTCGCGAGTTTGACAGCCGCACAGCAGGTCATCATCCGCCAAGAGGGCCGCCGAAGCTTCCTTCCGGAACTTGTGACACGGCCGGATGACTTGCATCCTTCGATCCGGCAGACTGCCGAAAACAATGTCGGCTACAGCCATCGCGACTTGGTCGCTGCCTATGATTTGGCCGCAACTTGCAGAAGGCAGTTCGATGCGCTGTTCGGTAACGATGGGCAGCTGGACGTGGTCTTGACACCGCCTTCACTTGGTGAAGCACCTTTCGGCCTAGATGACACCGGTAGTCCGGTGTGTAATAGCATCTGGACACTGCTGCACGTGCCATGCCTGGCGATGCCCGCCGGATTGGGCGAGAACAGATTGCCCGTCGGTGTACAGCTAATCGGGAGTCGGTTTGGTGATCGAAGTCTGCTTGATATTTCCAGCAGCATCGAGCGTCAGCTAGGTTTGCGATTCCTTGACGGGCCGATTTCAGCCGCTTGAATCTGATTTGACTTCTGGTCTCCCAGCGATCGTTATTGGTGAACCGTGAGCAACAGACGGGGCAGCGATTGCAGACGCGCGGTGGAGAATGCCAAGCTTGATAGGTCGAGCGGCGTGGCACAGAAGGGCGCTGCTGTCCATGCTATTGGATGGACCATGTTTGCGCTGCGTAGTCGAGAGTGTTGGGGTTGAGGCGCTGCTTGCGAAGCTCCATCTTGCATCAGAAGCAGAGTACGAACAGTCTCACCCTGGAAGACCAGGACTTTGGACTTCTGAAATAAGGGAGGGGGAAACAAGATTGCGACGGGGATGCGACTCCTGAGACATCGATGACCGAAAGTGGTTCGGAGCGCTGGTCAGCGGCTAGTTCCGAATCAATAACTGTTCTACGGTCTCGGGCGTATGCCCATCGAGAAACTGCAGTCGTCCCAGCCCGTATCGTCGTTATAGACTTCACTTGCCAGGAAGGGGCCTAGGCGCGTCGCAATCCGATCGTAGCTGGCGGTCGTGTTTGCCGGTGCCGATGACCGATCCTCGTTGGTTTTGCCCCCTGCGCTTCCGGACACGGCATCACACCAAGGTTGATGATTCCGCCTTGCGTTTGAACTCGCGAGGCGACGCGCTATGTGGGTGTTTCTCGTTGAAATATTCGAACGCAGTCGCCAGATTACGAACTGCGGTCGCAGCGTCCGGCTTGGGCATGAAGGCCTCACAAACTTGGTTTGCAGATCGTCTCATCAACATCTAGTTGCAAGGCCGATACTCAAAGGGCGGCAGCCTTATGCGTCACTCTTTCGATGGGTGGCCCTCGGAGGGCAACTCTGGTAAAAACGGGGCCCAAAGGATGTCAGCCGTACTGCTTCACCGCGATGCCTCCTTTATTGTGTTCGAAGACGAGCCGGAAAAAGGAAGTGTCGAAATGGAGAAGCGTCGTCAGAAAAGATTGCGTGCCCACATCAAGGAATTCGTTCTTCCACCGATCACTGATGGGCTCGTACTTGGCCGCGCCTCTCCCATCGGCCATGTCGCTGTCGGGCGTGCACTCAGTCTGCTTTCCACAACTGCGTTCGAGCATATCGAGATTGACGACGACGTGATTTCGGACATTCTCGTTCGAAAGGCGCTGCTGCGCAAAATACCGGCCGAGGAGCTCAAGACGTTCATTCTTGAGGAAGTCAAGCCAGCCATGGGTGTGGAGGAGATCCTTCACCTTGCTTTGGAAGTAGAGCTGTTTGTAGATCAAAAGCTGGGATAAGGCTTCGTTGATGGACACATTGCTTGTTTTGAATTGCCTTGACTTAAGCGTACGGCGAGTAGCACTTGATCAGCGGCTCCGCGATCTCGTGGGGTTGGACAACACAGCTACCAACGTCTTTGCTGTTTTCGATGAAGGTGAAGATTTTCTCGGTGTAGTGACGGATTCCCAGGCCACGCTGTTTCCTGGTCGCATCTTCGCGGACTTGATCGTGCGCCGTCCACCTCAGCCAGTCCTGGAACATGACAATGCCATCCAGTTGCTGAAGCGAATGCGCAAGGAGGGTAGCGATCATTTGCCGGTGCGCGACGCTGACGGTCGCTATGTCGGTATTGTTTCTATGGCCTCGCTGCTTGCCGAACTAGTTCGGCGCAGTGATATCTACCGTCAAGAGCGCGAGGTGCTCGTAACTCAGTTGCGGGCGGAGTTGGAGAACCGTAAGGTTTCGAGAAACATTCTGGAGTCAACGAGCGACGCCGTGCTAGTCCTTGATCGGACTCAGAGGATCCAGTTCGTCAACGGAGCCTTCACGGCAGCAATGGGCTATGCTCGCAAGGAGGTTCTTGGACGGAAAGCCGGGCTGCTGCGTTCAGGCCGTCATGGGCGGGGGTTTTACAAGGCGATATTTACCGGCTTGCGGGACGAGGGACGGTGGGAGGGAGAGGTATGGCTGCTGCGCGCGGATGGATCGATAGCGCCGGATTGGCTAACCGTTAAGACCGTTCGTGACGATAGTGGCGACCTACTCAGCTATGTGGTCATGTTTGCGGACATCGCACAGCGTGAAAGCCTCCGAGCCCAGTATCTGCATCTCGCCTACTATGACAGTCTGACTGGCTTACCCAATCGGCGTCTGTTTCAGGATCGCCTGATCCATGCCATTGAGCGCTCAGCGCGCAAAGGTACGGAGTTCTCTCTTCTATTTCTCGACTTGAATCGTTTCAAGGATGTCAACGATACGCTCGGTCATTCCTATGGTGACCGCCTGCTGAAAGTGGTCGGCGATCGATTCAAGAAGTTGATGAAAGAGACGGATTTTGTGGCGCGTATAGGAGGTGATGAGTTTACTTTCATTCTCCATGATGCAACGAGTTCGGATCATGTCCAAGCTGTTGCGCGGAGAATGTTTGAGGAACTGGCAAAGCCTATCGTACTCGATGGCACACAAAGCTATGTTTCAGCCAGCATTGGCGTCAGCCGCTTTCCCGTAGATGGGACTACCGCAGAGACGCTCATCATGAACGCTGATGCGGCTATGTACAGTGCCAAAGAGGATGGCATTGGCGCTTGCCACTTCTTTTCTCGTGGTTTGCACGACAGAGTTCTCAACCGGCTTGACATGTCCAACGCGCTGCACCGAGCGCTGGAGGAGAGCGAATTCTCGCTTGTGTGGCAGCCTCAGGTGTCGCTCGCTACGGGAAAGATTGTCGGTGCAGAGGTATTGTTGCGTTGGATGCGAGAGGGGAGGAACCCAGTTTCACCGGCCGAGTTCATTCCGGTGGCGGAGGAGACGGGGGTGATTGGAGCGATTGGCGACTGGGTCCTTCAGGAGACGTGTCGTCACGCATCGCGTCTCGAGGGGTTATCAATCGATCCCGCCTTCCGGATAGCCGTGAATTTTTCGCCGCTACAGCTACGATGGCATGGGCACGAGTCAGTCTTGAGCACCTTCGAGCGGTTTGGAATTGACTGCAAGCGCTTCAAAATCGAGCTGACGGAGAACTCACTATTCGTACACAAGGACGGATTACTCGAGTTCGTACAGGAACTGGGTGCTGCAGGTGTCGGCATTGCAATTGACGACTTCGGCACCGGCTACAGCAATTTGTCGAGCTTGAAGCATTTGCCCGTGAGCGAGCTTAAGATCGACAGGGCGTTTATCCAGGATATGCAGACGTCGGTCAGCGATAAGCAGATCGTTCAGGCAATGATCGGCATGGCTCATATGCTGGGACTCCGCGTTGTCGCTGAGGGTGTAGAGCATCCCTGGCAGGTTGCTGTGCTGAAGGAGTTTGGTTGCGATATCGGCCAAGGGTACTTGTTCAGCAAGCCGGTGGATTTTGAAGTGCTACTTACACTCTTGGCTTCTCAGCGTGCTGCCGTGCCATCCGCCCTTTCAGGGAGCGATCAGTAAGATCGTCATAGCCCTTAATTAGCTTGGGGGCTAACCTCGAAAGCGGGCAGCCTGATCCAGGGCTTGGGTCACGTAATGCCCGGAAATGCCAAAGTCCGCCACAAGGTCGACGGCCTCCTTGGTGAAGTCGTCAACGATGGTCAGCGCCTTGATGCGCCGACCGCTGGCCAACGCATCGCTCACGAAATCCATTGACCAGACCTGATCGGTCCCGACGGCTGCTCAAGCGCCTGCCGCTCGACCGTGACGCCATGACGCTTGCGCCGGCGTCTGGCGGCACGCCCGGCCTCGCAGTACAGCCGGTAGACGCGTTTGTGGTTGACGTGAACGCCTTCTCGCCGTACCAATGCGTGCAGACGCCGATAGCCAAATCGGCGTCGCTCACCGGCAAGCTCGATCAGCTTGGCCTGCAACCGGTTGTCGGGCTGCACCTTGGCGCTCGTAGCGCAGGACCGTGCGTGACAACCCCACCAACTGACAGGCCCGGTGATCGGAAATCGTAGTCAACTCCTGCATTGCCTTGGCTGCCTCACGCTTTTGTTGTGGGGTCAGCGCTTTCGGCCAAGCGCTACCTTCAGGGCTTCGGCATCCAGCCGCTTGATGCGGTCACCTAACCAATGGAGCAGTTGGTGAAGGCGCCCACACGTTTAGCATACTAGGCTGCATTTCCGATGCATGCACCCGCTCATGCTCGCACCAACGATATTTGATTGAATCGCGCATATTCTGTCTGCCGTTTTCGAAATATCTCGTGAAATCCGGGTTTCCACTGGCGACTTTTGCCGAAAACGATGGATACAATGATCGAAACAGTCATTTAAATGTGCTCGATCTGCTCAAATATGCGCCATGCGCTACGCCCAATTGCGGCCGATGCGGATGGTCAACTACGTCCGCGACGACGCTTCGGGGCGACATCCGCCTCCGTCAAACCATACTCGGCCATAAGACCACGAATCCTCTCAATGACACCCGCCACCTCTTCAGCGCGCATTTTCGAGAGCTTCGCTGCCGATACGCATGGGGCAGACAAAAGCCATGTACGCATCGGCAACTTCGACTTACCGTTGCTTATGCCTGACGAGTATCCGTCAGCCACAAAGCTCGGCCCATGCGGGGGGACGTCACCGGCCTTGTCTGAGCAGGTATGTTGGTGTCCGCCGTTCGTGCTATCGAATCTTCGCATTCGATCTCTCGCATGGCAATGGCGGCGACGACGCCCGAAACGAACGTGACCGCAGCGATTGCCAGAATGGCATTGGCAAAGCCGAAGCGGTCTGCGATGAGTCCCGCCGAAAGTGCGCCGATCGCATAACCGAGGTCTCGCCAGAATCGATACACGTTCAGTGGTCGAGCCCGCCAGTAGGCTCTGAAGCGTCCGATACAGATGCGATCAGGGTTGGGTACGCCATTGCGATAAGGCCAGCAGGTCCCGGGCTGGCGAATCGGCTGACCTCCTCTTAAAGTCACCCAAACGGGTGAGGGAGCCATGACTAGGAATCTACTGTGGGTCGATGAGGAATACCGAGGGACTGTTCTGGACTCCGCACTCGCACCTGTCACCGATCGATTCGGGGGTGGATTTCTCGAAAACGGTCGTCTATTTGCAGGGATGTTCAAACATCGCCTATTCTGTCCAGTGCGACAGGTAAAAATCTGCGCGAGACTACAAGAAGTAGAAGGGGGATAGTCCTCCAATCGGACTGCGCTGCGAAGGATGCGTGGTCCGAACGCAGCATTTGCCGGGGTCAGGGGTAATCACCGCACGCGGGCCGATTGAAGGCCCGTGGGCGGTTAATCCGCTGACAAAAACATGGCAAACACCTTCCTGTTTAGCAAGCCCTTCACATTCCTCGCCTGCCCGGGCATGCCGGAAATCAGGGCCGGCATCGACGCACTGGAGTCGCTCCCCGGCCATTTGTTCTGGCTGGAAAACGAAGATTTTATTCGGCGGGTCCACGTACCGGACTTTCTGCAGCAGAGCCGCGCCGCCCTTGAAGCGGTGATGCCGGACGGACCTGCGCTGGTCGACGCGCAGGTCGACGATATTCGCCGTAGTACCAGTCTCCTGCCGGAGCTGCAGTGTCTGGATCCGGACGTCGCTGCGGCGGCTCACTCATATTGCTATTGGCGTTACTCCGCGGACGTGCTCGGACGATCGCAAGGCATTCCCTGTAGCGCGATCGAGCGTCAATTCGACCGGGCGGCCGCACCGCGCGACGGCGCCCACAAGCTGCAATGGATGTGTCCGTGCTGCGATGGACAGGCGCGCTATCAGGTCGATGGCCTGCTGGCGATGCAGCGCCCGGTGAGGCAGGGCGGCTTCTCCGTCGAGTGCCCGCACTGCGGACATCGGGAGCGGCTGTACGCCGGTTTCCTGCATGCTGGCCGCCTGGAATGTCGTTGCTCCGTTTGCGTGAGCTATGTGCAGACGCTCGCCGGCCAACTAGCGAGGCCCGCGCGCAAGCTGTCTGCAAGACTCGAAGAGTTTGCCTGGAAACATGCTGTCGATACGGTTACGGAAATCCGCGAACGCAAGGACGCGTCCTTGCAGAGGCTGGTGCAAGGCGAGAGCCCATCGGACAACGCGATGGCTTTCGCAGTGGCCGTCCAGTCAGGCGACGGTCGGTCAATCCCCGATATTCTCGGGCAGCTCGATTCCACCCTCGAAGGCAAGCTGGACATGAACCCGAGAGCCTGGGCGCTGTTGTGTGAATTGCTGCATGAAGGGGTGCTGGACTGCGAATGCACAATTTACGACCAGAAGGGGTGCCAGCGCGCGGCGCTGGAGATCGCTTTGCAGGAAGATGATCGGCCCGCTGCAGGGAATGCCACGCTGGACAATCTCGATACCGTGCTGAAGGGCTATCAGGTATCCGCACCCGACACGTTCGCGCGCTGGTTGCAAGCATTGAAGCGGCTACAGCTTTGCACCGCCCGGTTCAATGCCGCCGTTGACAGTTGCTGGCAACCCAATCTGGAGCACTGCCGCATCTTGATTGCCCGACGGCATGATGGGACGGCATCCGGACCACACCACGGTATCGCGCGGCGGCCCCTGGTCCGTCGCGTGCGCCGGCCGGGACACCCCGTCTATCTGGATGCCGAACTGGAGGCCGTGCAATTGCTGAGATCGCTCGGCTACATCGTTCTCAGTCCGGAGGAAATCTGCTCGCAGCAGGACCGTCTGGAGGACATATCTTGACAAAGCACCAGAGACGAACAGCATTGACACAGAGACTGCAGTGAAACGGCATTTGTAATCGATACCCATACAGGAACGCTTCGAGCCCGGCCGCCGGATTGGCTCGCGAGCCGCGGGCTTGATGCTTCCGTTTATGCGTCCAATGTGCTCCCTGTTTTTGCCGAAGACCGCATTCGGCAAACATCACAAGAACGTCCGATAAGCCGAGATAAGCGGTCATCCATCACAAGCTGGCCAACGGGCATCGCCGCGATGATTCCCAGCATCGACACGGCCCAAGTGTCACTTGCCATGCGGGGCTGGAGACTCATGGCCGTTTGCGCCGGGCCAACGAGGTGGTGGCTGAATTTCAAGGAAAGACCCCATTAGCCGCGCACTGGGGCAACCGGAAAAAAGGCATCGGCCGACATGATGTCACTGGACGTTTCACGACATCTGTGGATCGCTCGTGTTGATCCGCGTCGACGCACCTACGCGACCGGCATCTACACTGTAACGGCCCGGCCAATGCCGTATTGACGAACAGCGCTTTGGCGTTCGCGTGACAGGAAGACTTGCACTACAAAGCCGTTGTGATAGCGTGTCGTGTGTCCATGCTATCTGACTATCGTGATGGAGCTTAACCTCGAACAAGTAAAAGAGATCTATCGAGACGCAATTGACTCGAAGGCATGCGACGGAGAAGGTCACGACTGGTGGGCGTCGGTCGCGGCAGATGTGTCGGCCGTGGTCGGCGCACCAAGTATCAGGAGTGCGTCCGATCGCCTCGCTTGGTGGCATTCTGAATGGGAGTGGGAACAGATCGGAGACTCTGCTTCGGCAGCCGCCAAGCGGATACGTTGTTCAGCCCAGCGCCTAATGTTGCGGTAGCGTAGGCTCACTGTATAAGGGCGCCCAACTCAGCGTCGCTTACGTCGCAGGCAGAAGTGCATGCGCGACTGCCCAGGGCAGCAGTTCCTCGATCCGGTTGATCGGATGATCGGCGATGCGGTTCAGCACGTGGCGGAGGTACGCCTCTGGATTGAGGTCATTGAGCTTGGCCGTGCCGATGAGGGTATAGATAGCGGCGGCCCGTTCGCCGCCGCTATCGGCGCCAGCGAATAAATAATTCTTGCGACCCAACGCGACGGCGCGCAGCGCGCGTTCGGCGCTGTTGTTGTCGATCTCCAGTTGCCCATCGCCGGCATAGCGCACGAACGCCTCCCAGCGCTTTAGCGTGTAGAGGATGGCTGCCGTGGTATCGGACTTGCGCGAGAGCTTGGCCGCCGTCTCTTCCAGCCAGGCCTTGAGCATTACTAGTCGCGGTACAGCCTCGCGTTGCCGGATCTCCCGGCGCAGGTCCGGTGGTTGCCCTCGGATCTCGCGCTCGATGTCATAGAGTTCGCCGATGCGCGCCAGCGCCTGTTCGGTCACGGCATTGGGCCTCACCGCATGCAGCTCGTAGAATTTGCGTCTGGCGTGAGCCCAGCAAGCGGCTTCTTGCACTCGCCCTGTCTCATAGACGGCGTTGAAGCCAGCATAGGCATCGGCTTGCAAGGTGCCGGCGAAGGACCGCAGATGGTGTTGTGGGTGTTCCCCCTTGCGATCGGGCGAGTAGGCAACCCATACCTCCGGTGGCGCGGCATCAGCCGATGACCGGTCGTCGCGCACATAGGTCCACAGCCGCGCGGTCTTCGTCTTGCCATTGCCCGGTGCCAGCACCGGGATCGGCGTATCGTCGCCGTGCACCTTGTTGCCACTCATCACGTAGCGCTCCACGGCCGCCACCAGCGGGCTGAGCAATGCCGAGCAGCCGCCGACCCAGTCACCCAGTGTCGACTCGGGAAGGTCGATCCCTTCACGTTCCCAGCGAACGCGCTGGCGATACAGCGGTTGGTGATCGCAGAACTTTGAGACCAGCACGTTGGCAAGCAAGCCAGGACCGGGAATGCCGCGGTCGATGGGACGGCTGGGCGCGGGAGCCTGCACGATGCGATCACAGCCAGTGCAGGCGAGCTTCACGCGCCGATGTCGGATGACACGTAGCCGCGCGGGGACGAGTTCGAGTTGTTCGGAGACGTCTTCGCCAAGTACTTGGAAGGCGCCACCACATGCGCAGCACGTGGTCTCCGCCGGCATGTGAATCAAGTCCTCGCGGCCCAGGTGCGCAGGTGGCGGGTTACGTCCACCGTTGCCACAGGCAGTGCGCGCGCGAGGTGCACTTGCCGCAGCGACGCCTTCATCGGTCTGCAGTTCCTCGAGCTTGAGTTCAAGCTGCTCAATCTGCCGGTCCAGCTTCTCGGACCTGTGGCCGAACTGCTGGCGCTTGAGTTTGGCAATCAGCAATTTGAGGTGTTCGATCTCGATCGCATGGTCGCGCAGTGCGCTGTCACGCGCGATGATCATCGCCTTGAGGGTGGCGATGTCATCGGGAAGCGTGGCGGGATCGGTTTGCATGTCCCGCAGTGTAGGAAGCGGCGCAGCAGTTTACAAGGCGAGTGTCGGGCGCCAGGTCCGTTCTGGCTTGCGCCAGTCGATGCCCTCGAGCAGCATCGAGAGCTGCGCCGGCGTCAGGTGAACCTTGCCGCTGTCAGCCTGGGGCCAGACGAAGCGGCCTCGCTCCAGACGCTTGGCCAGCAAGCAGAGACCGTCACCGCTCCACCACAGCACCTTGATCAGGTCGCCGCGCCGGCCGCGGAAGACAAAGACGTGACCGCTGTACGGGTCCTCAGACAGCGTGGTGTGTGCCTTCGCAGCCAGGCCATTAAAGCCGCAGCGCATATCGGTGATCCCCGCAGCCAACCACACCCGTGTTCCGGCAGGCAATCCAATCATGCCGTTAGCGACGCCATCAGCGCATTCAATATAGCAACGTCGACGGGACCGGTAAGGCGGATCGTGCCTCGCTCAAGTCGGATCTCCACGGCACCTTCGTGCCGCAACGCAGGAACGACAGGCATGGAGGAAATGTCCTCGACGGTCACCGGCAGCATCGTGGACGAAGACTCTTGCTCGCCATCGAGAGCCATGCGGCGCCACTTGAAGACCTGATTCGTATTGAGGCCGTTGGCCAGCGCAATGGCTGACACAGACGCATTGGGCCGCAAGCATTGCGCGACGACGTCGCGCTTGAAAGCTTCGGAGAACCGGCGTCGTTGGATGCGCCCCTCTAAAACGGGTTCGGGCAGTGAACCGCCCCGGGTTTAGTGGAGGCTTCAATTCTTGAGAGAATGGAGCCCATGAGCAAGCAAACCAAGTTTTCCCCCGAGGTCCGAGAGCGGGCTGTACGTCTGGTTCGAGAGCAGCGCAGCGAGC
>NZ_JBYOJV010000046.1:0-13948 GCF_057798835.1 Cupriavidus sp. 291-E7
CCGTTCTGAGCGGTTCGCTAAGCTGCTCAGTGTCTTGCAGGTGCGAGTCCTGCCGCAGTAGTTGGTTAGTTTGACTGCGTAGCGATGGCGTACATGTGGAGGGCGACCGAAAACATGGGAGCAACGCCGGACAAACGTGTCCCCAGACCCAGTCCGTGGGAGCGCGCAAGTATGCAGCCCGTAACGAAAGTGAACCTGAACAAGCCTCGTAAATGTCAGCCACACGGTTGTGCTGGGAGAGTGTGGTGTAGGGTGGTTCCGCCGAGCCTCTAGAACGGGGGCGAAGGCCAGCGCGTCATGGTGGATCAACTAACCACTTGAAGCCATGACAGGAACTCGGGGTATTGAGGATGGGATGCATACATAGCACTGAGCGGAACGAACGAGACCTCTACCCGTCGCGGTCTAACCCGCCGCGTAATTGACGATATAAGGTAACCGCCGAAATTCGAAGAAATGCGGGATAGAGGAGTCGGAGGAGGCCATAGTACTGCTGATGGCGAGGACAACATAACCTCGTCGGAGGGAAGGGCCTCTGCTTCTGTCACGTTCTCTTTTGTAGGATGCACTGCGTGATTGCGAAAGCTAGAAACACGCCGCTAGAAAGTGTGCGAGTACTGCAACGGAAGCTATACCTGGCAGCCAAGACGAATCCGATGCGGAAATTTGGAGTGCTGTACGACAAGGTGTGTCAAAGCGACGTGCTATGGTCGGCCTACGAACAAGTGAAAGCCAATAAGGGTGCCCCCGGCATCGATCGGCAAACCTTCGAAGTGATTGAAGGCGAAATCGGTCTTGGCTCGTTCTTGGAAGAGATCCGATCTCGGCTCATAGCTAGGCGGTACAAGCCTCTGCCGGTCCGACGGGTGTATATCCCGAAGTCCGATGGAACGCAAAGGCCGCTCGGCATTCCTGTCATTGCTGATCGTGTAGTGCAGGCAGCGGTGAAACTCGTTATCGAGCCAGTTTTCGAGGCGGGCTTCAAGGACTTCTCGTATGGCTTCCGGCCACGTAAGAGCGCTCAACAGGCGCTGCGGGAGGTCTATAAGTGGCTGAACTTCAAATGCCACTGGGTTGTTGACGCGGATCTGAAGGCGTATTTCGACACGATTCCGCACGACAAGCTACTGCTGTCGGTGCGATCCAAGGTCATAGATCGGTCAGTTGTAAAGCTGATTGAGCTGTGGCTTAAAGCCGGGGTAATGGAGGATATGCGCGTCTGGACGGAAACGACTGGCACGCCGCAGGGAGGGGTGATCTCTCCTCTCCTTGCGAATCTTTATCTACATTGGCTGGATCACACCTGGGAGAGGAAGGCATTCGGCAAACGGCCGCACGATGCTCACATCGTGCGATACGCGGATGACTTCGTAATTCTGTGCAACGAGCGCCCGGGGTTCTATCTGGAACAGGCCAAGAAGGTGTTGGATCGTCTCGGTCTGACGCTTAATGCACAGAAAACGCGGATAGTGAATGCCAAGGAAGAGCCGTTTGACTTCCTCGGTCATCGGTTTGCGGCCCAACCGTCGAAGCGGACGGGCGAGCCGAAAACCTACTACTACCCGTCGCCCAAGGCGATGAAGTCGGTCAAGAAGAAGATTCGGGAGGTTGTCCGCTCAGGGCAGCACTGGCATCTGCCGCAGCTCATTAAGGAAAAGGTCAATCCGATTCTGCGAGGTTGGGGCAACTACTTCAAGACGGGCAACTCAAGGAAGCACTTCTTGAGCATCGCAAATTACACGACTTGGACGCTCTGCATCATGCTGAGGAAGAAGCATAAGAAGCGTGCTAAGGGGTGGAGGGACCACCCGCCGTCATGGTTCTACGATTACCACGGGCTATTCAAGCTGTACGCCCTCTCGGTAACCGGAGATGAATCAAGCCGGTACGCCCGCCCTATGCCGTTGTAACGCTGCAGGAAGAAGGCAGTCGGAAAGCCGTGTGCGGGAAAACTGCACGCACGGTTTGACGAGAGGCCGCTGGGGAGATGACTTCAAACCAGAGGCCTACTCTACGACCGTTCTAATCTAGTCGAAACTTGAGCGGAAATTTCTGAATATGCCTCCCGCGATTCTCGCGGGGGCAATTCCTCTTCTCCGGCCTCGCGCCACTCTCTGCCTTTCCCTGATCTTCGCCATGCTGAAACGACCTTCTGGCCGCACGCCGGGATGTCCTTTGAGCAAGCGTTCCTTCGCCTGTCTCAGGCATCGACTCACCACTCCCACAAGGAGTCATCCCATGAAACTGAAAGATCTGAGCGTGATTGTTGCGAGTTGGGAATCCCGTCAGTGGGATGCCTTCATTGCGGAGTATTTGCCAGCAGGCGTCCTGACGGATGCGTTCTGGAGCGGCCGCCCTTGCCCTTGCCCCATATGCGGAGGTAAAGATCGGTTCACCTACACCCGTAACCGCGAACGCGGAGATTGGGTGTGTCGCAAATGCAATGACGGTAGTCCTAGTGGTGGCGACGGTCTCGAACTGGTCCGCCGCTACACCAACATGTCCTACTTCGAGTTGAAGTGTCGGCTCAATGGTGCGGCGCCGCCGGCGCCATTGCAACTGACTGTCCGACCCGCGCCGACGCGTAAGCCGCTTGATTCGGCGGCGAAGCTGCGCCGGATCGAGCAGCAGTGGGCTGCCGCTTCGTGCCTGTCTCCGGGCGACCACGCAATGCAGTACCTGGCCGCCCGCGTTCCTGGGCTGCGTGCGCCTCGGCCCCAGTCGTTGAGATTGGCCGTGCAGGAGTACTGGCACGACAAGAAGTTGGTCGGGCAATTTCCGACGATCGTCGCGCAGTTCACGCTGCCCGACGGCCGCATGGCAACCGTGCATCGGACATCGTTGGATCCCCGTCGTCCCGAGAAGGCGACAGTGATCAGCGCAGATGGGGAAATTCTCCCCTCAAAGCGTAACGATGTGTCGGCGCTTCCGCCGGCCGGCGGTGCAGTGCGATTGATGGCGCCGCGTAATGGCGAGCTAGGTATTGCCGAAGGGCTGGAAACGGCCTATGCCGCGTACATGCAGTTTGGCGTGCCGACCTGGTACTGCCTGAATCGTGTGCTGCTCAGCCAGTTCGTTGTACCTGACGGCATTGGTATCGAGACCGTCCACATCTTTGCGGACTTCGACGCTGTTGACGAGAAAACGGGCAAATCGCCCGGCGTAGCCGATGCGCTGGCGCTTCAAAAGCGCTTGCGACAAGCTGGCTTCAAGGTGGTGCTTCACCGGCCCAAGGTCCGAGGCACTGATTTCTGCGATGAATGGCGCACTGTCTACCAGCTGCGCCAGATGTCGAACCGGGCGGTAGCCGCCTAACTTTGTCTTCAACTTCTGCCCTGTGGGTCCGTCCCACTGGGCGGAACTCCTGTGTGGCAGGCTCTCAGGAGTAATCAAAATGCCGCAAAAGGGTTTTACCGCAATTGTGAACAAGTTGCACATCCAGGCGATGCGTAGCACGCCGACGCGAGATGTTCACGCCATTAAGTCGGAGGCGCAGTTCTTCCACGTCTACCGTAAGGAATCCTCCGGCGATCTGACGTTGCTCGAGCGCAATCTCTCGTTCGATTCAGCGGCGGACTTCTGCCTTGCACATGGCACGCTCCACTAAGCGCGCCGAACCTCCTCTTAAACAAAAAGGCCCAGCTCTCAAAGCTGGGCCTTTTTGCTTTTGGGCGGCTGATTCGTATCAGCTCGGCGTCCGATAGGCCTTATAGACTTCGATGGCCGCCTGCAAGACGCAGAATCCGATGGCGACGTAGAAGACGAAGCGGTTCACGTCTGCGGTGGTGGAAAGGTAATCGAACATGGTGGCTCCTCAGAGTTGTTTGGTGATAAGTTTAGTTTGACTCTCAAAGAGTCAAGTCGTTGGTGCTACGCAAACTGCGCCGTTGCTGCATTCAACGCATCCAGATCCAAAAACTCAAAGCCGGTCGCAACATCCGCGGCAGGCATCGGATTGAATTCCTGATGGGCTGGTAGCAACACCGGCGCGATCGCCGGTGCCGACGCCGGCGCCGGTGAAGGTGCAGTCAGCGCAGGAACGGGGGCCGGGGCGGGGATCGGTGCCGCTGCAAATTCCGCAACTTCAGGCGGCCCAGATGACGGAACCGCAGACGTCACCTTGCTGATCGCGTCGGCTAGACCCGTGACCGTGGCACTGGCCAATGGCTGCGGCGCTAACAGTATTGCGTCAATGCCTGCGGTGCCAGCGGTGACGGTGGCCAGGCCGACCGTTGCAAGCCGCTTCAGGATGAAAGCCCGATCCCGCGCGCTGGAGATACCGCGCAGGTAGCGCAGCAATTCCGGCGTGGAATCTGCCGTCAGCGTGAGCTTGATCTCCAGCTTTTCCATGTCGCCTCCCCGATTAGGCTGCGGCCTTGCTGGCGTTGCGTGCGGCGCCGATCGTGTAGAAGCCGCGGACGTTCGCGAAACAGGGCGAATCCATCATGTGAATGTCGTTCAACGGGAAGGCGGCGCGGATCGTGGGCGCGTAGAGCGCGGCACCGCCGCCGGTGAGAATGATCGCGCGGATGTCGTCGGTACGTCCCACGCGCGATTGCAGTTCCTTGATCGATTGCTGCGTCACGGCCATCGCCTCAGGGAGATACTGGCTCTTCAGGTCGAGCTCATTCCTATAGAACAGAAGCGAGCCAGTGCTGCGCAGCGACGCGTCGACGCGCTCAATGGCGTCGAACGGCTGGCCGAACTGAGAGGAGATGAGGCTGGCGATTTGCTGATAGACGCGGGCGGCACCGCCCGGGACGCCGCCGCTACGCGTGTCATCCATCGTGTAGCCCTTGGCGACAATCCAGTCGGTAGTGAAGTAGCCGACATCGATGACCAGGTACGAATTGTGGGGATCGTACTGCTTGCCGATCTGCTGCATATACGTGAGGAGCGTGCCGAGCGGCTGAGGCAGGGGCAGCACGGAATGCACCTCGATGGCACCCCAACCGAAATCATGCCGGCCACTGAAGCGGTCGCGCAAGTAGCCTGCATACTTCTGCGTGTTGTGTACGGGCAGACCAAGAACCAGTCGATCGATCTCGGCCGCGCCGGAGTAGAAGAGGGCTCCTGCCAGTAGTGCCGCATAGTTGGGCGTCGTGACGTAGTCCTCGGCGAGTGCGCGGCCGGTTGTGTAAGCACCACTGATGGAGACACCAGGGCCTACCTCGTAACGGGCACCGTCGACCACGACATTGATCACCTGCCGCGCCTGGAACGGGCCGCTTTCGGGTGTCAGGCTTGTCGTGGCCGCTTGCGGTGCGAGAGAAGGAAACATCGCGGTCCTGATCTCCGATCCGACTGCGAACGCCGATTTGGTGTTCCCGTAGCCGACGTCGACTGCGAGGGTTGCTGCCTTGACCACTTTCGATTCGCCGATTTGATGTTGCACGGTAATTGCTCCCGATGTTGTTGCGATGGTTGTTGGAAGGGTCGGCCCGTCTTGGGCAGCACCAGCAACTGCCAGATTGGGGGACATTCGTCCTCTATCTGATAGGGGCTGACACTCCGAGCGGTGAGTTTCGGTGAGCAAGTGACAGATAGTCACCGAATGGTCCTCGAACTGCCTGCCTACGTCTCCAACTCTACCGACGCAAATTGGAAGTCAAGTCTTCGAAACCTCGAAATTTCGCGCGTGTTTCTGTTGTCGGTTCCGATGGCGATCAGCTATCCTGTGGACTCTTACCGCGTCCCCGACGCATCGACCTCGCCGCCAACTGCGCGGCACATATGACCTCCGATTCTTCCTGGTGAAGGGTCACTGCGAGGCCCGCTGTTCACGCCGGAAATTGAACCGGCATTTTTTTCAATCAAATCAAGTGGACCGTGTCGGATAGTGAGGACACCGGACACCGCGAGACCAAGCCGATTAGCGGTCTGTTTGTGAAAATAGACCGTAGTGCGGACAATTCCGAAGCCGGACACCGGACAGGTGCTCTGTGGAATTTCCGCTTATGCCCGACACCCTTACAGCCACGTGGCTGGGTGCAGATCACGAAGCCCGACACACCGCGGCGGGGATGATCTGACTTTGGGGTGGGGAGCTGCTTTGCGTACCGAGAGACGGTGAACGCAGGCTTCTGAGCAGATATCGATCCGGGGGGCGCTACCGGTACCAGAACGGCGCAACAGGTAATTACCCATCACGGCATCGGCCGCAGGCGTGTGGACGCAATCCTCACGAACGCAGGCCGGCATCAGCAGATGCACCGGATAGGGTAGCCGCGCAAGCGGCGCGCAAGGCGCGAGCCCTGCGTGTTCGCATAAGCGGACAGTCACGATGCATTGCTTCCATGCTCAGGGCTGATCGGTTTGGCATCGCTAAAGGACCGGGAGAGTAGTGGCAGGACCGGCTGGATGGGCCGGCAAGCTGGGGGTGGTACCCCGGCGCACCGAATGGGACAGGTCCGAATCGGGGTCGGTGCTGTCCTGCGATGGGCTGTGCGGGACAGGCACGGCCCGCGGCTGCGTGCGCGCAGCACTACGGCGAGACGAACATGAGCAAGACGATCAACCTGCGCCCGATCCTGGAGCAGTACAACCTCCCCGAGCGGTTCAAGGCGGAATTCGCCGTCCTGGCGGCCGAGCACCTTCACCTTCCCCACAGCGGCACCCGCGTGAGCGGTCGATCGCTATCGCAGATGTCTCAGCGGCAGCGGATGCAGGCGCTGCTGGCGATGATGGTGGAGCTGCGGCGCGTTGGCGGTATGGCTGTGACGTCGCCCTATGCCATCAGGCAAAAGCACATCAGATGGCTGGTCCGCCACTGGGTGGAAGAGCGGAAGCTGAATGTGGGGACGGTGGAACTGCGGCTGACGCACTTACGTGCCTTCATGTCGTGGATGGGCAAGGCAAACATGGTGGGTCGAATCGACGATTATGTGGTGCGGCCGGCGGGCTACGTCCGCAGCTACGTCGCCAGGGAAGACCGCTCTTGGGATGGGAAGGGCATCGATGCCGCAGAACTGATTGCGGCGATCGCCAAGACGGATGCGCACGTTGCGCTGCAGCTGAAACTCGAAGCCGGATTTGGATTGCGCGCAAAGGAGAGTTGGCGCCTGCGAGCGGCGCTGGATGTTCTGCCGTCCGGCATGCTGCATGTGCACGATGGGACGAAGGGAGGTCGGCCGCGCCGAGTGCCTATCGAGTTTGACTGGCAGTACGAATTGCTGGGACAAGCCGCCCGCCTGGCCAAGGGTGCCAATCCGGGCAAAGGCACATTGATCCCGGCGACATACACGCAGAACCAGTGGCGCCGCCGGTTCTATACCGTGCTGGAGAAGCACGGGGTCACGAAAGATGGCGTTGGGGTGACGGCACACGGCTTGCGCCATCAATTCCTGCAGCAAATGTACCAGCGCCATAGTGGCCAGGCGGCTGCCGTGAAGGGTGCCGGGAAGGTGAAGGACGTCGAGGCGCACCGGGAGGCACTGCGCAAGGTGGTCGAGGCGGCAGGCCACAGTCGTGCGACGAAGGCCAACGCCTACCTCTCCACTTATTCCACCCAGCAGTCGATCAGTAAGCAAGAGCCGACTTTGGCCGATATTAATGCAGCCCTTTCTGCAGCCGACGGCAACAAAGCCGTGGCGGCACGCAGCCTCGGTATCTCGCGCGCAAAGCTGTATCGAATGCTGGCTAAAGCGGAGTCGTAGTTACGAGGTTGTGGTATGAGCATGCTCACCCTATTTCCTCGATAACACGACACTTTTGTAGCTTGTTTCAAGACAAATGTATGTAGACAAGGTGTATTCCGACAAGGCCATTCGTCGGATTCTGGCAAATGGTCTTGCGTCGAGCGTGACTGCGGAATGGCCCTGGTTGCGGGTGCTCGGTGGCGGAGCGAAGCCTGTCCGTCGGCGCGGTCTTCGGACGGATTGGGGATGGTTGGTGCTCCATACATTCGACGACGACCTTACGACGCTCGAGATCGGTGTTGAAGGTTACTTGGCGTGCAACCCATTCTTCGATCTGGGTCAGTTTTGGGGTAACGGTGCATCCGTTGGCACGTATCTCAGCGACCTAGTTTCGATGCACTTCGTTCGGCTCGCGCGTCCAATACTCTGCAAGGCTGATTGGCGTGTTCACGAGGACGATCCGCCGCCGGGCCGGATTTTTTGCATATCGTCTGTCTTACCGGTCGCTGCTCGTCAGAGAAGCGCACGCCTGGGCGAGGCGCTCAGTGTGGCGCTCATGCGCGCCGACATCACGCACCTTAGCACGGCGTGCGAAGGAGGGGCTTATCTTGAAGGGCTCAGGGACTTTGCCGAGCTACCGGTCCGTTCGTTGCCCATTTGATTTTCGCTTTTGGTGGTGCTTTTGCCGACCAAGGCCTGACAAAAAATCTGGAAAGCTCGCGGATTTGCACCGTCATTCTGGGCAAGTTGCGGATGTGGACATGATTGAATTAGAGTTTTCAAGACCTGTACGGAGAAAAGTATGACGAAATCTGAACTAATTGACGCGATCGCCGCTGGCGTCGAGGGACTGTCCAAGACAAAGGCCGAGCAGGCGTTGAACGCAACCTTGGCCGCCATCATGGATGCCGTGGCCCAGGGCGAGACGCTCACATTGGTCGGCTTCGGCGCTTTCAGCAAAGGCGAGCGAGCAGAGCGCACTGCGCGCAACCCACGCACCGGCGAGGAAATCACTGTTCAGGCCGCCAAGACGGTGAAGTTCAAGGCTGGCCAGCGATTCAAGGACGCCGTCAACGGAGCCGTGCGTGGATAACGTTGCGGCAGTTTGCGCGCCGCCCTACATGTCCGTGGAGCAGATTGCTGCCGAAGTCTGCGAACTATAGGGCACTACGATGCCGACATGCGATTGCTGCAACAACGATTTTTGGGCGCCAGGTCAAGCAACGTGCGGCCGGTGCGTGTCGGATAATGAGGAGAGGGAGAGCTACGAGTGCTTTCTCGAACAAGAAGCCGAGCGAGCACACCGAATACTGTCGCCGCAACGCAGATTGATTCATGACCTTTGCAAACAGGGCGTGACGGTTTACCAGGTCGGGAATTTGTACGACACGGACACCAACTGTATGCCCATCCCGGACTGTGACAGGGGAAAGTGGTTCGTGTCGGTGCCTGCCAATTCGCCATTCGCATCAAAGGCTGCGGCCATTCCCTTTGCGCCGACAGAAACTGAAGCGTGGTTGCTTGCGGCGCAGCACCTGATGAGCAACTGAGACCGTTTGACCACGAAAGGCACGTCTCCCGGCGTGCCTTTCGTCGTTTTTGAAAGGAACATGTTCCTTCCTGACAGTTGTCCCCTATCGGGCGTAGGCAAGCAGCAGCGTGGCCAGCGCGCCGGCATCGCCGACGAGGCGGTTGATAGAGTGGGTCGCGGATTTCTCCCCAAGGGCTTCGCCAGACGCTAACCATGCAAAGGCAACGCGGCGGGCCGCTTTCTCCCCGGGACGCGGGGTCGGCGCCGGCAGATCGATTGCCGTAGCTCGCTGCGCGTGAGTCAGCGTCGGATACGGATCGATACCAGCGAAGTGAGTCAGCTCGTCGATGCTGATCGCGCTGTAGGCTGGCGTCGCATCGTTGCGGACAACGTAGGCGGCGGCGCCAACACCAGGCACATAGATGGCCTTCCATAGGAAGTCGGGAATTCGAACACGGCCGTTGAGGGTCGCGCTGTTCTTCGAGAATGCCGGACCAGTGACGACCTGGATAGCGACGTACTGGCGAGCCAGCCGGCGTGTCGACGTCTCGATGTGGCTCCAGGTGCGACGGTTGGAGACGCTGTTCTGCGGAACAACGTTGGCCAGGCTGAAGCTCTCCGCTTGCGATGCCTTGTCTGCGAAGTCCCCACTTGGCGCAAGGTGCCCGCGGTCCATTCCGGATCGGCTGAAGTCCTGCAGGCGTGCGCGGTCGGCAGCCGGAAGGCGCTCCTCCTCGTAGAAATCGCTGTCGCGCGGCAGCGAGCGCGCGGCATCAACGGCCTCCTTCGTGAGTCGCTCGGCCGACCATAGCGCGGTGCGAGTCTGGGCCGAGTAGAGGACGGCGTAGGCACGGTAGCAGAGCAGCTGGGTCCTGCCTGCCGGTTGGCTAAGTGCTGGTTGGCCGGCGCCCAGCACGTGGGCGCATTCTGCGGGTTCTTTCGCACTGGCTGTGGCTGCGACGAGCGCGAGGGTGAGTGCAACTGCGAAGTGGCGAGTCATGGCTGAAGGTCCGAGATAGTGACCACTTCAGCTTGCCATCCCCAACGCGAAGTCAAGGTTGCCAGTGATCCGGCACGCCATCGATGGCCTTGCCGATGAACTCGTGGAGATCCAACAGCGGCCATTCCTTGTCGGCCAACGCTTCTTCTGCAATCTCCACGCATAGTGCTGGCACTGGCTCGAAGCGGACCATTGGTGCGCCGTCTATATAGATGATCTTCGCCCGTTTCAGCAACTTCTGATAGCGCGCGGCCTGAGACACCACGGTTTCGGGTGGGTCCACGTGCTTGAATTCATACCCAGGCTGGGCGAGGGCAGCGGCCATAGCGGCGAATTTCGGGCCGTTTGCCTCCCAGTCGGTTGTAGTGGAGGCGACCAGGTTTAGGAAATACGGGATGTCAGAGACGGTCAGCGCGCGGCGGGCGGTCATCGATATGGCTTGCTCATCGGCGGGCCGGTGCTCGACGCGATTGTTCCAGATGGCGCTGAGCTGGGGGAAGGCCGCGTCCTTGCTGGCGCCATCGAGCTGGATCGGAGGCGTCGACATGCCGCATTCCTCACAAACAATGACTGCCTGCAGCCGGCCGGCAATGTAGAGGGGGGCGCCGTCGCAGTGGGCGCATTGGAGGAGGCCGCTGGGCATGGCAAGGATCCGTTGCTGAAAATCCCGGGATTATGCCTGCCCGCGGCCCAGGCCAGTCAGAACTGGCTGGTGGACTGTTCGATGATCGGCCTGTCGACGGCCAGGTATTCGCTAGTTGTGCAGAGAATCTCTCGCGTGGCCGTACCTTGAAATCCTTGCAGCATCTCAGCGTGGTCGCGCAGGGCCGCGCCGATTTGCCAGAACTCGTTCAGCCAATGGCCAGTCGGCCCGATCGGGCCGCCCGTCTGGCCGGTGACGATGGCGCCGCGGATGGCGAGGATGGTTTCAGGCTCGGGATACTCTCGTTCTTCGTTGTCGTAGTGCTGCATTGGTATTGGTGTTGAGGTAGAGCTTCAGACGACGCTGTGGACCAACTGGCCCAGTCCACCGTCGACCACGTGGAGCGATGTCGCGGGATATGCGTCGTGCAAGATGCCATCAAGCAGACGGCCAGCAGCCTTCTTGCCAACCCGATGCATGACGGTTACAGGGAATCGGCCGTCGTCCCGCGCTCGCATGAAATCATCTCCGTTGGTGAGATGCTGGCCGTGACGGTCGATTCAGATGCCGCCAGCGATCCAGGTCGAGGCCTTGTTGACCCATTGATCGAACGTTTCGAATGTCCGGAAGACAGCCTCGCCGGTCGTGGTCAATACGGCAGCAGTGTGCCATTCGCCCCACTGCTTCATGATGAAGGGGATGCCGCCAGCTGCGCACTGGTCGCGTAGGCCGCGCAGCCATGCGGGGTGCGTGGGCCGTGCGCCCGGGCCGGACTCGCCGCCGGCAATGATCCAGTCGATGGCGCCGGGGTTGTAGTCGTTGCCGGATGTGTGGAGCAGCTCACCAGTCATCGTGGAGAACACGTCGACGTGCCCGAGCAGTGGTTCCATCGAGAGAAAGCGGATCTTCGCCGGCACGCGCAGCAGCTTCGGAATGTCGCGGTCGGCCTCGGTCTGATTCACGATCGTTGCGCCCAACCAGACATCGGCTGGGGCGTTGCCAGCGATCCAGGTGGCCAGCCAAGGTACGAGCGGGTTGTCGGCGCAGTCGTCGCGCTGCAACAGCGTGTTGAAGGCCTCGCCCAGCCTTTTCGTGGCGTTGCCTATGCGTTTGGTCAACACGAGCTTGTCGAGGTTCGGCGTCTGCCGCCAGACGTCGAGCATGTCGATAAACCATTCGATTGGCACCTCGTTGTCGAATACGTCGGCCAGACTTGAGCAGAACACGCGCTGCCGGCGACCGTGAATCGCCGCGAAAGCAGCATGTGCGGCGTTCCAACGGAGCATCTTTCGCCAATTGGCAGGGGAGGTGCGGCGACGCGGTGCACCGGGCCCCCAGTTTGAGGCATGCCCGCCACCGAATCTCGCATTGCGAGCTTCGGCGTAGCAGTGGTCGCAGCCGGGTCCGACCTTCTGGCATCCTTCCCAAAAATTATCTAATGAAACCTTGTTGTTGCGCATTGAGAAGTCGCTGTCACCCAGGGGCTTTGGGCACTGATCAGCGTATCGCGTGTTGCGCATTGAAATTGAGGACAATGAACTTCGGCACCGGTCGTGGCGAATGCATACAGGCGCTCGATGATCTTGGCCCGCTCGTGATAGTTTCCGGTGCTAGCTTCAGCCGAGACGGCTGTGCGTCGTCGCGGACGTTGGAGGACGATTTCAACCGAGGGGTTGCTTTGAGCGGCGCATGAATTGTGTCCGCTGGATCAAAATCCCTCTAGGGGCGAGGTAGTAGCCCTGCGCCGCAGGCCATGACAGTCATTCACTGACTGCTGGCCAGGTGGCTGGGTCCGGCCATAAACGGACAGCCACATTCCAGCACCACAGACACTGGAATGCCGGCTGCGCAGTCCCTAGCGGCCGTTGAAACCACCTCCGTTGAATGTCGTTCGCGGTCGGGATGCAACGGCAAAGAAGCGTTGCGTGCCTACTTCATTGGGTATTCCCCCCGTAAAGTAAGCGTCGCGGGAAGTAGAATTTTCTATCAGCGGTACCTTAGGAAATTTGCATGAAGACCTCCCGATTCACGGACAGCCAGATCATCGCCATCTTGAAGCAGGCCGAAGCCGGCACACCGGTTCCGGAGCTATGCCGGGAGCACGGCATGAGCAACGCTAGCTTTTACAAATGGCGGGCCAAATATGGCGGCATGGATGCGGCGCTGATGACACGGATGAAGGAATTGGAAGCCGAGAACGCCCGCCTCAAGAAGATGTATGCCGAGGAACGCCTGAAGGCCGATGTCCTGAAGGAAGCCATCGAAAAAAAGTGGTAAGGCCATCTCACCGACGTGAGATGGCCATGCGTGCCGTGCGAGAACGCGCCCTGACGGTCAAGACGGCCTGCGCTGCCTTTGGCGTGAGCGAGACGTGCTATCGGTATCAGGCCAAGAGCTCGACGGAGAATGACGTCATCGCCGATTGGCTGGTCAAGCTGACCCACAACCAGCGCAACTGGGGGTTCGGTCTGTGCTTCCTGTACCTGCGCAACGTCAAAGGCTTTGGCTGGAATCACAAACGCGTCTATCGTATCTACCGGCAGTTGGAGTTGAACCTGCGCATCAAGCCCCGCAAGCGGCTGGTGCGTGAGCAGCCCGAACCGTTGGCGGTGCCATTGACGTTGAATGAAAGCTGGTCGATGGACTTCATGCACGACCAGTTGGCCGACGGCCGCAGCATTCGGCTGTTCAATGTCATCGACGACTTCAACCGGGAAGGCCTGTGCATCGACGTGGACTTCTCGCTGCCATCACCGCGAGTGATCCGCGCTCTGGATCAGGTCATCGAGTGGCGAGGGCCGCCGCAGGCGATTCGGTGTGACAACGGCCCGGAGTATGTCAGCGAAGCATTGAAGAACTGGGCCCGCAAGCGGGGAATCAGGTTGCAGTTCATCCAGCCAGGCAAGCCTCAACAGAACGCCTATATCGAGCGGTACAACCGGACTGTGCGGTATGACTGGCTGGCGCATTACCTGTTCGAGACCGTCGCCGAAGTCCAGGACTACGCGACAAAATGGCTATGGTCTTACAATCACGAACGCCCCAATATGGCGCTCGGTGGCATTACCCCGAAACAACGATCGGCCATCATGGCCTAGCCTCTACTTCCAGCGACCGCTAGAAATGGGGGGAATACC
>NZ_JBYOJV010000047.1:0-13235 GCF_057798835.1 Cupriavidus sp. 291-E7
CACAAGATCGGGTAAGGACACGCCGTCGCCGGCGCATCCTCCCCTAAGAACCGTACGTGCGAGTTTCCCCGCATACGGCTCACGCTCTCGAAAAACTGTCTATGGATAAACAGTCGGCTCTCGACTTCAATTGAGCCTACGCATCGATGAACGGTCGTCGCTCAGCGCAAGCGCCGAGAGGTGCAGACGCCATAGCTGGCGCTCTTCCATGCTTCCCCTCGTTGAACCCAGACCAAGTTTCTGCGCTCGAGAACCTAGCGGAAGTCTGCTCGCTTTCGCGCGAGGCGATGTTGCAGCCCCTATCCACACGATTACGGCGCGGCATTCGCGTTTTCCGCCTTCTCATACCCGCACAGTCAACAGCTTGCCTCACGGCTCGCTTGCCACGAGGGCAACGGTACGGGCTTACCACGTTCCCGTTTCATCACACGACTGAGTAAGGACCCGCCTCTTCGCCGGTGGCGCTTACGGCGACGTGTTGCTTGATAGCAGAGCAACATCCGGCCACTTCCCATTTTGGGTCATGCCTAACAGCAGCTTTGGCATGTCAATAATAACGACGTTTATCAGCGATTCACATGTGTTGCCCATGTCAGCCAGCTTCGCATCTCAGCCCCATTGCTGCTCGGAGCTTCCACGCAGTGCCTCGCGACACTGCGCGCTTACGGACACTTTGTCGGAGCGGCTTCGCACAACGCCGTTACCAGCGATGCACGCGCTCCCAAGCTACCGCCGGTCGCACGGCGGGTTCACTACCGCACCAGACTGCATGCAGTTGAACAATGATGAAACGAGCATGCATTGCGCCTAACCAACGGCCTCATGCTTCGTGTCGCACACTACCTCTTATTTTAAGAGGTGCCGGGTGTCCTGAGATTCAAGGGGCCGCTCCACTTATCGCATTGCGCTCGCTCGGTGCCAGCTTGGATTGCTTCTTCCTGGGTGGCAAACATAGTACGCTTGCCACTATCTGGAACTTCGACCGCCCATCCGTCACCAGCGGGCACTACATGAACGTCTTTGTTGGGCATGACTGTCTCCTGAAAATTGTGAAGACAGTTTGCTCGTGGCCTACGGCATGCCGCTATCGGACAGCGTCTGACACCCCGCGGCCTACGGGGTATTGGCGCCAGAGAATTCTCGACGCCTTGCAGACGCCATAGTAGGCATTGAATGCTCAATGCCGGGTCTGATGGGTCAGTTCTCAGTGCAACTCAACAGATATGGTCAACGGAGAACAAGAGCGCAAGTTCGATCGACTCCTGAGATTGATTGCCGATGGAAGTTGATTGATCGAAGCGGCTCGCATTACACTGGGCCTCCATCGGAGCTCATACGCAGGGCGTGGACGCGATCGACAAATGCAAGCTGGAAGCGAATCTCCAGCATGAACTAGCGGCGATATGTGAAGAGCTGTTGGCGGGCTCGTCAGTCCGCTGCCTGCGCGTTGCGTCTACATACCGAAAGCGAACTGCAAACTCAGGCCGCTTGGGATACCGAGCCTGCGGGATCGGATTATGCAACGGCCAATGCTGATGGCAATGAAGCCGATCTGGGAAAGCGATTTCCATCCGGCTTCGTATGGATTCAGACCTGCCCGTGGCGTACATCACGCGCTTCGCGCGGCGAAGCTTCAATTGCAAGATTGTGGTGAACAAAGTGTCGCCGGACGCCGGGTCGTCGAGGGCGACCTCGCCAGCTACTTTGACTGACTGTTGCTGAAGGGAATCCACAAGAGGATTGCCGACCAACGGTTCCTTGTTCCGCTCTGGAAGTTCATCAAGGCTTGGCGCGATGATCGTGATCTGTTTCGCGGACCGAGTGAAGGCGCTCCTCAGGGTGGTGTCATCTCACCCCTGTATCCAACATCATGTTGCATGAATTCGATGAGTGGATGGAACGGAACACCTGAGCAAGAAGGTGCGGGAGGATCGGTGGGCATGGAACTCCGCCATTCATAAACAGCGGCCTATTTGCTGTTCGAGAAGACCGACAATAGGAAACCAGCTATCGCCTATTGCCGCTATGCAGATGACGTCCATCGGGCCAGTTCGAAAATTCGTAAGAAGCTGGTTCTACGGTATGCGCGTGCGCTCGGAAAGATCGATTTCGGCCCGCGGTTTTGGCATTTCCCCGTAGGCGAGAAGGGTATCTTCCGTGCTCCTGCCAGCGATCCCGACTGGTTGCCTGGAGTGACGCGCATCGCGCTGCCGCCGGAGGTGCCCGCCGTGGCGGGCGCGGACTTGTTCGCGTACTCGATGCCTGCATCGGCAACGCCGTACAGCGTCACGATCGATTGCGCACTGACGGCGCCTTCTGCGAGCAGGCTCAGTGCTGCAACTTCCAGTTTCAGTTTCAGCGCAGATTCTCTTCCTTGTATTGGCGTTATTTTGCGTTGGAATTCAGGAAAGCAGGGACGACGTGTCTAGGCCGCGAGCGTGAGTGCGTTCGCAGCCTAGCAAGAACTTCAAGTAATACGGAGTCAGGAATGGGCTGGCGACGACTGCATGGCGGCGTTCTTCGCCACGGGCTTCACGCGTTCGCGCGCCATCACGAACACGACTGCAGCGGCTATCAGGTCGAACACGGCCAACACCACGAACAGTGGGCTGTAGCCGATATGGGTGACCGCTAGGCCAAACACCAGAGTGAAAAGGGTAGCGCCCAGATACCCAGTCATGCCTGCCAGACCCGTGGCCGTGGCCACTTCGTTCTTGCCGAACACATCGGACGTGATCGAATACAGCGCGCCAGAAAGCGTCTGGTGCGCAAATCCGCCGACGCAGAGCAGCGCAATGGCGGAGTAGGGGCTATCAACCAGTCCCACGCATGCGGGGCCGATCATTGATAGGCAGCCGACCAGCATCACTAGCTTGCGCGAAGTGAACAGCGAGACCTTCAGACGCTTGTGGAACAACGGGCTGAGGTAGCCGCCAAGCACGCAACCGATGTCGGCGGCCAGGAACGGCAGCCACGCGAACATCGCGATCTCCTTGATGTTCATATGGCGCTCGGTGGCCATGTAGAGTGGAATCCAGGCGTTGAATGTCTGCCATGCCGGTTCCGACAGGAAGCGCGGAATCGCGATCGACCAGAAGTTGCGGCCACGCACGATCTGCAGCCAGCTTGCCTTGGGCGCGCTGCTATCCTTGTGCAGCGATTCCTGGCCGGATAGGATGTATTCGCGCTCTGCATCGGACAGTCGCTTCTGCTTCATCGGATGCTTGTAGAAGAGCGCCCATAGCACGGTCCACGCCACGCCAAGCACGCCGACCACCACGAACGACAGCTGCCAGCCGCCGTGCAGGATCGTCCAGACCACCAGTGGCGGTGCGCACAGCGCGCCAATCGATGAGCCGATATTGAACCAGCCGATAGCAACCGAGCGTTCCGTGGCCGGAAACCACTCGGTGGTGGCCTTCACGCCGCCAGGAATGCCGGCCGCCTCGGTAATTCCGAGCAGGCCGCGAAAGAACGCCATGCCCTGCCAGCCTGTGGCCAGCGCGGCGGCTGCGCACGCCAAGGACCACGCCAGCGCAAAGATGCCAAAGCCGATCTTGGTGCCGATTGCGTCCAACAACACTCCTGCAATCGGCTGCATCAGCGCATAGCAGACCTGCCACGCTACTACCACGTAGGAGTATTCCTGCGTACTCATGTTTAGCTCGGTCATCATGGTCGGCGCCGCCACCGACAAAGTGTTGCGCGCCAGATAGTTGACGATCAGCCCCATCGTGACCAGGCTGACCATCCACCAGCGCATACCCTTGATACGTTTCATTGCCGTCTCCTCATTTGCTGTCTTGCTCATTGCGGCGGTGTGAGTTATTTCGTGCCGCCGCATCTTGTACTTGTAAATTGGCGCGTGCCATATCAGCGCCTTAGCCGATCCTCTAGCGCCGTATAGTCGATACTGGCAAAGCCGCCGCCCTGGTGCTGACGCGCAATGACGTCAAGCGGATCGGGGCGCGACAGGATGTCGACGGCAAACTCCTCGGCGTTCTGCGTCGGCACGTATTGCAGTCGTGCTGCGGCATCACGGTTATCCCAGTAGCTGCGCGTGTTAGCCGATACGCCCCACACCACGGCAAAGCCCACGTCCGGTGTCTGGATGCTGCGCTCGATGAGGTGAACAAAATCGTCATGGCCCAGCCACGTGCTTAGATGACGTGGTTCGGCCGGGCGCACCACGCAACTGCCAATGCGAATGCATATGGTCTCGATACCGTGCTTGTCCCAGTACATGCGCGCCATACCTTCGCCCCACATCTTGCTCAGGCCGTAGAAACCGTCGGGACGGAATTCGCAATCGGTGCGAAGCGTGTCCGTGATGGGATACATGCCGATGGCGTGGTTGGAACTGGCAAAGATCACGCGGCGTACGCGCTGGCGGCGCGCGCCTTCATAGACTCCGTAGAGCGAGTGAAGGTTGTTGTCGATGATCTCGGGTAACGGCTGTTCCACGCTGGTGCCCGCCATGTGGACGAGTACGTCCACATCGCGCAGCAAGCAATCCACAACGGCGGGGTCGCGTAGGTCGCCGTGCATCACGTCTTCGCCATCGGCGAGCGGGGTCAGGGGGGTGGTGTGGCCCGACGCGCGCAACGAATAACCACGAGTCGGCAGAGCGGTTCGCAGCAATGTGCCCAATTGGCCGCCCGCGCCGCTCAATGCAATCTTCTTCACGATAGAACTCCGGGGATGTCTCTGAAGCGGCTTACATATATTTATGAGACGTCGTACAACAACGTCGGCATAAGTAGTCCGACAACTTTATATATAAGTCCGGCAACTTTGGTCGGAATTGCACCCGAAGTCAATGAGCGGCGCCTAGGGTCGGGGGTAAACCCGAGCAATATGCTGTCGTGTTTAGATGATCTTGTGATGTACGATGACTAGTAAGATGCCTTTGTGATGAGGTGTGCGTAGTATGGTAGTGTGACAACTTGTAGTCGGTGGCCGGGACCTACGGCCCATCGTCTCTTCATCTGAGGGAAGGGCGTTTGGAAGACATCGTATTGACGGCCAGCGATAGTCCGAGCCGATCGGAGCAGGTCTGCAAGCTGATTATTGCTGCCATCCTGCGCGGGGAATTTGCAGCCGACCAGAAGTTGCCGACAGAAGTGGATCTGGCCGGCCGCTACGCGGTATCGCGTACTACGGTGCGCGAGGCGCTGTCACGATTGCGGTCGGAGGGTATCGTCGTGTCGCGCCGTGGCTCGGGCAGCTACGTGCAGCGCATGCCAGCGCGCGGCCATCCATCAGCCAGTCCGCAGATCGAGAGCATTGCTGACGTCGAGCACTATTACGCGTTTCGCCTATGTGTAGAAGTCGGCGCGGCCGAGATGGCTGCGCAGATGCGTACCAATATGGATGTCGACACAATTCGGGCGTCGTACGCCGCGTTGGGTCGCACAATGGACAGCGGGGCCATGGGCGTTGAGGAAGACCTGCAATTGCATCTGGCCATTGCGCGTGCTTCGCACAACCCATTTTTTGTCTCAACGATCGAGCATGCCCTCGGGCCGATCCGCCAATGTATGGAACTGGCGCGCAACCTTGGCCAGACGCGCGTGGCCGCACGATTCGAGGTGGTACAGGCCGAGCACCTGGCGATCATCGACGCCATTGCGGCGCGATCTCCTACGCAGGCGTCGCTGGCCATGCGACGCCATATTGAAAACGCGCGCAGAAGAATTTTCGAGGGAGGCTAGGGGGCGTTTTCGTCTGCGCCTTGCGGGGTGGCCCGCGATTCCCGGAGGTCGCATAGTTACCTGGATTAACATGAACGAATAGTACGCCGGTCGCGACTATCGCTGGCCAGAAGATGCTCCCGATGGCCGCATGGGGTCAGGACATCCGCATGAAAACGGTCGCGGAACGTCTCCGCGGCGACCAAGCAGAGGATGTTCCGCAATCCTTCACCTCCCTTCCTGAAGAAGTCCACGCGACGACGACGGGCTTGGTCAACGGCTCGCGGACGGCACCAGTCTCGCTAGTGCGGCCGCTGCGACGGCGATTGGCAGAGCCATGGATTCGCGCATTGGCCGCGTGGATGATCACGAAAAGGTGATTTTCTTTGCGTCAAGTGACGTCGCGGGAATTCCGCTTTCCGGCGAGAGTATCGAGTGGTGCGAGTTGGCGGCGCGAAGCAACTTCCGCAGTGTGCATCTTGTTCTGGACGGCGTCTCGTCGCCTGATTCGACAATCACAGACCGGGATGCTGCGGTTGGGCGATTCGGCGATGACGCCGCGCACTATAGTGCGAATGCAAACTTCGGCATTCGAACACGGCCCAGGCGCAAATACATCGCGACCACCAACTCGAATCATGGCCTGCCGGTCGCGCCAAATCTGCTTGGATGCAACCTTCCCACCACGGCGCCAGAATCAAGTCTGGACAACAAGCGACATCACGTACGTGGCGACGGCAGAAGGTTGGCTGTACCTAGCCGTCATCATCGACCTGTTCAGCCGGCAGGTGGTGGGCCGATCGATGCAGCCGCACATGAAGGCGGAACTGCTAACGGACGCGTTGCGCATAGCGTGATGCCGGCGTCGCCCGCCAGCCGATGTCATCGTGCACGGCGACCGCTTGAATCCGCCCGGTATCTGCCCAAATCGTTGTGCGGAAGCGTCAGCATGCTGCGCGCCGGTGACCGGATCTATATGCAACAACGCCGTCAAACGAGAACGCCGTGGCTTCGTGTCACTGCCGAAGCCTCGAGGTTGATACGCCATAAAGCATGAGCACTATTCGTGTCGAGATATGACAATAGTGAGCGCTGACACTATGCTTTCCGTACGTTTCTTCGGTCGCGGAAAACCAGCCATGCACTCCCAACATGCCACGCCCCACGGCTTTCACAGCAATGATCCAGAACAAATATCGCACTACATAGAAAAAATCTATGCAGGCAATGTATTTCGTCCGTGGCATGCCAACAAAAAGAGCATAAGTATTGCTGGAGCCGAATGGCGAGGTATCGGTATCTATGACGTGGCTATGGACATGCCGCACGATTTCCACACCGATCAGCCTCGACAAAACTATTTGTTTCTGACCTGCCATCGTGGCGGCGTTATCTACTCGAGTGGCGATTCCTCCACGCAATGTGCTGCCGGGGACCTCATGCCGGTCTCCTCGAATGATACTTCGACTTGCCGGACGGCGACCGATGGCTTTGATCATTTGTCGGTAATTCTTGATGCGGAAGCGCTCAACGACTTTGTCGCGCGCTGGTTAGGACGACCACAACGAAGCCCCATTTATTTCGAACTAGCGCCGATAGCCTCACACATTGCCACTCAATGGAATATGGCAGTGAACTGCCTGCAAAATGCAATGCAAATGTCTCCGGTGCCTGACTTTGCGATCACCGCACTATATGAGCACATGCTCAAGCTCGTTATCACAGGTCACAGGCACAGCTTTAGCTATTTGCTCACAAGCGATTATATCGTCGCAGAAAATCAAGCCCGCTCCGCTATCGCAATGATCGAATCCGATCCGATGAGATGGAAAACGCTGGGGACCATAGCTACCGCTCTTGGATGTGCACTGGGTGCCCTCGAGAACAGCATCGTCCGCTTCAGTGGGCGTACTTCCCGCGACTTGTTCCTTGAAGCCAGATTCCGCAGCGTCCAGCGAGCCCTATCCAAAGGCGGAGACTACACATTCATCGAGACTCTACGGCAATTCGGCTTTAGCCTGTCCGGCCAATTTATCCTCGCGTACCGCCAACGTTTTGGAGAACCTCCTAGCGCTACATACAGGAACAATACGAACGCACTTGACGCCAGCCAGATCTGCGTGGAGGTACGCGACCTACTGTCTCAAGCATCTATAGATCACTTCATAAGTCATCGCCTCAATCAACCCATAGCGCTTGCTGACCTTGCACAACATTTGGGGCTAAGTGAATATTCGACGTTAGCTGTGTTCAAAGCTCAATTTGGGCGTACACCAATGCAGTACGTCATTGAGCGCAGGCTAGAGCGGGCCCGGTGGATGTTGTGTAACACGTCTGACAGTATTCTAGCCATCGCACTTGAGTGCGGATTTGCGGGCCAGAGTTATTTCACAACACAGATGAAACGCCACTACGGCGTGACGCCACGCCAACTACGCGTATCGTCCAAACAATTGCCGCAGATGTCCGCTTGAAATTGGCGGAGGTAGGTTCAATGGATCATTGAAACCCCATCCTATTATTATCGAATGAGGGAGGGTTGACGACTGGCACAAATGGGACGGCCAGGGTTGTCGCCGGAAGGCAAGTCAGAGGTTAGGCGGCGATGGCGGGCAGGGGACTCTTTTCTTGGCATCTGGAAGGTGCTAGGCAGGCCGGCAGGCTCGATCTACGGTGTGATCCGACTATGCGGAGGATACAGCCCTGCCGCTCGTAAGCGGTCGTTGCGGGCATTGATCTTGAGTGAACGTGAAGAGATCTCGCGCGGCGTCTCGGCAGGACTTTCAATTCGAGCGATTGCCCACTCGTTGAACCGCGCACCTTCCACGAATATCCCGTGAGACATGGGGGCAAATCCACTGCGCATCTGCTACGAACGTCGCTTCGATATTCATCTCTCGCTGCTCCGGGTCGCCCGCGCTGTCATCTGCTCTGGATCCGTTGAGGATTTTTGTTAGCCGCGCCTGGTGTGCCGGTCTAACAGATGCCATGTCGAGGGATGGGCAGGCAAAGCAAGACCGGGCAGGTGCCGGTAGGTATGACCGGCAAATGTATCACTTGCTCGTTGTCTTGGCTCTTCTTACTTGAGTTAAGACGCGCAGCAAAGCCTTCGTTCTTTGATGGCAAGCTCAGTCTTTTCGCTGCCGTTTGAAAAAACTAATGGAATATCTTGCAAAAGTGAGTCGGCGATTTCTGATAATTTAAAATCGTATTTAGCCACCTCATAATTAGTGGAAAGATACAAATCAGCATTTATGTTTGAAAAAATGTTCTGAGATCGCCATGACCGAGAGCACAGTATACTTGAAAATGAATACCACGTACAAGAATGTCACCAACGGAGGGTACCAGAGGGTTGAGCTGGGAAGTGCCGGGTTTCTCAACGAGTGGCGTTTTAAGGGTGGACAAAGCCACATTGTGAATGGAATTGATTGGACATTAGTCGGCACACATGTGGATATTTTCGGTACTCCAACATCTCTAGAGCAGTCATGGCTAATGTTTGACGCGGAAAGCGATGTAACCCACGGCGCCGCGGATAAACACAAAATTTACATTGTCATATTGCCGGAAGTGGAAGTGTACGCTGATATGAAGTCAGGTGTAGTGCACGGAGCTTACCCGAAAATACAAGTGAGGGCATCTGGTGGCACGCCTCCATATATCTTCAAAAAATATGGCGACGTTCCTCCTGGGCTCGATATTGATCCGAAATCTGGAATATTTACAGGAGTACCGGAAAAGAAGGGTCATTATAAGTTCTTCTTGGGCGCAACCGATTCAGTAGGTCATGGTGGGCTCGATAGGGGTATGAATGGATGGAAGGAATGTACTGTATCAATCTCCCCTGAAATGAAATTCTCGCCGGGGGATGGCTATCTCCCTGCGGCAATTGTCAATAAACAATATCCGGAAACGAAAATTAGCGTGACGGGCGGAACACCACCCTACACTTTTAAGATGTTGAGTAATTGTGGGTTGACGATAGATCCGAACTCTGGGGTGATAAGCGGAAGTCCTTCACAAATCGGCCCAGGTACCTGTGTTGTTATGGCAAAAGATTCGGAAGGATATGGTGGTGAAATTGAAACGGGTCATATATATTCTGTATCTGTTGAAAACGAAATAGAAATTTTTCCGACGCTCCTCCCTAGTGAAGCGTCAGGAAAATCGTATCCAAAAATCGAAGTAGTGCCAGTAGGTGGCATCAAGCCATATAAATTTAAGTCTTATGGGTTGCCGGCTACCCTCTCACTCGACGAGAAGACCGGTGTTCTTTCAGGGTTCGCTCCAGCTGTTGTAAAGGATTACACGTTCTATTTGGGCGCAACCGATCACAACGGTAGCGGTGGCCACGAAAGAGGAATGAACGGATGGCGAAGCTATACTATCAAAGTAACGAGGCCGGACGTTGAACCTCCGATAATCACCACGCATCCTGTTACAGGTGATTTGGCAATTGGAAAGTTAAAGGGGGTGTTTTTATCCGGTGCCTCAGGTGCGATTGATGTGTCTGGGACAATTTCAGGAGCCGGCTTGGGGAAAGATAGAAGGCCAGGTGGCGTGACCTTTCTAGTCGCAAGTGCAGGGCATCAACCGACGGAGGCTCATCATGTTTTGTGGGCGGACGAATGGGCCTCTGATGGGTGGGGGTTCACGATTAAGGAAATAGCCGCACAATCCCACGATACAGTCGCGATGCTGGAGCTTCATGCGACCCTTGATGGGATAAGGAGCCAAGTTTCGAAGGTTCTATTTTCTTTAGATAAGTTCCTATCAACTCCTGAGTTTCGCGACGAGGATAATTTGCCTTGCGATCTTTTGAAAGTTCGGGGGAATTCTGTCCTAAAGTTCCATTTTGTTGTTAGGCATGCTATCGACAGACTTTCGATATCAATGAAGTTGCCAGATGGCATCAGTATACGTGACAACGTCTCTGCGCCTGGTGAATTTCAACCCCACGAGGTGGGAGATGGACATGGCGAAAAGTTAATCGCGACCATAAAAAATGGATCGAAGTTAACTGTTCCTGCAGGAAAGGACTATGTCTCGTTTGATTTCTCGGTTCCGATCTCAGTAAGTGCGGAATTTCGCGGTGGAACCGCATCGCTTATCATGAAAAGTGATAGCAAAATTATTTCTACTGATAGTTCATCTGTGGTCGCATCGGTAGTCTTGGATAAATCCAATTAAATTAAACCATCTGGCACTCATTCCCGTAAAATTTGACCGATGAGTGCCAGAATAGTGGCGTTTTCCGTTATCCATGAGTGATACTAGTATTGAAACCGACCTCAAATTGGTGGATAAGGACCTTCAGCCCGGAAAGGGAACGACGCTGATAGTCACTGTGGTGTTGCCGGTGAATAGGCGGTGGATACGGATCTTTATGAAGGTGATGCCAGGGTTCTTATCGTTGTCAAATGCCAAGCTCTATGGCTTGGGTGCGACCGCGAAGGTCCGAGGTGCTGGAAATAGTTTTAACGGAGAGATGGCGGAGGATCTTCCGGTGTGGCAGTCCGGCGAGAACGTCTTGCTGGCAGATATTCCAAAAAATGGAATATATTCAGGTGATACCGGAGCGAAGTCTGTCTCATTGCAGTGGGCGATGACTGTTCTCTTAAAAGAGAATGCACATCGAGGCAGTAGGGGATTAATAAGATTATTCGTGCTTGCCGACGAAACCGACGATATCTTATGCCAAGATAAGAATGAACTTTACGTCGCTACGCTGGGTGGACTGGAAGTGAGTCCGCCATCAATTTCTGAGAGATGGGTGGTTGGCGGCGTTGTGAGTTGTGTGTTTTCTGCCGATAACACAAAAATTAAGCCTCTATTTTCATTTCATGACGTCACTAAGGCGCCAATGGGGATTTGGCTGAATGGGGATGGGACTGTGAGTGGGGTGCCGATTAAAGATGGTGATTTTTCGTTTGCAGTGCAAGCGGTGGCAGGAAGCCTGCAAGGGTCACGTACATATAACGTTCATGTGGAGTCAGTTCCGATAGCGCAAACTTTCGAGCGTGTCAATCTTTTTAAGGATCTTATTTATCACAACCCCGATATAGGGAAAGACGCTATCGGCGGTCCGTTCTTTGAGGGTGAGATTATATCGATCTCAAATAAGGAAAGGTACTGTGCGAGTTGCAATTTTGAAATCGTCGAAGATAGGTTGGCTTTTAGCTTTAAAGGGCTGGAAAACGCATCAGGACTTTGTGTTGTCAGATACAGGATAAGAAATAGCCTTGTTTGGTCGGATGTTGCTGAAATTAGGATATATTTTCCGAGCTAATTGCATGTTGCGATGGCGATTATATGCCGCTAGGGAATTGCTTATGTCGACGCTCCCGGATTGCAAGCCATGACATGGGGGGCGACAGGTGAAGGCAGCACGCTTATGTCCGGCCCTTTTATGCAGGCCGCTCAGCCTGCTGGGCCAAATGGAATTCGCTGGCGAGGCCCTTATCTGATCATCGAGCGTTGCTGCTCACATTCCCTATCGGATGTTCCCCGCCCCGGTCCAACCTGTTAGCCATCATGCGATCAATGCTTGCGCTCCTTGAGAAGAAGTCAGTTCGGGCGGATTGTCGGGGGGCTGGCTATACAGTCATGGCAGGTGCCGTGTATCTCGTATTCCTTGCTAGGCCGCTGGAGCGGCCCCACGTATCTGAGGACACGAGGACTCTCTTAAAATAAAGGATAGTGTGCGACACGAAGCATGAGGCCGTTGGTTAGGCGCAATGCATGCTCGTTTCATCATTGTTCAACTGCATGCAGTCTGGTGCGGTAGTGAACCCGCCGTGCGACCGGCGGTAGCTTGGGAGCGCGTGCATCGCTGGTAACGGCGTTGTGCGAAGCCGCTCCGACAAAGTGTCCGTAAGCGCGCAGTGTCGCGAGGCACTGCGTGGAAGCTCCGAGCAGCAATGGGGCTGAGATGCGAAGCTGGCTGACATGGGCAACACATGTGAATCGCTGATAAACGTCGTTATTATTGACATGCCAAAGCTGCTGTTAGGCATGACCCAAAATGGGAAGTGGCCGGATGTTGCTCTGCTATCAAGCAACACGTCGCCGTAAGCGCCACCGGCGAAGAGGCGGGTCCTTACTCAGTCGTGTGATGAAACGGGAACGTGGTAAGCCCGTACCGTTGCCCTCGTGGCAAGCGAGCCGTGAGGCAAGCTGTTGACTGTGCGGGTATGAGAAGGCGGAAAACGCGAATGCCGCGCCGTAATCGTGTGGATAGGGGCTGCAACATCGCCTCGCGCGAAAGCGAGCAGACTTCCGCTAGGTTCTCGAGCGCAGAAACTTGGTCTGGGTTCAACGAGGGGAAGCATGGAAGAGCGCCAGCTATGGCGTCTGCACCTCTCGGCGCTTGCGCTGAGCGACGACCGTTCATCGATGCGTAGGCTCAATTGAAGTCGAGAGCCGACTGTTTATCCATAGACAGTTTTTCGAGAGCGTGAGCCGTATGCGGGGAAACTCGCACGTACGGTTCTTAGGGGAGGATGCGCCGGCGACGGCGTGTCCTTACCCGATCTTGTG
>NZ_JBYOJV010000048.1:0-9800 GCF_057798835.1 Cupriavidus sp. 291-E7
TTTGTACCCACATACTGTGAGACGGGCCGCCCCTTTTACCCACTAACTGTGAGATTTCGACCCAGGTAGTTTGCGACGGCGCTCAACAACTCCTTGATTTATCTAGGTCGGGCTTCCCATTAACTTTGAGATGGGACAGTCACGATGGGGCAGCACGAGCTGACCGACAGCGATGGGCGAAAAGAGAATCGTTGGCATTGCGGAGCTTCCTGGGTGAAGGTCGATGAATGAGAGGGTAGGCGTGGACATCCGCCGCTGGAATCCCATCGGCGCGCAACACAGCGTTGCGCTGCGCAAGACGCGAATCGAATCCGAGGCGCCATGCGCGGCGGTTACACGTCCCTGCCGGGGGAGGGCCGTGAACCGCTGCGGCAGACGTCTAGCTCCCCATGATCTGTCGGCCCAACGCCACGCCGTATCGCACGAGCTGTTGGTTTTCCGGCAACCGCGCGTTCTCCCAAAGCGCGAGCCCACGGTGCAGATCGGTAGGACTGGCTTGCAGCGCCTGCGCCAAATTGAGTGCGTCGGCAGCAGCTTTTCCCGCGCCGGCGCCTGTGTGAGGTCGTGCCACGAAGGCGGCGTCCCCGGTAAGCACCACGCGGCCAAAGACCATGTTGGGGGCCTCGAAGTCCTGGATCAGCTGCACAAAGGGATCCGGCGTCGCAGTCACGAGATCCGCGAGTGTCGGTGCCAAGTGCTCCCGGGCAGCGGCTGTCAGTGACTGGATCTCTGCGTCACGCATGCTCCCTGGCGGCAAGGAGTGGCTATGCACATGGTCGTTGCGATCTCGCAGCAGGGCATCGAGCGCCTTGCCCTTCGCGATCTTGCGATACCACACCCAGTTTTGCCGCCTTTCTCCTACGCGGACGCTGCCGTCTTCTCCTGGGATGCGATAGCTCAGAAACTGGTGATGGGGACCATCCTGGAACGCGAACACGTTCTTCAGCAGGGCATCGCTGCGCTCACTGAGGGCCTGCTCAGGCAATACGCCGCGCCAGGCGGCATAGCCTGCGTAATGCGGCTGTTGATGTGCAAGGAGTTGCTCGCGAAGCGTGGAAGCGGGCCCGTCCGCCCCAATAAGAAGGTCGCCCTGGATGGATGCCCCCGATGCAAACTGCGCCGTGACCCGATCCTGGTCTTGCGCAAAGGCGGTAAATGTCTCGCCGGAATGCACCGTTGAGGGATCCAACGCTTGACGCAACCGCAGATAAAGGCCGTTCCACGCGATTTGTGTCTGCGGCAAATAGACCCGGCGGGCCGTGCCATCCCGTTCCACGAATATGCGGTCGTGCGACGGAACGCCAAAATCGTCCCCCGGCGATGCGTCTGCGAAGCGCAGCGCCTCCGTGACGCCCGGCTGCAGGACGAGTCCTCCGCCCCGACTGTCCAGTTCCTGGGGCGAGCGTTCGAAGACCTGCACATCCCAACCGACTTTGCGCAAGCAAATGGCGTTAAACAGCCCGCCGAGGGATCCGCCGATGATGATGGCGCGAGGACGCTGCGTTGAAGGCATGATGAGATTCGGTTTATGACGCGAGCAGTTGGCTGCGCAGGCGTTCGCCGGCCAACGGCATATCGCGAAGTCGGAGTTTTGTGGCGTCAAACAGTGCATTGCCGATCGCGCCTGCCGTGGGCCCCATGGGGGCTTCGGCGACGCCGAGGAACGGCGCACCCGGACGATCGATCAGATGAACGTTGACCTGGGTCGGCACAGAGGAGAACCGCATGATCGGATACGTTCCCCAGTCGAAACTGCGGAGTCCATTGGCGTCGAACGTCACTTGTTCGTAGAGGGTCCAGCTCGCTGACTGAAGGATTCCGCCTTCAACCTGATTGCGCACCCCGTCCGGATTGACGACCTGTCCGCAATCGACAGCAGCTTCTGCATGGACGAGGCGAACCTTGCCGGTGTCTTTCTCGACAGCAACCTCCAGCGCAATCGCCATGTAGGCCATGATGTTCTTGTACTTGCCGAATGCGAAGCCGTAGCCGTGGCCAGGTTTTCGCTTGCGGTCGCGCCAGTTGAATTTCTGGGCCGCAAGACGAATGACGTCGACGGCCCGTGGGTCGTCCATATGTCTGAGTCGGAACTCCACCGCATCTTGTCCAGCGGCCAGGGCGAGCTCGTCCATAAACGTCTCGATCGCGAACACGTTCAAGTGCGCCCCCAGCGACCGCATTGCAGACGTCCGAAGCGGCATCGTGGGCGAGAAGTTGTTCACAATATGCTGCTTCGGCAGGCGATACAGCGGGATGGCGTTCCGGTCGCCGCCACCCTCCGGTTGCATCATGGGTACCGAGGGCGCGGGCTTGAAGGGCTTTGTAAGGAGCGTGGCTGGCAATAGTCGGCCAGCATTGACGACGCGCTCGTTGTGGGAACTGCTCCACAGCGCATAGTCCCAGTTCACGATCGTGCCGTCCGCAGACAGAGAGGCCTGGACGTGCGTAACCATGGCTGGCGTGTAGTGGTCCCAGACGTGCTCCTGATCGCGCATCCATTGCACGCGCACCGGTCGGCCGGGAAGCGCTCGCGCGATCCACGCGGCATGGGCTGCCGCGTCGTCGGCGCCGTTGTGACCGTAGCATCCGGAGCCGACGACGTGTATGCAGCGCACCTGCTTCTTGTCCATCGACAGCATTTCTGCCAGGCCATCCCGCAGCGGATAGACGCCCTGAGAGTGGGTCCACACGGTAAGTGTGTCGCCATCAAGGTGTGCCACGGACGCGGACGGGCCAATAGATCCATGCATCAGGTACGGCTTTGTGTAGGTCGCCGACAGCGTCTTCACCGCTGGAGACATCACCGCACTGTTGTCTGCAATCACGATGCGCTCGGTGGCGATCTTCTTGAGCTGCGCATGTACGTCCTCGGGGCGCGGCAAGGTGCGCCCTTTACCCCAACGGCATCCGGCAGACAGCACCCGCTGGGCCTGGATAGCCTGCCATTCATGCTGTGCGACCACGGCAAGCAGGTTGCCGTCGCGTAGCACCGCGACAACGCCGGGCACCGCCTGCGTCTTCGTCTCGTCGACCGCCAGCAATGGCGCATCGTAGATCGGAGGGAGCACCACACGCGCGTGAACCATGCCCGGAAACTTCAGGTCTTGCACGTAACTGGCCGCACCCGTGACCTTTCCGGGGATATCGGTGCGCGGCATCGAAGTGCCGATCACCGTGAAAGACGCCGGATCGCGCAACGGGGAGGTGGCCTTGGCGACCACGTGAAGGTCGACGGTCGGCAGGAGGTCCGCAAATGTCAGTGAGCGGCCATCCCGTGCGGCAATCCGCGCGTTGGACACGGTCAGCGCGGAGGAGTGGACACGAAATCTGCGTGCCGCTGCGTCGCTGAGTAATCCACGAACCTGTGCGGCGGCGTTGAGCAACGCACTGCCACTGTCCGCCATAGTATGGCTGCCGGCTGTCAGTCCTTCATCCGGTGATCGTGCGGTATCGGCAGTGAGAAACGTAATCAGATGGGGGGCTATCTGCAGCTCTTCGGCGGCCACCTGATGCAAGGCCGTCCGTACGCCGGTGCCAAGCTCGACCTTTCCCGTGTAGACCGTGACGTGATTGTCGGGCGAGACCTTGATCCAGGCGTCCAGAAAGGGATTGGTCTTGAGGCTGCCGGCCAGGCGTTCGAACTTCTGGCCGATGCGGACCGCAGCACCTTCATCGGCCAGAACCAGTTCCGCCAGTGCATTGCTGGCGGGCAGCAGGGAAAAGCCCACAACCAGCGAGCCAGAGATCATGAAGGCGCGGCGCTTGGGACTCTCGGGGAGATCGGCGATGTGGTCGTCGCGTTCATTCATTGCTTGCTCTCCGTCTTTGTCTGGGACGTCTGGGGTGCGCGGCTTGCGGCACGGATGGCCGCCAGGATCCGCATATGCGTGCCACACCGACAGAGGTTCGGCTCCATGTGCTGGAGAATCTCCGCGTCGGTAGGGTGCGGATTGGCTTCGAGCAGAGACTGCGCACGCATGATCATGCCGGCGATGCAATAGCCGCACTGCGCTGCCTGATGATCGATGAACGCCTGCTGAAGCCGGCCCGGCTTGTCGGTGGTGCCCAGGCTTTCGATGGTCCGGACGGCTCGTTGACCGACTGCGGCCACTGGCGTGAGGCAAGAAAAAGTAGCCTGGCCGTCCACGATCACCGTGCATGCCCCGCACTGCCCCATGCCGCAGCCGAACTTGGCGCCACTCATGCCGAGGTGATCGCGCAGCGCATACAGCAATGGGGTGGCAGGATCAATATCGAGGGCGCGGCTTGTGCCATTAACTGTGAGGTGAATCATCGCGATTGGTCTCCCTTCCGAATGTCGGCCGCGGCCTGCGCGACGTCCTTCCAGGGCCGCTGGTTGGTATAGGTCGCGCGTAGATAGTTGGCGATGTCGGCCACTTGCCGATCATTCAACGTGTGCTCAAACGAAGGCATGTAGTGCAGGGCCTGTTCGCCTTGCCATGGCACACCTTCCAGCATCATTTGCACGGTATTGCGCGGCGTGGCCGCATTCACGGCGGTGCTTGTCGCAAGGCTTGGTCGTTCACCGAGACTTTGCATGGGCGAGTTGTCACCATGGCATGCCGCGCATGCAGCTGAAAACAGGACCGCGCCGCGCTGGATAGAGGCTTTATCGGCGCCTGCAGGATCGGTCGGTGTGAGATCGCGAGCTTGGGGCTTCTGCAGGGACAGGAGGTAAGTCGCGATGGCGTCTACATCCTCCTGCGGCACTGTGCCCAGTTCCTGCGTCACCGGCAGCATCGGGCCGGCTGCTGCACTGTGGCGCGAGGAGATGCCGGTGCGCAGGTAGGTCACCAGCTGCGGTTTCGTCCACGGATGCGGTGATGACGTCAGTGCAGTGAGCGGTGGGGCTTCCCAGCCATCCACCACGCCGCCGTCGAAAGCTTTGCCCCATTGCTCGGCGCCAATGGGATTCAGTGGGGTATGGCATGCCGCGCAATGGCTCAGGCCGTTGACCAGTTCGCGGCCACGGTTCCACGCGGCGTCGCGGGATGCATCCGGGGATTCCGGACCTTCACGTAGGAACAGGACGTTCCAGAAAGCGACGAGCGGCCGGAAGTTGAGTGGGAAGATCAGTGCGTTGTCGGGCGCCTTGGCTGAGACTGGATCGCGTTGCATCAGGAAGGCATACGCGGCCGTGATGTCGCGATCCGACATCCGTGTGTAGTGCACATAGGGGAACGCGGGATAGAGCTGATGGCCATCCCGCGAGATGCCACGGCGCATGGCGCGCGTAAAGGCTTCGAGCGACCAGCTACCAATCCCGGTTTCAGGATCCGGTGTGATGTTGGTCGTGTAGAGGATGCCGAATGGGGTAGCCAGCGCCAGGCCGCCGGCGTACGGTTTGCCGCCCTTTGCCGTGTGGCAGACCGCACAGTCACCCAGGGCCACGACGCGCGCGCCGTGGAGTACCAGTTCCCGGTCCCATGAGGAAGGGGAGCGAGGTTTCGCCGGAGCAATCGCAGGCTCCCACATCAAGTAAATTGCGAGGGCAACGGCAACTACGCCGGCGAGCGCTGCCAGAAGAAGTAGCGGTATCCATCGATGTCGGATTTTCATATTCTTGGGGACTGCCGTGAAGTTTGAGGCGATGTGGAAAATCCTAGGATGTCGGCGAGGCCAAAACAATCGACGCGTAGTCGTTGTCCTTTAAGACTAAGGTGTAGGTCGAGAGGGTTGGCAGGCCGTTGCGATGCGTGACGCCGTGCGATTCCGAAAAATGCTTGCGGCACCGAAAGGTGGATGGCAGCGCAAGAGGTTCACACTGTATGACCTTTGCTACTGCACAACCAGCATCCCGCCGCGCAATACAGCTTTCGACTTGGCGCAAAGAGGGACTGTGAAAGAACGCCGGTGTGACACTCGAATCGTTCCCGAAGCACTGCACACCGGCGAAGCAAACCTATGATGCAGCGGACAGGTTGCTTGAAGCTGTAGATGTCAGCAGATCTCGCATCAAGTATGCCTACGACGTGCGCGGCCGCATGACTGACGTCGATATTGATGGCATCCGTACCACATATGAGTATGACGCCGTCGGGCAACTTGTCGGCATCAGCGGCCCGTATAACCAAACACTGCTCTCAGATTCTAGGTGTTGCATCGACCGGTTGAATCCGCAGCCGGTCTCGGCCATCCGTACCAAGGACGGCGTGCGCCTGGGCGCCTGCGATATATCCACAGCAAAAGACATCGCGTTATCGAGTCGATCTGCATCGTCGCCGTGCGACGGCAATGACTTGCAGGGCTTAGTTAAAGTGATAGGAGATATTTTTCGATCCGCGAATCAGGGAAGAACCAGAATGCCGCCATTGCAGTTAGCATCAGCGTTGCGGCGGTAGTGCTGAAGAAACTCACGCCGACCGTCAACGCATACACGACCAGCGACAGCCTGCCCTTCAGATCCTTGCCGATGGTGCCTGCGAGCGAAGAATCCTTGCCCTCGGTGGCGATGATGACGCGCTCCAGAATCCAATAGGCGATCGCGCACATGAACAGAACGAAGGCGTAGAGTGCCGTCGGAATCGCCGAGAAATCCGATTTGCCCGTCCAGGTGGTGGTGATTGGGATCATCGTCAGCCAGAACAACAGATGCAGATTCGACCACATGACCTTGCCGTTGATGCCGCGCACCAACTGGAACAGGTGGTGATGGTTGTTCCAGTAAATGCCGACGTAAATGAAGCTCAGTACGTAGCCAAAGAAATGCGGGGCTTCTGAACGCAGGCCGTTCCAGTTGAATTCCCCTGGAAACTGGATCTGATAGAGCATCAGCGTAAGGCTCACGCCGATCACCCCATCGCTGAATGATTCGAGCCGGCTTTTGTTGATAGTCATGAACGCGCTCACACGAACTGATTGCGGAAGGACAGACTGGCCAAATACGCAATGATCACGATAAATGGCAGGACGCTCCAGAAGCCGATCTGCATATAGAGCACGGCACCGAGGAAAGCACCCAGCACGAAGCCGAGCACGATGCTGCCGCTTTTCAGGACACCCACCCGATGTTCGCGGGTCGGTGCGCGGAGGTAGCTCGACAGATCGATGCCGAATTGCGTAGTGTTGCCGGTCATCATTGTGCTGGGGCTGATGCTCTTGGTCAGCGTCTTGCTTGAGGTATTGCGGATCGCCAGCGCTATCAGGCCAAGACCACCAGCCAATGCGAGCTCGACGGCGTTCGGTTCGCTGAACGGATCGAAATACAGCCCCACGCCCATAAATCCCAGCAGAAATATCGCCTCGGCCACGAACAGCCAGCCCAGCGTCTTGTGCGTCTGGCTGCAGCGATCGATCCAGATCTTGGCAACCACCACGGTGGCGATAAACAGTGGAATTGCGCCGAGCTTGATCCACAGCCCCGCGCCGCCCTTCACGAAAGCCGCGCCGGCGAGCACCAGGTTGCCGGTGACGTGGGCGGTGAAGAAGCCGAGCAGCGCGATAAAACCAATGGTGTCGATGGCGCCGCCGACTATCGTCAATAGCACCGCGGTGCGACATTGCGCCCAGATGCTGGCGGCGGCAGTGTCGGGACGTTGGGAATCGCTGATGGCCGGCATGTTTTTTTTCTCCAAGAGGCGCCAAAACGTCCAGCGCAATGTAGTTCAGTTTGTCTGATGCTTCGCGCCGCTTTCACCCTTCGTACGTCGGCAGCGGGTGTACTGAACTATAGGCATTGTAGTGTGACAACGGCCACTCAAGTCCCGCACGTGATGTTCAATATTTTTCAACTATGGAGAGCGATGGCATGCAAGCTCCGCCCCAGGATAGAGGCTGAGCAGAACCGACCCGTCGGCCACCAAGCGCATACCCCTAGAACTGCGGAAATGTGGGGCGGAGGAGCCAAAGGCATCGTGCCCAGAATGAGAGTACGGTGCAGCGCCACTCCCGACAGTACCGCAAGTAAGGTAGTAAGACGGAACCGTTTGTTGAGGAAGATTGGAGTGGACTCTAGTGTGGCCGGCCGGCCCAAATCTTTGCAGTACCGGTCCTCTTCAAAATCGTGATCGTGGCTATGAGATGATGCGTGTTCTCTGGCGTAAGGCCTGAAACGTACAGTCGTCATTGTTAAGACACATGCCATCCTCAAAAGTGCTAGATCGCGAAGTAATAGCAATAGCGGATGCGACTCTCCGATTCTCTTGGGACGATCTCCGCATCATCAAAATGTTAAGCGAGTGCGGCAGTCGCGCGATTGCCGCCGAAAGATTGGGCATCAACGCGTCCACCGTTTCGCGCCGGGTGGCGCAGGCCGAGGCCGCATTGGGCGTTGCGTTGTTTGACCGGAGACGTGCTGGCTACAAGCTGACCCCCGAAGGGGTCGAGCTGCGGGCGCTGAGCGAGCGTGTCGAATTGGATGTCATCAGCGTAGCCCGACGGGTCGCAGGTGCAGTACATGGGCCATTGGGCGCCATTCGTATTACCACAAGCGATTCGCTGTTGCTGGATTTCCTGACGCCAATCCTCGCCGAATTCAGGACCCGCCACCCTTCCTTGTCAGTTGACGTTCTAGTCGGAAATGACACTCTTGATCTCGCCCGGGACGAGTCCGACATCGCGATAAGAGCAACACGGAGTCCCTCGGAGAATCTAGTGGGGCGAAAGCTCGCGAACATTGCATGGGCGCCATACGGAAGCGCCATACATTTTCGCCGGAAGCGACCATCATCGGACCGAATTTTCGATATGACGTGGGTCTCTTACACCGGGAAGCTGTCGGGGCTCAAGGCATCCCATTATCTGCAAAGCCGAGTTGCACCGAGCAGCGTTGCATACCGTTCCGACTCAGTTGCTGCAGTTAGTAAAGCGGTCGCTGCCGGGCTCGGTATAGGTTACCTTCCTTGCATGCTGGGCGATTTGATGACCGAATTGGTTCGCGTCGGTCCTGTGGTCCCCGACCTGGAGGATGAGCTTTGGCTGCTCACACATCCCGATATTCGGCGGACACGACGCGTCCAAACGTTTATGAGCTTTTGCGCTGCGGCGGTAGCAAAGCAGAAGGCGTTGATCGAAGGCCGCGAAGCGAATTAAATCGGAAAGCCCTGAAAAATCGGGTCGAGTTATGTGCCCGGTTTGCGCAAGACCGCCTTGCAGGAAATCTCAATCAATTGCGGTGGCATGGCCAAGCGCGAGACACCGATAAGGTTACTGGCGCATTGAGGGCGGTCAGTACCATACGCTGCTTTGCGTACTTTGCCGGCGGCTGCGAATGCTGCGTCGACGTCGAGAACGTACAGCGTTTCTTCTACAACATCGTCGAGCGTTGCACCAAATTTGCCGAGAAGGGTGGCGATGTTCTCGTACGTGGCACGCATTTGGGCTTCCATCATAGAAAAATCGCGAGGCTTTCCTTCTTCGTCAAGAGCGGCCGGGGCGACAAGTTGTCCGTTGCGATCATGGCTTAGCTGTCCGGACACATAGATTTCTTCACCTAATTGGACTGCCTGCGCATAGCCATATGCGTCCTCCCACGGAACACCCCAATAGGCAGCTTTCTTTTCGAGCGAGTTTTGATAAGTGGTCATGCTTAGCTCCTGGGGAAAAGGATAGATTTGAACCGACGGATGCGATGCGCCAAGGAAGGTTCAAGCCTATCATCAGGCGCGCGCTGCAAGAGCGCAAAGATGCACTTTTGACGTGCAAATTCGCGCCATGAGTGGCTGGCTTTGGCGGCTCAAAGGCCATTCATATCCACTAGCATCATTGACGAAAAATGGCCGGCCGCTGCCTTCGACCTATCAACGGCGAGGACTTCCGCCGCGGGAGGCGGCACCCGACCC
>NZ_JBYOJV010000049.1:0-7500 GCF_057798835.1 Cupriavidus sp. 291-E7
TAGTGTGCGACACGAAGCATGAGGCCGTTGGTTAGGCGCAATGCATGCTCGTTTCATCATTGTTCAACTGCATGCAGTCTGGTGCGGTAGTGAACCCGCCGTGCGACCGGCGGTAGCTTGGGAGCGCGTGCATCGCTGGTAACGGCGTTGTGCGAAGCCGCTCCGACAAAGTGTCCGTAAGCGCGCAGTGTCGCGAGGCACTGCGTGGAAGCTCCGAGCAGCAATGGGGCTGAGATGCGAAGCTGGCTGACATGGGCAACACATGTGAATCGCTGATAAACGTCGTTATTATTGACATGCCAAAGCTGCTGTTAGGCATGACCCAAAATGGGAAGTGGCCGGATGTTGCTCTGCTATCAAGCAACACGTCGCCGTAAGCGCCACCGGCGAAGAGGCGGGTCCTTACTCAGTCGTGTGATGAAACGGGAACGTGGTAAGCCCGTACCGTTGCCCTCGTGGCAAGCGAGCCGTGAGGCAAGCTGTTGACTGTGCGGGTATGAGAAGGCGGAAAACGCGAATGCCGCGCCGTAATCGTGTGGATAGGGGCTGCAACATCGCCTCGCGCGAAAGCGAGCAGACTTCCGCTAGGTTCTCGAGCGCAGAAACTTGGTCTGGGTTCAACGAGGGGAAGCATGGAAGAGCGCCAGCTATGGCGTCTGCACCTCTCGGCGCTTGCGCTGAGCGACGACCGTTCATCGATGCGTAGGCTCAATTGAAGTCGAGAGCCGACTGTTTATCCATAGACAGTTTTTCGAGAGCGTGAGCCGTATGCGGGGAAACTCGCACGTACGGTTCTTAGGGGAGGATGCGCCGGCGACGGCGTGTCCTTACCCGATCTTGTGCCTATCAGTAAGCCCAGTCATTACGTGGAACCCATCGAAATTCTGACCGAGCCGGAGCGCCGTCGTCGGCGCACGGCGCAGGAAAAAGTCGCTATCGTGCAGGAGACGCTGGCCCCTGGCGCCTCGGTGTCTGCCGTGGCCCGGCGGCATGGCGTGAATCCGAACCAGGTGTTCGGCTGGCGCAAGCAATACCAGGAAGGCAGTCTGGCAGCGGTGCAAGCTGGCGAAACTGTAGTCCCGGCATCGGAGCTTGCCGCCGCGATCAAGGAAATCAAGGAACTGCAGCGCCTGCTTGGGAAGAAGACGATGGAAGTCGAGATCCTGAAGGAGGCTGTTGAGTGGGGCCGCTCAAAAAACCTGATTGCGCGCTCGCCCTTGCTGCCGGGGGACGACCATTGAAAACGGTCTGCGAAGTTCTCGGCGTAGCGCGCTCCGGTGTGGCGGTGAAACGGGTTCGTCCGTCCGATTGGCAAGATGGTCGCAGCGCTAGAGTGACTGACGACACGGAACTGGTCGAAGAAATCCAGGCCCACGTTGCGCACCTGCCAACCTACGGCTACCGGCGCATCTGGGCGCTGCTGCGCCGCACTCGCGAGCTGGTCGGCGCACCGCGCACCAACCACAAGCGCGTGTATCGGGTCATGCGCGAGCATCATTTGTTGCTGCGCCGTCCCGGCGTGCGCCGAGACACTCGGCGGCACGACGGCCGCGTGGCCGTGGACAGGAGCAATAGCCGCTGGTGCTCCGACGGATTCGAGTTCCGGTGCGACGACGGCACGCCGCTGCGCGTGACCTTCGCACTGGACTGCTGCGACCGAGAAGCGATTAGCTGGGCGGCAACGACTGGCGGCCATAGCGGGGACGTGGTGCGCGACGTCATGCTGGCTGCCGTCGAACAGCGCTTCGGCACCACGCATGCCCCGCAGCCCATCGAATGGCTTACGGACAACGGCTCGGCCTACATCGACCACCGCACGCGCAGCTTCGCTCGCGAACTGGGCCTGGAGCCGCTGACTACGCCGGTACGTTCACCGCAGAGCAATGGCATGGCCGAATCGTTCGTGAAGACCATGAAGCACAACTACGTCGCCTATATGGACAAGGCCGACGTGCCAACGGCACTCTCTCGCCTGGCCATTGCGTTTGAACACTACAATGAGCGCCACCCGCACAAAGCCCTGAAATATCGCTCACCGCGCGAGTTCAGAAGGACTGCAGTGTCATCAACCTAGCGGTGTCTGCGTGTCCTGAGGTACAGGGGCAACTCCAGTCGCCGATTTTCCCATTCGCACCGGGACGCACTTCAACAGCGCGTTCGCGCTGGTCATGGCGCTGTTCTACACGAAGCAGACACAGCATCTGGCGCTGCGGAAATCGATCGTGCGTCGCGCCCATCGCTGGTTTGCTCACGATCAGCGCTACCCCGCCCGCTACGAGCCGGGCGGCGACGAGTTCCTGTCCGGCGGGCTGATGGAAGCCGTGCTGATGCGGCAGGTAATGGACGACTGCGGCTTTTCTGAATGGTGGGATCTGTTTGCGCCAGGGCAGGCTGATCTGGGCACGTGGCTGACGCCGGTGACCGTGGCAGATCGGACCGATCCTAAGATGTCGCACCTGGATGGCCTGAATCTGTCGCGCGCCTGGTGTTGGCGCTTGCTGGGGCCAGCGCTGCCTGCCGCGCTGCAACCGCTGGCGATACGCGCCTGGTCCGATCATCTGGATGCGTCGCTTCCGCAAGCCGTGGAAGGTCACTACGTGGCCACCCATTGGCTGGCCACGTTCGCGCTGCTTGCATTGGAGGATGTCGAGGTCGGCTGAGCCGGCCCCGGCCGATCAGTCGATCGCGATGTCGCCGTACCAGGATTCGGCACGACTCTTGGTGTTGTCCGTATCGGTCATCAGACCGACAGCGAGGACCTTCCCTGGCTCGGTACCAAACGCCTTGCGATAGTCCGCGCGCAGATCGCGCTCATGGCAGCGCCATTCCTTCGTATGCCGTGTGCCGGAGTCGACCACGATCATGCGTACGCGATCGGTATGCGGATTGTTCAGGACGCTGCCTTCGGGCCGCTTGCCGCCCCAGATGTACATCAGCGTGGCGTAAGGCATCTCGCGGCCCGTGGTGATACGGGCCATTTCGTACATCAATTGGTCCTTCAGCGGCAATGTGCTTCGATCTCCGTCGAACGCGACGAAAATCCGCAGAGGAGCGTCTTCACGATGACTGACAGCATTGTCGGCCACGCGGATGACATCGCTGGTCTTCCACATCCATCGCAACATACCGGGATCTCGCTGAACGAGCGGTACGTAGAGACCGGATGCCGAACCATTCGCCTCGGCATGGAGCACCATGCGTTGGTCTGACTCGGTCAGGGAATAGCTGGTGGGAAGCTTATTGCGATTGACGGTCCAGGGCTGCCAGCCAGTAGGGATGGCCGTCGGGGATGCCGACGCGGAAAACAGTGGCAGTTGCGCGAGCAAAGGCAGCGACGCCGGATCGGATTCGGCCTCGCCATCGCCGCCCGCTTCCGCTTCGGCGCTTGACTTGGTTGTCCGATTGGCAAGTTCCAGCGGATCCGAGCCTTGCCCCGGAACTGCGGCCTTCAGCAGGCCTTTTTCCTTGAATGTCGCGCAATTTCCGTCAGAAACCGCGGCTAACTTTGATGGATCGGTCGGTACGACCGTAGATGATGCACAACCGGCGAGCGCGACCACGCTCCCGAGACAAGCCAGTGCTGGCCGAAACTTCATGGCCACGATACCCCCTGGACCCTGATACTTACCCGTTCGTCGAAATCCCAACATCCTGGCTATTCGGCGCCGAGGCTTTGGTATTGCTGACTGCTTCGTGCTGAATTTTTCAGCGCTTGGGCGCAAACATATCAGATGCAGTGGGGGTCAGGAATGCTCGCGTACCCTGAATACAACATCGAACATGACGGCGAATACGTTTTATCGCCGAGTAATTATTGGATGCCCGTTCGATGTGCGTTCCGCGCATTTTGCGCGACACAAAAAGCAAAACCCCCAAGCTTTAGGGCTTGGGGGTTCTGGGTATAAGAGCCTGGCGATGACCTACTTTCACACGGGTAGTCCGCACTATCATCGGCGCAAAGTCGTTTCACGGTCCTGTTCGGGATGGGAAGGGGTGGTTCCAACTCGCTATGGTCACCAGGCATGAGGGGTTGCCGGGCTGACTAGTGTCAGCGCGGCGAATCTGGGTGTAGTAAAGATTGGGTTGTGTTGTACACCTGGGCACTAGGCGCACTCACCAGGTAAAACACACTGGTTATAGGATCAAGCCTTACGGGCAATTAGTACTGGTTAGCTTAACGCATTACTGCGCTTCCACACCCAGCCTATCAACGTCCTGGTCTCGAACGACCCTTCAAGGAGGTCAAGCCTCCAGGGAATCCTCATCTTCAGGCGAGTTTCCCGCTTAGATGCTTTCAGCGGTTATCTCTTCCGTACATAGCTACCCTGCGATGCCTCTGGCGAGACAACAGGTACACCAGCGGTACGTCCACTCCGGTCCTCTCGTACTAGGAGCAGCCCCCGTCAAGATTCCAACGCCCACGGCAGATAGGGACCAAACTGTCTCACGACGTTTTAAACCCAGCTCACGTACCTCTTTAAATGGCGAACAGCCATACCCTTGGGACCGGCTACAGCCCCAGGATGAGATGAGCCGACATCGAGGTGCCAAACACCGCCGTCGATATGAACTCTTGGGCGGTATCAGCCTGTTATCCCCAGAGTACCTTTTATCCGTTGAGCGATGGCCCTTCCATTCAGAACCACCGGATCACTATGTCCTGCTTTCGCACCTGCTCGACTTGTCGGTCTCGCAGTTAAGCACGCTTTTGCCATTGCACTTTAGGTACGATGTCCGACCGTACCAAGCGTACCTTCGAACTCCTCCGTTACACTTTGGGAGGAGACCGCCCCAGTCAAACTGCCTACCATGCACTGTCCCCGACCCGGATTCACGGGCCAAGGTTAGAACCTCAAACAAACCAGGGTGGTATTTCAAGGACGGCTCCACGTGAACTAGCGTCCACGCTTCAAAGCCTCCCACCTATCCTACACAGATCGGTTCAAAGTCCAATGCAAAGCTACAGTAAAGGTTCATGGGGTCTTTCCGTCTAGCCGCGGGGAGATTGCATCATCACAAACACTTCAACTTCGCTGAGTCTCGGGAGGAGACAGTGTGGCCATCGTTACGCCATTCGTGCAGGTCGGAACTTACCCGACAAGGAATTTCGCTACCTTAGGACCGTTATAGTTACGGCCGCCGTTTACCGGGACTTCAATCAAGAGCTTGCACCCCATCATTTAATCTTCCGGCACCGGGCAGGCGTCACACCCTATACGTCCACTTTCGTGTTTGCAGAGTGCTGTGTTTTTATTAAACAGTCGCAGCCACCATTTTATTGCAACCCCTTCACCCTCCTGGCGCAGGCCAGTCAAGCTACAAGGGCGTACCTTATCCCGAAGTTACGGTACCAATTTGCCGAGTTCCTTCTCCCGAGTTCTCTCAAGCGCCTTAGAATACTCATCTCGCCCACCTGTGTCGGTTTGCGGTACGGTCTCGTATGACTGAAGCTTAGAGGCTTTTCTTGGAACCACTTCCAATTGCTTCGCAGCACTAGGCCGCTCGCCCCACATCCTTGAATTCCGCGCCCGGATTTGCCTAAGCGCCTTCTCCAATGCAGGGACCGGGACTTCCAACACCCGGACAACCTTCCGCGATCCGTCCCCCCATCGCATCATACGACGGTGCAGGAATATTAACCTGCTTCCCATCAGCTACGCATCTCTGCCTCGCCTTAGGGGCCGACTCACCCTACGCCGATGAACGTTGCGTAGGAAACCTTGGGCTTACGGCGAGGGGGCCTTTCACCCCCTTTATCGCTACTCATGTCAGCATTCGCACTTCTGATACCTCCAGCATCCTTTACAAGACACCTTCACAGGCTTACAGAACGCTCTCCTACCACGCACTTGCGTGCGTCCGCAGCTTCGGTGACTGGCTTAGCCCCGTTACATCTTCCGCGCAGGACGACTCGATCAGTGAGCTATTACGCTTTCTTTAAAGGGTGGCTGCTTCTAAGCCAACCTCCTGACTGTTTTAGCCTTCCCACTTCGTTTCCCACTTAGCCAATCTTTGGGACCTTAGCTGGCGGTCTGGGTTGTTTCCCTCTTGACACCGGACGTTAGCACCCGATGTCTGTCTCCCGTGATTGCACTCTTCGGTATTCGGAGTTTGCTATGGCGGGGTAATCAGCAATAGACCCCCCAACCATGACAGTGCTCTACCCCCGAAGGTGAGACACGAGGCACTACCTAAATAGTTTTCGGAGAGAACCAGCTATTTCCAGATTTGTTTAGCCTTTCACCCCTATCCACAGCTCATCCCCTAACTTTTCAACGTTAGTGGGTTCGGTCCTCCAGTACGTGTTACCGCACCTTCAACCTGGCCATGGATAGATCATCTGGTTTCGGGTCTACACCCAGCGACTCAACGCCCTATTCGGACTCGCTTTCGCTACGCCTTCCCTAATCGGTTAAGCTTGCCACTGAATGTAAGTCGCTGACCCATTATACAAAAGGTACGCCGTCACCCGTTTCCAGGCTCCGACTGTTTGTATGCATGCGGTTTCAGGATCTATTTCACTCCCCTCCCGGGGTTCTTTTCGCCTTTCCCTCACGGTACTGGTTCACTATCGGTCGATTACGAGTATTTAGCCTTGGAGGATGGTCCCCCCATCTTCAGACAGGATTTCACGTGTCCCGCCCTACTTGTCGTACACCTAGTTCCACAACGCTGTTTTCGCATACAGGGCTATCACCTGCTATGGCCGGGCTTTCCATCCCGTTCTGCTAACAATGCTGCTAAAGAGTACAAGGCTCTTCCCATTTCGTTCGCCACTACTTTGGGAATCTCGGTTGATTTCTGTTCCTGCAGCTACTTAGATGTTTCAGTTCGCCGCGTTCGCTTCCCTTGCCTATGTATTCAGCAAGGGATGACCCATTAGGGCCGGGTTTCCCCATTCGGACATCTCCGGATCAAAGCTTGTTTGCCAGCTCCCCGAAGCTTTTCGCAGGCTACCGCGTCCTTCATCGCCTGTAATCGCCAAGGCATCCACCACATGCACTTGTTCGCTTGACCCTATAACGAGTGTGTCTCAAGGACACGACCGTCATAGGTCTGAGTTCTCGCGTTTGTGCCGTATTCCAAGTCATCTTTCGATCACTTAAATACATTTTGGTTGATACAATCACAACCCGGTATCGTGTTGGGTACTTCAGCCTCTCATCAAGGCTTCACGACACCTTTACTACATCCCATATTGTTAAAGAACAGCCGAGCTAAATGCTCGTTGGCAACAGCCAAAGACAATCACTCAGAATAAACTCCTGAATACTTGTCTTTGACGACTACCCCAAGGTAAGTGGTGGAGGATGACGGGATCGAACCGACGACCCCCTGCTTGCAAAGCAGGTGCTCTCCCAGCTGAGCTAATCCCCCGTGAGATAACTTGGTGGGTCTGGTAGGACTTGAACCTACGACCCCCGCCTTATCAAGACGGTGCTCTAACCACCTGAGCTACAGACCCTTGGCTGTAACAGCAAACAAACCGATAAGTGTGAA
>NZ_JBYOJV010000050.1:0-7219 GCF_057798835.1 Cupriavidus sp. 291-E7
GATGACGGGCCAAAGCTGGCTGATTGCATTGATGGCCGCCGCACTGGCCGGCGCGGTGTTTTCCGCCGTGCATCATGCCGAGGTGGTAGCGCACCGGGTGGGCGAGCCTTTCGGCACATTGGTGCTGGCGATTGCGGTGACCGTGATCGAGGTGGCGCTGATTGTGTCGGTGATGCTGTCGTCCGGGCCGGAGAAAGCCGGCCTTGCGCGCGACACCGTGTTCGCGGCAGTCATGATCATCTGCAACGGCATCGTCGGCATATGCCTGTTCGTCGGCGCGCTGCATCATCGCGAGCAAGCGTTCCAGGCGCCCGGCGCCAACGCCGCGATGGCGATTCTGGTCACGCTGCTGGGGCTGACAATGGTGCTGCCGAACTTCACCAGCACCACGCCAGGCCCGGTGCTGTCACCATCCCAGCTGGCGTTCTCCGGTGTGATGTCGCTTCTGCTGTATGGCTGCTTCGTGTTCGTGCAGACGGTGCGGCACCGTGACTACTTCCTGGTGGAAGGCAATCACGACGAGAGCGTGCATGCCCCGCCTCCGCCAGACCGCGTGGCCGTGGCCAGCGGCGTGCTGCTGGTGGTCTGTCTGGTGGCCGTGGTGGCGCTGGCCAAGCTGCTGTCGCCTTCAGTGGAAAAGGCCGTCGCCGATGCGGGCCTGCCCGCCGCGGTAGTGGGTGTGGTGATTGCCGCGCTGGTGCTGCTGCCGGAAGGATTGGCCGCCCTGCGCGCCGCGCGGTCGGACCGCATTCAGACCAGTCTGAACCTGGCGCTGGGTTCCGCGCTGGCCAGTATCGGCCTGACCATTCCCACGGTGGCCGTGGTCTTCATCACGATCGGACAGCCGCTCGAACTTGGGCTCAGCGCAAAGGAGATGGTGCTGCTTTTCCTGACCATGATCGTGGCGTCCCTGACGTTGGGCATGGGCCGCACGACGATCCTTCAAGGCGTGGTGCATTTAGTAATCTTCGCGGCATATCTGTTTCTGACCGTGGTACCATAGTTTGTCAGCCAGATCCGCAACACCGCGCCTCTCGCGGCTAACTATGAAGCGGCCAGCGAAACTGAACGACGTTGTAAGAGCATCGCGTTAGGCTCGCAAGGTGTAGGAGGAGCTTAGCTGAGTCGCCAGATGGTACTGCGCACGCGCAAACCGACTATGCCGCGACCAGCTTAGCGCGTCTGCGCTTGCTCCCGCGAATGTTGCTCGTAGCGCTGGGATGTCCTTCGCAATAGCTACGGCCGTGATCTTGAGGTGCCCCTCCGTTGCCAAAGGCAGTTCTGGTCATCGACTTCGGCCTACAAACTGGGCAGCTTGGCGTGCACGCCCACACCATCAAGGGCTCGAGCAATCTGCTGATGTAGAGCGGATGCATGCCTGCACTGGTTATGCTTCGCACCGAGGGGGAGCAGATACAGACGTAACTTTTGAATGCGTCACGACAATGGTGCAGCCAATGCCACTGCGGCCCATGTCGCAGGGCATCTATAACCAAGAGGCCGCAATATCCCGCCGAATCAACTTTCGACGCAATCGATACCTACGCGAAATCTCGGCCTTGGAGAGCGGTTCTGGCTTTAAGGCATTAGAGCCTTTTCCAAGCCTCCAAAGTGCTTCTTTGTGCGCTCCGTTTGTATATCCGATAATATGTACGTCGGTACCACAATGCGCCCGCAACTCTACGTAGATATAGTTTCTACTCAGGCCCGTAATCTGCGCAAGATCTTTACAAGAAAGAGTAGATTTAGCTAATGCATGACAAATCGCATTCCATGTCATGGAGCCCAAAGAGTTATGTCGTACATTGCGTCGAGGCAGACCGAGAAAATTCGCCATGCTTAATATTGCGCCATGACTTCGACATGGAAGTCTATCTTGCCATAGTCGGACTGGCAGAGGACTCGCCCAACACTCGCGCAACGTTTCCAGTTCTGTACGACTCCATGAATTGGGTCGGTTGTTGAAACGAACTCTTTCACCTTCCTTCATCTCAATCCGTTAAAATAGGTTGATCAAAGCGTCACTGGACGCCAGAAATCACGGTAGCCAAAAAACTAGACGAAGGTCTTCGCCAGACGGTGGTGATACCGGTGAAGCAGGCAGTTTTTCCCATATTTTTATTGAGTGAGAGAAAGCGCTTCCCTTAGATTTATGTCTGCGAGAAAATAGTATGGACAGTCAGGTCTGGCTATCCACGGATTGGCACCAAACCGTGGCTGATGAGGCTGACGTCTGAAGCATTGCGAATGCTTACCAGAGCGTTCGGCAGAAACGCACGGCAGCGTCAGCAAACTCTGCATTGGTATGCGGGGCCCGCTCAGTGCGGGGGTACCACCCGGTATCGATGGGTGGCTTGTCGGCGGACGCGGGAAGTCGTTGAAACGGCGACGCCAAGTGCTTTTTCAGCGTAAAAGAGCGGACATAGATGGAAAAGATACCGCGCATGATTTGATCCTCAGCCTCAAGGCTTTCATAGTTTCGGCGAAAATATGCCTAAGAAAGGCGATTTACAACGGGCTTTTTTGGGTGTTGTCGCTGCATGACTTTTTCAGTGTGCATGGGCAAGGCCGGAGCAGGAGACTGCGACGGACTCGCCTAATGCGTAGAGCGTCGATAAAAGGATCGACTAGAACAACTGTACATGGGACTGTTCCTTTCAGATGACATTTTGTGACAGGCGCAAAATTGCTCTCGAGTTTCGACGCCGCGCTGGCCACCTGGCTCGGCGAGCAATTGCAGGTCACTTTGCAGGAGGTGCTGAGCAGCGAGAAGAGTGGCATTTTTCATACGCGTCTAAACAGATGTAATACAGGGCTGTTCGATACTCAATCCGTTAGTTATCGATGCTCTTTCCGGACTCGAAGCTACCTCCTCTCGCGCAACGGCGACTTGACGTGATAAAGCCACCGTGTTTAGCAACTCAGAGCCTTGCGCAGCCCTAGTGGCATTGCCCTCTAGCGCTCCACATCTTGCTTCTGGTCGTATTGCAACCCTAGCATAGGCGAACGCGCCGCCGCACCAAACATGGCGAAGGTTCGGTCGCAAGCCGACGATCATACCGACTCCACCCGATCCGTCTTTCCCCGCAGCGCAGTCGCTGCGACGCGGGGAAACTCTGCAGCATCCGCGACCGAACTGCCACGAGGTATTTTTATACAAGCCGAGCAAGTTGGTGGAAGCTAGTCCGTTCTTACATTACAAGCTGCGTAAGAATTCGATTAGCTTCATTCTTTCATCACTATTCAAATTTTTGAAATAATCTTTGCTTTTTTCTGCCTGACCGCCGTGCCATAAAATCGCTTCTTCAAGAGTTCTAGCGCGACCATCATGGAGATACTTCACATTCGGATCGATTTTTTCCAGCATACCAATTCCCCACAACGGAGCCGTCCGCCATTCGCTGCCCTTTGCTAAGCCCTCGGGATAGCTGTCGGCAAGCCCCGGACCCATGTCATGCAGCAAAAGGTCCGTGTATGGACGGATGGCCTGACCTCGCAGTTCTGGAAATTTGTGCTCGCCGGTTTTGACATCGGGCACGTGGCAAACCGCGCATTTTGCCGCGTGGAAGTTTCGCTCGCCATCATTTATCCTCAACACCCTGCTTCTTTCCAGGTCCTGATTTGGCTTAGTTGCATCGGCGAACGCCCGCTGGGGGGGGACACCCAATAGGCTCAAATAGGTTCCAATGCGATCGAGCTCGTGCTCTCCTACTCCAACAGGATTCTCGGCATTGCGTCTACAGGCTTCGCCCATCACCCCAATAACGCATTCCGGTACCGGTCTAACGACTGAACTAACCCCCATGTCATGATCGAATGCCGCTGCAATCTGGCTTTCTAGCGTAGGCGCTCCGGCTTTCCAGCCAAATCTTCCAACCCGCATCACCCGCGGATCACGATGGTCTGCAACAATTTGAAGCTTTCCAGCCATTTCTGAGGGCTGTCTCCGGGCGATATCTTCTAAGGTCGCCTCGGGAATCGCCTCTAACAGTCCCATCCCAACGAGATGGGGAGCGGAACGTACAGACAATGCAGAAGGCAAAGGGCGCTTGCCATTATCCCGCCCTGTCAGTTCATATACGGGCGCCACCAACTCATAAGGTGTTCCATCCGAATATTTATCAGATGAACTTAACAACGATTTGATCATCAACGTGCCTTCGCGGCCATCGATCTTCATAAGTTGCTTCTTAAGCGGATCGGCGTACTCCTCGATGGTTCCCTGCTGTAAGCGGATTCCAAACTCCTTGGTGGGCGTAACGCCTCCATTCGAAGTTAGATCCCCGACAAACACGCCAAGCTTCGACAACGGCTTCCCGAATTCCGGGGAGCTTTTTCCATTCCCAGTGTGGCAGCTTACACATCGAGTTTGGGAAAGCGCAGCACCGGTCTTTCCAATATGTTGTGCAAACAAAGTATTACTTTCGTCCGAGTGCATACCGGTTAAAAACGATGTATGCATTAACCGTCGCCCCTCAACCCAAGGCTGCATGTTGTAGCCAGCAATATTTGTCCCGGCCTGCTGAAGCATTGCACTGGGAAGAGAAGATGTATCCTCCTGGGTCGTAAGACCGCCGCCTAGTCGAAAATCAATGGGTATTGCGGCCGGCCAAAGTGCAGTCGAAATGCCGCCTCGGAAAATACCATTCCCCCCCTGTTGCTTCCAGGGCACAAGCCCCGGCGATCCCACTTCGTAAACTAGGGCATCTGAATAATAGTTAAAGCGGTTTGGCAACCCAAATGGATCCTTGATTTGCTGCTCTCCCGCCAAAAAAATTCCTAGCTCGAACTCAACAATATCGCCAGCCTTTAGCTTGCGGTGATAGGGCATCCCATTCGCATCCAATGCGTTTGCGTATTCCCTAATTTCCTTCACTATCACATAGTCCTCCGGTAACGGACCGTTTGGGGTATAGTCCCCACTTCCGGAGCTTAGGCGATTATCAATTTCGAGCTGATTATAATTATCAATCGGCGTCTTTATGTTTTCACCCCTAGAGGACCTAAGGATTCTATTAGCATTTGTGTTGTCGTTATAGAGATTCTTGTCATTGACATGGCCTATATATCCATGTCTAAAATTCAAGTCAAAAAGCCATGACTGTGGCCTTATGGTAACAGTTATAATTCTACTCGAATGATCCAATGGATCTGCGTTATCGTATATAACAATTTCATGCGTACGTCTTTCGAAATAATGCGGCGCGAAGATATTATAATTATCAGTAAACGACTCCCTCGCATGCCGATTGCGGACTCGACCGCCGACATTCGTAACCAGCGTTCCGTCCGCTTTTACGTATTGTGTGCTTGGCAACGGATTTGCCCATGCAAGTGGGTGATACCGGCGTACGTCCTCAGGATTGATTGGTTGGATTTCCGGCAACTGAGGAATCGGCCCCTTGTTGTCTCCTTGGCGCTCCTCGAGCACCGGAAGTCCAGGGTTCGGCTCATCCCCTCCGCCACACCCGGAAAATATTGTTGCTGCACTGGCCGCCAAGACAATCCTCGTCATCCGAGACGGAAACTTTCCTATTACTTTGATCTTAGCGATCTTTTGCAAAAACGGAAGCATTATTATATCGATAGCTTATTATTACTGAGTTAATTTTCGCCGGAAGCAGTTGCGTTTCTGAATTGTCTTGGAAGATCGCAAAGTTTCACTAGCTTGAAAATCCGGCAAATACCCTATTTGGGAATCGCGAGGGCCCTTCTTAGAGGGGCGAACGGGAACCCTATGTGGGTCGACAAGCATTAGAGGGCGGATTTTGGCCGTTGGAGGATGCGATCGCAGCATGGCAAGCAACACACCACAGCTTTTTCCTAGTCAAGGCGAGGAGGCCTTGATAGCGGCGCTTTCATTACGGCACTTCGCGAGCGTAGCACCGCATCGATGTCAGATTCGTATCGCGGTAACGTCCGGAACGGTGTTGCCGCGCCTCGATGGATGCGGCGTCGTCTAGATCGTCGGCGGCGCTATTCACACGTTGGGAAAGTGCGTGCACGTGCCCTCGCGGCGATGGACCCTAACGTACTTGGGCGGATCGCGTAGACGCCGAGACGCCGCGCATTCACGAAGTCAGAGGTATGAGGACAGAAACAGTGCGCTGGTTTCAAGAGCATTTTGGGGAGGACTTATACTCTGAAAACATGCGTCATGTGACCAACGGTTTTCAGACATACTGCATGAGCCTGCTACAGGATCCTGACGCTCGATCTATTTACTAGTCCACTGCCCACGTTTCCGCGAGACGCGCAAAGCTATAACCCAACAATTGTTTCATAATTTTATTTTGAATAGCTTTTCCATAACCACGAAGAAATTGACCCATTTTGTTCACATTCTTTATCCATCTCTCCAAATGCGATAAACCTTGATTCTGGATCTTTAATCTGATAATTAAAAATCTTAACTTCTGACAGCGTCAGATCAAGTTCTTCCCACGTCATATCCGGCGCAAGCATTCTCAAAGTCGAGAGTTGCTGCCGCGGCACCCCAGCTAGTCTGTCGTTCTCGTAAGCACTTAAAGCATGTTTAAATTCTGAGATAACCATTCGGCACCGATGGCAATCGCGCGCGGATAGCGAATGATCGGGACTCTCCAGGGGCCTGCACGCACAAGCCAGCGTTACGACGGCGCAAAGAAAAATAATCTTCATATCCCCCCCCGTTTTTGCCTTCGGATTCGTTTCTGTTCCTATTTTAGATCGGAAGCTTGCTGCGCAACGGAGGTGCGTTCCGCCTTGACTTCCCGGAATTCGTGAATTCGGCTGCTCACCGGGGAGCCAGTTCGACGGGATCCGCATCAGAAATGAAATCGTGCCTCGGGCGCCGCATGGCGAGAACTTGTTCGTTATTCCATACAAGTAACAGCGTCCCGGGTCAGCCCCAGCTTAAGGGATAAGACGCGACCAGTGCACCCGCCGTCATACGCGACGTCGGTCCACGGCTAATCGGAGTGTGGAAGCCATACCGCCTGCATGTACGCTCCTGCCAGCAACCCCACAGGACTATCGCGCATCGGAAGAATGTCGAATTCCTCGGATTGGCGGCACGGCCCCTCGAAAACTGGAGTTGCAAGACACTACCAATGAAGACGGCTTAAGAAACTTCTGCGTGGGTGCAGGGAGGCAGGGAGGCAGGGAGGCAGGGAGGCAGGGAGGCAGGGAGGCAGGGAGGCAGGGAAGGCAGGGAGGCAGGGAGGCAGGGAGGCAGGGA
>NZ_JBYOJV010000051.1:0-6272 GCF_057798835.1 Cupriavidus sp. 291-E7
TGAACTGCACCCCAGAAGTTGGACATCCATCCAACCTTTGGGGTGTTTTTCATGGCGAAGTACGATGAGCAATTCAAGCTCAGAGTGGTAAGGCAGTACCTGGCCGGTCGAGCCGGCTTCAACGCAATCGCAGCCGAGCATGGTATTGGCCATAGTCTGGTGGAGCGTTGGGTGGCCAGCTACCGACAGCATGGCCGAGACGGGCTGCGCAAAAAATTCAGCCACTACAGCGCCGAATTCAGATTGGCGGTGCTGCGGCGCATGTGGCGAGATGGTTTGTCGATCGGACAGACGGCCGCTTTGTTCGACATTCGCAGCCCTGGCTGCATTGGGGTCTGGGAGCGCCGCTATCATAGTGGCGGTATGGATGCCCTGTCGCCCCGACCTCGCGGGCGCCCCAAGACGATGCCACAAGCCACGCCTCGCAAGCCTGCAACCGACACCCCAGTCCCCGACGACGAGCGCTCCCGCAAGGACTTGCTCAAGGAGATCGAGAACCTGCGCGCGGAGGTGGCGTATCTAAAAAAGCTCGACGCCTTGGTTCAAGCGAACAAGACATCTGCGCAACCCAAAAAGCGCAAATAGTGCTTGAGCTGAGGCAGCAGTATCCATTGGTCGGCTTACTGAAGGCGGCGGGGCTGGCGCGCAGCACGTTTTACTACCAGCAGGCGGTGCTCCAGGCCCAAGACAAGTATGCGGGCCTGAAAGCGCGCATTCGCGACCTCTTCGACCGACACATGGGCCGTTATGGCTACCGCCGCATCACAGCAGCAATCCGGCAAAGCGGCATGATCGTCAACCACAAGACGGTCCAGCGCCTCATGAGCGAGATGGGACTGAAGTCGTTGGTACGGCCAAAGAAATACCGATCCTACAAGGGCACGGTAGGCCGTGTCGCGCCCAACGTTCTGCAACGGCAGTTCCGGGCCAGGCGTCCGAATCAGAAGTGGGTAACCGACGTGACCGAATTCAACGTGGCTGGCGAGAAACTGTACCTCTCCCCGGTGCTGGACCTGTATAACGGCGAAATCATCGCCTACGAGACCGCCCACAGGCCGGCCTTCGAGATGGTGAGCAGCATGCTGAAGAAAGCGTTCCGGCGCCTATGTCCGCAGGACCGGCCGGTCCTGCATTCCGACCAAGGCTGGCAGTACCAGATGCCGGCCTACCAGCGGATGCTCAAGCAGCGCAATATCCGTCCCAGCATGTCACGCAAGGGCAATTGCCTTGACAACGCCGTTATGGAAAGCTTCTTCGGGACCCTGAAGTCCGAGTTCTTCTACCTGAACAAGTTCGCCAGCGTCGAGGAGCTACAGCAAGGCCTGCGCCAATACATTCACTACTACAATCACGACCGCATCAAGCTCAAACTAAAAGGGCTGAGTCCCGTGAAGTACAGAACTCAGCCCTTGGCGGCCTAAGTTACCCGTCCAACTTTACGGGGTCCGTTCATCGGGGCTGACAACCTAGAGTTTCGGCCAGATTCTCTGTCGGCGCTGACGCTAGAGCGCTGCCAAGCGCGCCGCGCCTAGCAGCGCGGTAGGCCAGACCTCCTCTGCGGTAAGCGACCCTTTGACGAACTTCAAACTTAGCTGACGTTCAATGCTGCCGGCAATATCAAGCAGACTTCGATCACCAAACCGACGCCCAACTAGCTGTACACCGACGGGCAATCTGTTCTCGCCCAATCCGGCGGGCATTGCTAGGCATGGCACATGCAGCAGTGTCCAGACGCTATTACACACCGGACTACCGGTGTCATCTAGGCCGAAAGGTGCTTCACCAAGTGAAGGCGGTGTCAAGACCACGTCCAGCTGCCCATCGTTACCGAACAGCGCATCGAACTGCCTTCTGCAAGTTGCGGCCAAATCATAGGCAGCGACCAAGTCGCGATGGCTGTAGCCGACATTGTTTTCGGCAGTCTGCCGGATCGAAGGATGCAAGTCATCCGGCCGTGTCACAAGTTCCGGAAGGAAGCTTCGGCGGCCCTCTTGGCGGATGATGACCTGCTGTGCGGCTGTCAAACTCGCGAAATCGGCGGGCAACTCCAGGTCATATACTTCCGCACCCTCGCGAGACAGGGCGGTCGCCATCGATTCCAACGCAGTCTGACCTGATGCATCGACCTTACCCCAGTGTGGACCACGGTACAGGCCAACCTTGAGCCCCCGCAACGTCCGCATGGCATCGGCGTCCTCATCGCAAATCTGAAGTGCGCTGGCAACCAAATCCAGGTCGGCAACGCTGCGGCCATACCAGCCGATCGTGTCGAGGCTTGGCGCATAGACCTTGGCGCCTTCGGCACTGGTTACGCCATGCGTGGGCTTGAATCCGAAGATGCCGTTATACGCAGCGGGTCTAATGATGGAGCCGCCCGTCTGCGTCCCGAACGCCAGCTGGGCCATACCCGCGGCCACGGCAGCCGCGGAGCCCGACGATGAGCCTCCTGGCGTATGCGCAAGATTGTGAGGATTTCGCGTGGCCGCCGGCCGGCCGTTTGTCCCGAACTCTACCGTATCTGTCTTGCCAATGACCAATGCTCCCAACGCGCGCACGGTCGCGACGCACGCGGCATCCTTGCCGCTACGATGGTTGGCATAGGCAGACGCGTTGTACGTCGTCGGCATGTCGACTGTCTCGATGACATCCTTGACTGCGATCGTCAGGCCGTGCAACGCATGCCCTGGCTGCCGCTTGTCGAGTTCACGCGCACGTCGGATGACGGTATCCTCGTCGAGATATGAAAAGGCGCGAACCATCGGCTCGTTGCGTGCGATCTGGTCCAGCGTGGATCGCGTCAGTTCTTCACACGACAATTCGCGATGGCGGATCCGTTCGGATGCCTCGGCGGCACTCAGGGCAAATGGTTGCATGGCTCGATTGTCAGTCTGCGTGGATGCCGGATTGTTGCGCCACGGACTTCAGGCGCGGCAGCTCTTCCGCAATCAAGGCCTCCACGGCCTTGCCATCGGCGTAGCCGACTTCGAAACCGGTGGCCAGCAGCTTCTCCTGCATCTGCGGATTCGTCATCGTATCGGCCAGCGCCTTCTGCAGCTTCGCCTTGGTCTCCGGCGGCAGTCCCCTGGGCGCGGCGATGGCTACCCATGTCGAAATGGACGGCAGCTTCACACCGCTCTCCGCGAGAGTCGGGACATTGGGCAGGAGTGTCGACCGCTTGGCCGTGGTCACGACAATCGGCTTGATACGCCCTTCCTTGATATAGGGTAGCGCCGCGGGAACGGTATCGATATCGAACTGGATCTGACCGCCTAGCAGGTCATTCATTGCCGGAGCACTGCCCTTGTACGGGACGTGGGTCATGCGGATGCCCGTGGCGGTCTTGATCATCTCACCAGCAAAGTGGGCGGTGCTACCATTGCCAAACGACGCATAGTTATAGTCCCCCGGCTTGGCCTGCGTGGCTGCGATCACGTCTTGCAATGTGTGCGCTGACACGGATTTTCCGGCCAACAGCACCAGCGCGTTCCGGCCGAGCAGGCCAATGGGCTCGAAGCTCTTGACGGGGTCGTACGGCAGCTTCGGGGCGATGGCCGGCCCCGAGGTGAAGGTTGAGCCCGAGCTGATGAGCAGCGTGTAGCCATCGGCCGGGGCCTTCGCAACGAAGGCCGCGCCAATGACGGTGCCAGCGCCCGCACGGTTCTCGACCACGATGGACTGGCCGAGCTGTTCGCCCAGCTTCGCCGCCACCATGCGGCCCACCACATCGGTATTGCCGCCTGCGGGAAAAGGCACGACCAACTGGATCGGGCGCGACGGGTAGCCCGGACCCTGCGCCAGGGCAACCCCCGACATTGCCAATCCCAGCGCCATCACGACGAAGCGGCGTCCCAGCAAATGCTTTGACATTCTTGTATCACCCATTTTCATCCACCAAAAAAATCCTTGCGCCGCTCGGTCAAGCCGCCTGGACGGCGCGGTGCTCACTGCGCGCAGCCAGCGCTCCCGCCTCGCCAAGCTCCCAAAACACTGACACCATCATCGCCAGTCCCTGCGCAACGATGGTGAGCGGCAGATGCTCGTTTGCGGCGTGCTGCTTGCAACCCGGATACGAATGCGGAATCCATACCGTGGGCAGCCCGAGGATGTCGGAAAAGACATCGTTTGGCACCGTGCCGCCAAGGTTCGGCACCACTGCCGGCTCCGTGCCCATCACATCCTTCACCGCGGCCTTGGCCCAACTCACCCAGGGACTGGTGGGATCGAGACGCGTGGCGGGAGACCCGCGGACGAGCTTCACCTGCACATCGGGGAAACCTGCTCGGTCGAGATGCTTGCGCACGATGTCCTCGATTGCCGTCCAGTTCGTGCCCACTACAAATCGCAGTTGCAGGTGCGCATGCGCGGCAGGCGGGATCGCGTTGACCGGCTTCGCGTAGTTGCCTGCATGCAAGGTCAGCACTTCCAGCGAATTCCAGCCAAGCAGCCGTTCTGCAGCCGTGAAGCCCGGTTCGCCCCACGCGTCGTCGATCTTTCTTCCGAGGCTCTCGCTGTCGACCTTCAGCCGCGCAAGCGCGTCACGCACGGGGGCAGGAATCGGCGGCGGCAGAAGGTCTGGCACGAGGATCCGGCCCTTGCCGTCGACCATCGATGCAATGGCACTGGCAAGAACCACGCCTGGATTCTTCATGATGCCGCCCCAGTTGCCGGAATGCAGTCCGCCAGCACGCGGCGAGCAGGACAGCTCGAACACAGCGGAGCCGCGCGAACCGAGGAACAGCGTAGGCTGATCCTTGCTGACGCGTGGGCCGTCCGAGGCGATGAAGAGATCAGCCGCAAGCACCTGGGCGTTTTCCTTGCAAACTTGACGCAGTCCAGGCGAGCTGCGCTCCTCACCCAGTTCGAACAGCGCCTTCAGGTTAAAGCCCAGACGGCCATTGCGCGCCGCGATGACTTCGCGCAATGCGGTCAGATTGGTGAGATGCTGCCCCTTGTTGTCCGCCACGCCTCGGCCGTACCATGCGTCGTCACGCAGGGTCAGCAACCACGGGGACAGCCCTTCTTCCCATTGGTCGTCATAGCCCGGCACCACGTCCCCGTGTCCATAGGTGAGGACCGTCAGGAATTCTGGCGACTCGATGCGCTCCGCCAGCAGGAAGGGCGAACCGCCCGTGACGGGATTGGCGAGGTACGTGCAGCGAAATCCCATCGCAGTCAGGTCTGGCGCCAGAATCTCCCGGTAGTACGGCAGCAGATCTTCGTCCTTCGCATCGGGACCGCTGACAGAGCGATACGCCACGCGCCTGGCCAACGCTTCCGCGAAGCGGCCATCCTGAAAAAAACGCAGGGCGCTTTCCAGTGCCTTTCGCTTCATAGCAGCCTCAGTCATGCTTGACTCCCAGCGTAGCGGTCATGGAACGAATGCTCTTCAGCGTGCGCAACCCGGCAAGTTGCTGCACGAGGGCATCCAGCGCGCCGGCTGACATCAGCGAGGCACAGCACGCCACAACCTTGGCGAGCCGCTCTTCGTCGGAATAGGGGTCCTGAATCAGTCCCCGGGCATAGATGCGCTGCGCCTCGAACGTTCGACCATCCTTCAGCGTGATGGTGACGATGTGCGGTGGCCGATCGTCCGGGTCCTTGGGCTCGTCTTCGAACGCACGGGCTTTGAGGCGGGTCACCTTGAACAGGTCGCGCACTGCCTTGCGCTGGACGGCTTCGGGTGTGAAATCAGCCAGTGTGACCGTTCCCTGCAACAGGGCCAGCGCAATGTTGTAGTGCATCGAGAAGCGCGCCTGGAATTCGTCGACGGGATCGTCGTAGCGCAGGTTCTTCTTGTTGCTCGCGCCGACGAGAATATCGATGGTCTCGACGTCCGCTGCCGTGAAACCGTGCTTGCGCTTCAGATCGAGCACGCAGTCGATGGCGTTGTGCGCGGACCCACAACATGCGTGACGCTTCGGGGCCAGCCCGAACTCCTCGAGCGCCAGTGGCTTACCAAGCTTTTTCAGCGGTTCGTCCCAGCCGCGTGGTGCCGGCCCCCCATAGAGCGAAAGGAATCCCTGCGGATCCTCCAGCACTTCGAGGTTGCCTTGCAGGCCGGCGGCGGCCAGCCGCGCCGCCACAATCGCGTTCGATGCCGACATGCCACACTGGAACGACTTGGCCTCGGTGCCAAACTGTGCCTTGTTGCCCGAGGCCATGCTGACCGCCAGGCTCATCGCCGCCGCCGTTTGCGTCGCGTCGAGCTTGAGAAGGCGAGCGCACGCCCCTGCCGTGCCAATACAGCCCACTGTTGCTGTCGGATGCCAGCC
>NZ_JBYOJV010000052.1:0-5869 GCF_057798835.1 Cupriavidus sp. 291-E7
GCTGGCCGCGTACTTTGCCGATATGGGCGAGACTTTCAAGGCGTTGCGCCGGGTCACAACGAGTGGCAGCACACTCTGCCTGGTGATTGGCGACTCCGCACCCTATGGTGTTCATGCACCAGCAGAGGAATGGTTCGGCGAACAAGCGCTCGCGTTTGGCTTCCGTGAGTGGTCATTCGAGAAGATCAGGGAACGCAACGTAAAGTGGAAAAACAGGAAGCACACGGTTCCACTTCACGAAGGCAGACTTTGGATTAAGGGATAAGTATGGCGAGCTCGCCGTCACATAAATTTGGTCAGGATCTAGTGTCCTGTCCCGGTAATACGTGAACAAAGTCGATGCAACCTCACGAGAATCGAGTCCGCAGTGGCAGTCCAGCGAAATGGCTGGCAGTACGCGTTGTACGCGGTAACGAAATGATCGATGCGTTGGACCAACCGTAGACCGTATTAATTCGGTCACCGTTGCGACAATAAGTGTGTCAATACGACGAGCAATTTCGGCCAGTTCTGCGTCAACCCTTGCCGGACAAGCGTTTGCGGGTTGCGAAATGAATGTGTCACAAGCAGGCTCCGGCCGGTGGGCCAGGTTCCAGTCGGGCTCCGGGCGAGGCAGAGATTGTTAAGGATTGTTTGACGCCTGCCCACAGGCGCCAGCGCTTCTCACAGTCTGAAGTCGAGGGCAGACATCTAACAATCCTTAACAACAACAGCCTGTCGGGGGAATACCGGGGATCTAATTCCATCCATCCCCGATGCCCATGCGTTGTGCCTTGAGATGTGCGCGTCCATGGGCTGCACTTACCGTTGCCTGCGTGGGCTTTCTACGCACCCAACTGGGAAACGGGCAGAGCCGTCCGCTGACGCATCGGATTGCCCGACGGCGAGCCCTTTGCAAATGCAGGTCTGTGGCGCGACTGGCGATCCGAGCTGCGAACTTCGGGCACTCGGTCGATATATTTTTCACTGTTCTCCGTCGACCGATTTATTCAACTTGTCGATGATGGAACGCGCCCAAAGGAGTCCTTTGTATTCAGCCGTCTCCTTACTCGTGTAATGATCTAACGATTTCGATTCGCGCAAAACGTGGCCGCGCTGGCTTACCACTCCATGTGCTTGAAAGCCCCCAAATCCGTTAGGACTTGCCAGTCCTTCCGCCTGGAATCCTCGATACCGTTCGATTGACATATAAGCCTCTCTCCTCTACACAATGTAGTGCGCGCAAGCGCTACTCATCCCACGCGGGACATCGCCAAATCTTCATCGCGATTGTCTGCTTCTGGTCAACACCTTTGCCGGATCGTAGCGAGTCCATACCCAATGGCAGGAGCCCTCGCGGACGCACCGAAAAAAAGGCCCGACGCTGACGGACGCCGGGCGTGCGAGGTATGGGTATGGTGGTTCGGGCCTACCGATCGAAAGATTAGAAAGATGGTGGGCGAGCCGATACCCCACTTGGCGGGGATACGATCAACGGCCATTTGCCCCTAGCATCCTGAGCCGCCCGTGCGGCGACGGTCGCGCGTGGAGTAGTGCTGTCGTTGTCGTCAAAGATGGCGTTTGCATGAGCGATCATGGTCGCCAATTGTATTGACATTGAATTGCCAGTGGCTAAGATGGACGTTCCGGGTGCGAGAACACGCCCCACCGCCAGCCAGAACCTCCGCGTCCGAGAGCTAAGGAAAGGTCTGCACAGAATCTGGCCATTGTCACGGACGGTAGTGAAGTCCCGTAGCGAAAATAGACCTACTGCTTGGGAGACGAACGTGCTGAGTCATCATGAATTTGCCACGCTGGTGCTGGTGAACGACAGCGTTGACCCAACGGCACTGGACCATGCGGACGTGGAAGCGCTGCTCGCGCATCAGTTGATTGCCTTCGAGCATGTTGATCCCAATCAGAGCAAACCTCGGGTCACAACCCAAGGGTACGCTTTTCTTCAGGCCATCGGGCGTGTTCGCGCAAGCGATTGGCGGGCAACCCGAGCCTCTCAATGATCGCATCGCGCTAACCCGTAGAGACTGCCAGCGTCCGCGCTTCGTCAGGGCCCATGTCGGCGTTGCTGGATTACCGAACTTCGACGCAATCTTCATTCACCCCATTCCCGCGCCAGTGCGCCGTCGTTGGATGGCTCAGGTGGCGGGCCACGCCTAGGAGATGCAAGATGCACCAATGGTCCCCCGAGCAATTCAGGAATGCTCAAATTGCAGGCATTGAAACCTTGGCTGGGCTCACGAGCAAGGCCGTTGAGGGCTTCGAAAAGCTGCTGGAGCTGAATCTGCAGACGATGAAGACAGCCATGATTCAGACACAGGAAGTCACAAGGAAAGCGCTCTCAGTCAAGGACCCGAAAGAGGTCGTCGAATTTCAAATCGAATTATCTCAACCTGCCGTCGACAACCTACTGGCGTATCGCCGCCAATTGTACGAAATCTTCGCCGCGACGCGGGCCGAATTCGATAAGGTTGCCGAGGCCCAATACACGGCAAGTAGGCAGGGTCTGCACGACTTCCTTGGAAGCATTGGGGATCAAACACCAGCCGGCCAGGCGCCGCTGGCTGTCTGGCAGGAAGCCGTCAACGCGACCACTATGTTCTATGAGTCAATACAAACAACCGCAAAGCAGGCCGTGGAGGTAGCCGAGAGCAGTTTCAGGACTGCGACGGAGGCGGCCTCGCAAGGTGTGCGGCGTCGTACAGCGCAGGCTTCCCAGGCGGCGGCAAAGTAATCCAACTCTTACGCCTCGGTGGTACGTCGTGCAAGGTACCGAAGCGCTATCAAAACGCTGGGAGATACTAGGGTCAGATGAGCAGGTACTGGCCTCGCTTCATCCATGCAGTCTCTACCATAACCGCGAGGAGCACCAATCTCGACTCGGGGTTCAACATGACCAAGCGCGGCTGGGGGCGAATCATCAACGTATCTTCCATCATCGGTTCCAAGGGCGGCTTCGGTCAAATCAACTACGCGGCTGCCAAAGCCGGACTGCATGGCTTCACGAAATCACTGGCTCTTGAAGAGCGGCGTGACAGTCAACACGGTTTCGCCTGGCTACATTGCCACTAAGATGGTGACCGCTGTGCCGCAGGCGATTCTCGATTCCAAGGTTATTCCTAATATCCTTGTAGGCCGTCTGGGGCAGCCAGAGGAAGTTGCGGCATTGGTTGCGTACCTGTGTTCGCCTGAGGCCGCGTTCCTCACGAGGGCGAACATCGCTATCAACGGCGGACAGCACTTGCAGTGAAATCCGTACGGGCTATGTGCAGTTGAGCTCAATATCCGGCATCGTCTGCAATAACCAAGCGGGCGCTGAAGCCACGTTGCGGTCCTCACCAATGCCTGCCCAAATTGCCGACTGGCTCTAAGGACGGTTATGGCGCGTGCCCTGGTCTAATCGTGGCGGAAGTGCACATCAGAACATGCCGCGATCTTCCAAAAATGGGGCTACCATGAGCATTGAGAGCTATAAGAACTACACGGTTCGTGGCTTTGCGAAACAGCTGGGTGATGGTTCTTTCGAGGCCTTTGGCACCGTGCAAATGGATCATCTCATTCTGGAGGCGTCTGAGTCTCTAGGTTACTACCCAATGTACGACCTGGCTGTGGCGGCAGGCATCGCATGGGCGAAAGCGTGGGTTGAGGACCAACGCTGACCTCTCCTGAACGCCGTGACCTACCCAATGAGGTACGCGTTTCTCCGGTAGCGCAACGAATTTTCCAAGACGCTGAGACCGGAAGCCCAGCGTGCTTCCGGTAATCGATCAAGGGGAAGAGATCGCCAGTTGCAGCCGCTGGCCATGTTTGCATGGAATGTCCGAACACCGCCACCAAGTTGCCGCTCGCAACACGCTGCGATGACAACGCCCCGCTAGTGCCAATGGAATCAAGAGTGTTCTCTGGCGTGCCGTATTGTTTCGCTCGGAACTTCGCCGAAGGCATATCTCAATGCTTGAGAGAACCCTGGGGTAGTGATGGAAGCCCCATCGCGTTGCAACCGCGGATACGGTACACGAAGCGTCGGCTTCTACCAGATCGCGCAGCGCGCCGTTCAGTCATGTTCGGGAACCACCGGCCGGGAGTCATGCCAACGCTACGCTTGAAGATGAGTTGGAGCGCGCGCAAGCTGTATCCGCTGCGCCGGGCAATCTCGGAGAGTGCAATGTCGGCGTCGCTTCCGCTCATGACCAGACGCTCGCACGCGCGAACTAGGTGATGGTGACGATCGGCGGCGGCTCGCGTTGGGTTCGATGACAACGTGGCGTCGTGCAGCGCGTCGATATAGCTGGCAAGCAATGACTCGGACATGGCTCCTGCAAGCGACGACGTCGCGCTTGAAAGCTCCGGAGAACCGGCGTCGCTGAATCGGTCCGTCCGAGACGGGTCCGGGCAGTGGCTTCATAGGCGTCCGCTAGGACATCAAAGCATGCCCTGCCCATCTCAATTGCAGAAGACGGTACTCACCGGACCGTTACCCCCAAGCGAGAAAGAACGCATGAGCAACGCCGTCCATCGCGGAGCGCTGGACGGCGCCCTGCCCGGCTTGTTCGCAAATCTGGTCCGTGGCGGGAGACAACGGGCGACCTGCCATGAGCAGCACGGTAGGTCGCGAACGACTGCTATCGGGACTGTTCGCCGCCATACAGGTAGGCGCCCTTGACCGTCGTAGAAGGGGCGATAGCCCCAGCGGGGTGGGGTCCACCGGACGACCTATACCCACGCTGGAAATGGACGACCCGCGGCACCGGCAAAGTCCGCCAGCACCGAACTCGACGCTGGCCGCTGGTCGACCTTGAGCCTGTCGAAGTCCTCCATGCTCGTTCCGCTTGGCGGGGCGGTGAGAAGGGGCTCGGAATTAGCCGGACTGCTCCTCACCGGTTGCTCACTGGCTCTTACCGCCCCTTCCTCTCCAATTTCAGATAGGTATCTGCTGCGACCAGGCCAAACACCACGTGTGCCAGGAAACTTAGAGCACCGCGCGCTTCGGCAAACCATTGGAAGACCTGGGTCATGCCATAGAAGTTAGTCCAATACACGGCGACGCCGAACACAGCGCCAGCAAGCGATGCCATCCCAACGCTCGAATCGAAGCGGAACGGTGCCATGATCCCTGCCAGGATCAGCCCAAGCACGATGGACAGCGCAAAATGCACGACCAACGCGGTGAGCATGATCCCAACACTAAATGCAGCTTGCGACACTTCGCTGGGACCCATGACAATCCCGGCAATCATCCGCAGCGGCACCCAGGGGCTCTCACCCATCAGCCATAGCGCGCCCAGTTCGACGACCAGAAAGACCACCCCGGCGGCGAAGCCGGCCATCACAGTCGCACGCCAGTCAGGTATTCGCCGCGTAAAGTGGTGCGAGTGCATATGAAGTTCCATAATGCCCTCCTGTAGATGCGGCCTGACCGGGCCGCTTCCGAGAGACAGTTTAGGAAATGTGGCACCAGGTGCAACCAGTCGCGCATGGCTGCATCAAGCGCCGAGGCAGATCTTTGGTCAAGAAACGGCTCGAGCTAATTCGCGCATCTTTGGGGTGCCCTTGATATTGCTGCAGTTTGCCGGGATAGCGGCCCCGAGTATTCACGCGGGTTTCCAGGCAACGGCCAAAACGATAGTCATGTAAATCAATGGGTTACTGACTCAAGATTTTTAATGCTGGAAGTTGCGCATAAAGCACGTATTCGGCGTCTCGTTGCGCCCCAGTGTTGTTGCCGTTAATCTCGGCGGTCCGTCTACCGCTTGGGAGAAAGCGCGATGGATCACTGGCAACTGGCGTATCTCGGCATGCGACAGATGCCGCGCGAGCTCAGCGAGTTCGAGCTCGCCACTTTCTTCACTTTCTCTCCCAAGGAGCGCGCCCTGAT
>NZ_JBYOJV010000053.1:0-5761 GCF_057798835.1 Cupriavidus sp. 291-E7
CTTGGCGTGTCCCGCAAGACGCTATGGGAAAAGATGAAGCGGTTGGGCATCCGCACTGCGGATACCGACGTGTCGGGATCATCGTGAGGTGGTCGACGGTTGCAAGGTTTGGCACGCCCGCAAACTAGGGCGCGTCATTGGCAAATTGCCACTCGCTGCGGGCCTTGTTTATTTCTATATTTCGCATATAGTCGAAATATAGTTGCGGAGAAGGACATGGGCAGCAGAGAACACACTCTTACTGGCGTTCGTCAATCTGACCGGATAGGGGGACAGTGTGGCGCGAGGGAAGGCTTGCACCTGGTGATGGCGCATCGACGCGCTGCCGCGCGAACGGTGCAATTGCTGCAGGCGCCTGGCTTCCCGCCATCGAGTGACCCCTTCTTTCAGCCGGACCTCGCGCGCGCTTTTCAGATGGAAACAGGGTACGTGACGTCCGCAATCGCATTGGCCGACGCAAAAGATGTCAGATTCGAACTTGAAGGACTGGGGGTCACCGAAGGCTCGTCGGCTGTTGTCCTTGTCATGGAGACGAATGCGTTGATCAAGATTTGGTCGGGCTGTGACTGGCAACAGAGATTGCTCCGCTTCCGAAATAGTCTTGCCGATCAGGGCTCGAAGCTCTTTGTCGCGCTAGCTACTCGGCGCGAGACAGGCGGAGTGCTCGGGACGCTGAGGAACCTGTGGACGCGCCTCATTGTGAACCGTGTCCAGCGATATTGTCGTGAGGAGGGGATCGGCTTCCTCGGCTCGGTACGGGTTGCTGCTCCCAGAAAGACACGGCGGAAGAAGCAACCTGACAGGTCAGTCTCCATCATCCTTGCCCAGAGACTCGCCTCGACATCGTTCTTTTGTTGCGGTGCCTTTCGTATCGGTGGCTAGCAATCGACACCTCATCGAGGTGTCAGTGCTGGGCAAAGCATCTGCTGTCGAGGTCATGCTGTACGCCACGTCGACGGTACGGTCTGCGCGCTTGTCGCACTCGGCAGTAGCCGGTGTGCGTAGCGTGCAATCGGAAAATCGAAGGTGCCGCGCAAGTTGATGCCTTCCAGCCGAGTTGGCGCGATCTGGCGCAGGTCCTCGGCACGCATGGGTTCACCGCCAATAGCCTCTATCGCCTCCAGAGCATTCTGCATGTGCAGCGTGTTCCAAGCCATCACGGCATTGGTCAGCAACGTCAACGAAGACGAGACCGCTGCCAGCGATGCATCGTGCCGAGCCAACTCCAGGGGGATTTTTCCGTAGTGGATGGCCCGCTGGACGGTATGCACGGCTTCGCCGCGATTCAGGGCATGCTGCATCTCCTGGCGGAACGCGGTGTTAGTGAAATAGTCGACGAGGAAGATCGTACGGAATAACCTTCCCAGGTGCACGCCCGCCTCATACACGTGTTGGCCCCTTGCCGCCGCGCCGAAACGTGTCAATGCCTGCACCGCTGTGCATTGACCGGTCTGGACCGACGCCGCAATCCGGACAAGTTCGTCCCAGGCAAGTTCGATCAACACGAGACGGACATCCGCATCCGCTACCGCGGCAAGTTCTGGCGGAATTGCATGGCCTTTGGGGACATGCAACCGGCGATCACGCAAATGAGAAAGCCGCGGGCAGAGATCGAAGCCCAGCAGCCGCGACAGACACATCGCGAAATCGGTGTAGCCGTGGGTGTCAACGGCGAGCTGCGTCACGTCTTCCCCGCCATTTTGGCGAATCACGCCTTCGATGGCCGCGCCGGCTTGTCTCTCATTCAGGAGGATCGGCTGGTCGTAGAAGATGCCCCATCGGTCGCGAACGTGTGTGTACATTCCGATCGACGCGGTGCGCCGGCGCGGGTCAGCCCGCGCTTGCCAGACCGAGCGCGTCGTCTCCAGTGACATCATGTCCGAAGACGCCAACTCGGCGCGCCCCCAATGCCGGGCGATGGGATGCTGATGCATGAAGGCAAGCACTGCATCAGAGGCCTTTCGCAGTTTCCGCTCGTCCGCGATACGCTGCATCATCTGGCGAATCGCGCTGGATGACAGTTCCGGCACCATGCGGGCCAGGTCCGCTGCAGACATCGAGGTCCCATGCGCGAGCACTGCGGCGTAGACCATGAGCAACTCGCTGCGAGAATATGGCTCCCGCCCCAGCAGAAGCCAACTGAAATGCGTGTGGCTGTCGATTTCCAGAAGGATCTCGGGTAGCTGTCCGTCTGGATGCCGATCAAACAGCGCACGCCGCAGGGCCTCAACTGAAGCCTCGGGCCGCGTTGCCTTGAGAGGATCGACATGGATGGCACTATCGATCTTCAACTCGCCTCGCCCGGCCGCATCGCGCAGCCGAGCGAGCCCCACATCCAGGTGTGCGACCACAGGTTCCAAGAATGCTTTGGCGTCCTGCGGCAGTTTGAGATGGCCATAGAAGTGGTTGCGCCGCGCCTGCCAATCCTGGCTGGAGATCAGCATGGTTGCCTGGCTGCGGAAGGCAAAGCTGTGATCGAGGAATACCGAGCCATTACGTAGCGCAACCCGTAGAGCAAACAGCGTTCCCCATTCGAAGGCGGCCAGTGCTCGCCTACGGTCCTGTCCCTCCAGTATGGGCTGCCACGCTCGCCCGAAACGCGCAGTCACCCGATGGGGTAGCCAGTCGGCCCTTCGCGCATAGAGACTGCGTAAGATCTCCATCGCCTCTACCGCTGGATGGGCGGACTGTGTGGCGAATGGCAACCGGACGAGCCTGGCCAGCAATGCTCTGGCAAGCCGATGCCGCAACAGCAGTTGCTCGCGGATCATGCCGGCACGGCTTCGCAGATGCTGCTGGCTGGTAGCGGCGTCGGCCAACGCATTTAACTGGTGGCACAGCGCATCTCGCGTGAGCGTGTCATCCGCGATGAGCCCTTTGACGGCTGCAGCGAACTCTCGCAGCTTGCCGTCTGGATCCGGTCGGCCAGCGTCGATGAGCCGTCCGGCGTCATTGACAGATTTTCGAATCCAGTGGCGCAGCATGGACGACATCTGGTCCGTGGCAGCACACAAGGCATAGCGCAAAAAGCAAGCGGCTTCCAGGCGGCGGGATTGTTGCACCACGCGTTTGCTGACCGAGGCCGGTCGATTAGCGCAACGTCTCGCATAGTGCCGTACCACCGCCTCGTTGCAGACCGCCGGCCAGCGACGTTGGATGCCCAATTTGTACAGTCGCTCGATCTTGTCAAACAGCTCGCCCATTTGATGCGTGGAGCTGCGCAATGGAACCGCCCACAGCCATTGCTGCAGACTTGCTTGACTGCCTTCCGGACGAGGTAGCAAGGCCCCCCAAGCATCAAGCGATGCCTCGCCATAGGCGAGCACCAACGCGTCGGTCAATGCCGCCTCGGAAACCTCCACGGCCTGGCTAATGAGGCGTTTCAGCGCACGTTCATGCGGGATCAGAACACGATGCTCGTACAGCCACCGCTTCAGTTCGTGCAGCATGTCACTGCGATTGGGTTGTCCCGCTAAGCGCTCTTTGAGCCAACGCGTTACGTAGCGTCGCTGATGCTCAGCCATCGGGCTGAAACCGAGCGCCTGATAGGCGAGCATCTGATGGTCCACCAGCGTGTCGGTGCGCCCGTCATAGAGGGCGCTCAGCGTGCCCATATCCGGTGGCGTGATGCCGAGTTGGGCGCCAACATATGCCCAGAGAAATTTAGGAACCTGCTTGGAGGCGTCAAGAGTGCGGCCGGTCATGCGGACAAAGCCGATATGGACGGCGCAGGCCAGCCGGTACAGATGGCTGCGCCGTGCGTCGATCAGGGCGCGCTCCTTGGGAGAGAAAGTGAAGAAAGTGGCGAGCTCGAACTCGCTGAGCTCGCGCGGCATCTGTCGCATGCCGAGATACGCCAGTTGCCAGTGATCCATCGCGCTTTCTCCCAAGCGGTAGACGGACCGCCGAGATTAGCGGCAAGAAGGCTGAGACGCAAGGCGACGTGGGGCGGAGCCCACCACTGCACTGCCAGTTCCTCCTAACGACCCGCGCGCTGCCGTAGTGGCTGTTCAGTCTCTTCCACGCGTCTGGCAAGATTGAGTTGCGCGATTGCTGTGATCGCCGGCGACGATGGCGTAGACACAGGGATTCCTGCGGGACACTTGTGCACATACCACGTCAGCCGCACAGGACCGTAAGGCAGCGTTAATCGAGCGAGGGTCGGACCATTGTCAGGTGCCTACGCGCGACTGCGACGTGATCGAAATCAACGCGATAGGGTTGCATGGCGATCCCGCGTTGCTACACTCGCTAAGGGGTATTTCCGGGAAGTTCATCATGGCGACATATTTTCGTGGGGACGTCACCATCGTGACGGCGGTGGAGGAACTGGTCGCCGGTCGATATCGCGGATTTCTGACATTTGATACCGAAGCGGGCCAGTGGCGATATGACTGCCCAAAGTGCCACGGCACGCCGCTGGAAGCGCGTGCAGATGCTGACGCGGATCTGGAGTATGCCTACCGGCGGTATCTGACGATCCCCTTGGTCCGCAACGACTCGGGCACGCTCCACTGATTCCGGAGTGGCGCCTGGACTGCCGTGATCGAACCGGGGCAGGATCTCTTCAGAAGGGTGGGCTACCACGACTTCCGGGCCTATACGCAATTGACCAGCGGCGGCCTGCACCAGGGCTTTGTCTTGGCGCGTCACCACACGATGGTCGGCACAGTACAGGCCGTGTTTCGTGCCGGCAAACCGCATCCGCAGAGTTCGGAGGCAATGTTGATGGCCCTGGCGAAACTGGATCAGTGGGCGACCCTCGCCAGCGAAGCCGATCTACCTCTGCAAGCCGGCGAACAATCTATCTGATGACTGTTTGTTTCGCGCAGGTTGGCGCGCAATCCAATCTGAAGCGGGAATTCCCGTCACACCATTTTTTGGCGATGCGCGGACGACGCATACCCGCCCAAATGGTGGAATGACATGCCTCGCACCTCAGCCGTTTGCGCTGCCGAAAATTGCCGCCGCAGGGGCATCTGTGCTCTATGCTGAATCTAGGCGCCCACCCTGGTGGCGCGCTTTAGGGCGACCCGCCGCCTTCTCTGACTGGTGGCGGGCCTTTTTCCTGCCTTCCGGCCGGCGATTGCCCACCTCGATCTCGAGTCCAACTTGCTCATCGTTCTCCTGCGCTGCGGCAATCGCGCGTTACTCATTCCACGCGACCAGGCACTGATCGACTGTCCGCCCCTTGTGCGCCTCTGACTGGGCACGCCGGAATTCCAGGGTGACGACGAAATCACGCTCGACAGTTGGGTGCCCGGATTCAATCCGCCGGTGATTCTGGCCGACCTTCTGCGGCAGGGCTTCTGCGCCTTGGATCAGAATGGAGTGGTACGGGGATTTTCGGGACCGGTGCTGGCGTATGCACGAGATAGGAGCGCTACGGATTTGCTTCGAGACGGGGAGCCACTACATGGAAACCCGCGTAGTTAAGCCAGAGTGAGGCTGATTCTTCGGGCCGATTCCGGCCATCGCCGAATGCCCGACGGCCAAGATGTACTTGTTTGTTGAGATTCTGGCGAACACCGAACACCAATCAAAGCGTCTACGCACAGTCGACCGGGCCCATCGTGGTAACAGCGGTTTGTGGCTGTTCGTGCATCGCTTTTGGGGCGGCCAGCGTTCCGGAATCAGGCGCAAAGGCGCCAGTCAGTAGGTGACTGATTTGACTGGGATTTCAGGCAGTCATCGTCCGGAAACCCGCGTGGATGCTAGGGGTGGCTACCCCGGTAAATTGCACGGAAATCAAGGGGACCCC
>NZ_JBYOJV010000054.1:0-2580 GCF_057798835.1 Cupriavidus sp. 291-E7
ACGTCGCCATGACGGCCGCGTCGCTGTTGACCGTAGCAATGTTCGCTGGTGTTCAGACGGCTTCGAATTCCGTTGCGACGACGGCTCGCCGCTACGCGTAACCTTTGCGCTGGATTGCCATGACCGGGAAGCCATCAGTTGGGCTGCAACCACCGGCGGGCACAGTGGCGATATTGTGCGAGATGTGATGCTGGCCGCCGTCGAACAGCGCTTTGGCGCTGTGCAGACCGAGCGCACCATCGAATGGCTGTCGGACAACGGGTCGGCGTACATCGACCATCGTACCCGCGCCTTCGCGCGGGAGCTGGGACTGGAGCCACTGACCACCCCCGTGCGTTCTCCGCAAAGCAACGGCATGGCCGAATCCTTCGTCAAGACCATGAAACGCGATTACATTGCGTTCATGAACAGGCCCGACGTGCCAACAGCGCTCTCTCAGTTAACGGTCGCATTCGAGCAATACAATGAGCGGCATCCACACAAAGCGTTGAGATATCGTTCGCCTCGCGAGTTCCGGCGAGCTGCCACATCATCAACTTAACGGTGTTTGGGTGTCCTGAATCACAGGGTCAACTCCAATAAGGTCGAACTGCTGATCCACGGCCGCGACGGTCAGATCCGAGAACGAAACTCCTTCGGTCATGACCCGCGCAACATCAAGGGGTAGAGACCATATCGTGCCGATTGCTAGTGCACTAGCAACCTCTTGCCCGTTTTATCCCTGCGCCTCTCCAGACCGTGCGGGTGCACCGTCATCGGCAATCCCAAGGCTGAAAAGGCGTCGCCGATTTCATGTCCAAGACAAGCTGCTCTAGATACAGAGCCATTTGGGTCTCCGGCGGCTCCCTGGCACTTATTGGACACTTTCATCTGACTGGGAAACCCCAGACTCCCAGATCCAGCTGGGCGTTTTGGGGGACCATCCGATCATATCCGTCTATGAAAGGCCTAAGTCCGTCGCTACGCGCGACGCGGCAGACGTACCTCAAACGCTGTCTCGACCGGGTTGGACCGAGCATCTATGGCTCCGCGATGGGCCTTAGCAATTTCGCTCGCGATATAAAGGCCGAGCCCGAGCCCGTCCGCGTTCTTGTCTTCCTGATCAGGACCTCTGCTCAGCGGGTCAAATATCCGCTCCAGCGTCAGTTGATCAATGCCTGGGCCACTATTCATGACCTCAAGGCGAACGTCCCCGTCATGGCCTGTGACAATAACGCGGACGGGATGCTCCGGCGCGCCGTACCTTAACGCATTGAGCACAAGATTGGAGATCAGTTGCTGCAGGCGCGAGCCATCCCAAAAACCCTGCACATTGCCCTTCACCTCCACATCGATACGTCGGTCCGAATGAACTGCCCGCAACTGGTCCACTGTATCGCCGACCACCTTGGCCAGGTCGACGTCATTGGGAGCGATGTTGATACCCAAGCCGAGTTTCGTTCGGTTGAAATCGCAAAGGTCATCCAGAAGGGAACTCATGCTGGCACCGCTTCGAATCAGCCGGGCCGCAGCCTCCGACACCTTCTCCCCGGCGTTCAGCGCCACCAGGTATGAGGCGGTCGTCTGGATGGTCTGCAGGGGGCTGCGCATATCGTGCCCGAGCATTCCGAGCAACAGATTGCGAGACTGCTCGACCTCCGAATTGAAAGACTCCACCGATTCGGCGACTGCTTGGTCGATAGCTTCGTTGAAGCGCATCATGTCGTCCAGATCCGCAGCAACCAACTCAAAATCGTCTATCCACAAACGTAGCACGCTGGCGCGTAGCGCCCGATACTCGGCAACCAACTGGTTGATATTGAAGCCACCGCGCGCCCGGATGACCGCATGTACTTGTGCTGCAGTCTCCGGCGCACCGGGCACTTGGGGGGCTTGCCCCCATGACTTTTCGTGTTGCGCGTCTCGCGTTTGCGGGGTCGTCAGGTCCTTTGCGATGGATTGCAGGATTTGCGGCGCGTGGTCGCGCAGGGCGAGGGAATCCAGCTTCCGTGCAGCAGGCAACTGGGCGGCCACGAAGGCCTCCCACTCCGCCAAAATGTGCTTCATATCACGCACGATAAAAGCCGCTAGACGCATGTCTGCCCCTTGGGAAACAAATGAGGGAGCAAAAAGGACGCACTTTTGCAGAATTTATATTACGTCAGTTGCAGGTGAAGTGTTGCGATTACGGGGCTTCGCAGCCCTGTTGGGTCATGAGCCTCGCCGCATCCGCAAATTGAGATCACATTCCCAACCGCGCGCCCGATTCGGAAATCGTCCTACATCATATTTTCTCGCCCACGCATAGAACTAAGGTATCGATGCCACTGGAGGTGTGTGGATGACAGCAGTTGTAAAGGTGCTACAGGCAGACGGTCTGTGGAATGTTGAGTCCGAGTACGAGCGCGTTCCATACCCGTCCCGCACCGCGGCCATCGCTGCAGCTGTTCATAGAGCGATGGAATTAGGCGCCCTACTCATGATCTATGAGCTTGAGGGCAAGATGAACGCCCCACTAGATTTTGCGCAAAGCGAAGCGACATGACAGCCATCAATCCTTCTGCCTTTAACGGAGGCTGCCATGTCAGGTGATATTCATGT